>JAPLQX010000013.1 GCA_026399435.1 Rhodocyclales bacterium
ACGTTGGGCCTCGCGGCAGTAGGAGGGAGAGTTCAGTGAAGATCGTTGGTCACCGCAGTCACTCTTGCAACCGTCATCGCGGCGCAGCGCACTGCGGGCGCGCGCTCCAACCGTCGTCGCTTCCGCTGTCGTCAACATCTTCGGCGTCGCTGCCCGTCGCTGAGCGTGTAGCCACCGTGCCTTCGGCGTGGGCAGCCGTGTGGCCTTCCCGTGCCTGTGGTGACAATGAACCCGCCGTGGCTTCGGTAACGTCAGCATCCGCACCCTTGTCACCGCTGCCCGCAGTGCCCGTGCCTTCGTTGGCGCACCGTTGGCTTACCGTCGTCGCGCTTGCATGCCAAAAGCGTTCGGTCTGCGCCGGTGTTCCCGCCGCGCTCCGTCCCATCACCGTGTCGCCAGCGCCGACTCCTGCGCGGACTCATTTTCCCGTGCCCTCGCGTAGTCTCTCGCCCAACCCGGCAGTCGACCCCGTTCCCTTCGGTCACTGGACGCTGCGCGATAAAGCCGCGCAGCGCCGGTCACTTCTACGTTGGACCCCATAAAGTCCTCAATGCTGACTAAGCACTCACCTATCCGCTATTTGGCAATCGCCCTGCTTGGCCACGCATCTTCTGCAAGCGCGCTTGATACGCCCACTGTGCCCGAATACTACGTGGCTGCGGCGATTGCGCAAGCGAGCCAAGTGCCAAAGACTGCCATAAACCAAGAGCGCGCCATGGGCCTTTGCTTTGGTGTCGACTACAACCCACAAGATCGGCAATATCAGCAAGGCTATGCGAGCAGTCTTTCGCCAGAATATGCGGCCGCAGAGTATTTCAAGCTTTACGAAAAGCGAACGGTCGCCGTGCCTGCATCGAGCAATGTTGAATTGGCTGAGCCGCCCAAGCATGGAAAAGTGGTTTATTCCAAGTTCGAAGACGGATCTTTGAATCACCAATACATTCCTGACGTTGGTTACGTGGGAGATGAAAGAATCGTCTTTAAAGTCAACGTCGATCGACAAACCGTAAAACTTGTTTACCTTCTAAAAGTAACCAAAGTGACAACCGGTGGCCAGGTATCCGACGATGTCTTTTGCAAGAAGACAGGCACACAATGGAAAATCTCTCTATCGGGTGGTACTCGGTTGGCGGGGTATGGTGTCCAACCCATCGTTCCAGGGGACGCTGCGCGATGAAGCCGCGCAGCGCCCCTGAACTCAAACGTTGAACTAAACCGCTGACGCGGCGGTGACTCGCGCCACCACCGCGTCAGCGGTTTAGTTCAACGAATAGCGTTTATCCGCCGCCATGACTCTTCGTGCTCGACTTGCTCTCCCTCAGCGGCGGATAAACGCTATTCGTTGGCCGTCGCAAATCATGCGCATCGTTACTATTCTTGCCTCTCTGTTCGTTCTGTCGCTAGGCGCTTGCGCTGAGCAGAGTGACCTTGAGTTTCATCGAAACGTTGTGGGTACTTGGACAGGGGTTGAAACACGTCCAGGTGTCGAGGTAAGGGGATACGAAACGTTTAAACCAGATGGACAGTTCGTGGTCGTCACTCACATCAAGAAGAATGGTGTAGCGCCTTTTGATGTGCAAACGTTTGGGGAATGGAAAATTGACAACGGAATGCTGGTTACAGTAATTACTAAGAGCGATAACGCCGACCTTTCGCCAGTTGGTGACGTGTCGCGGGACAGAATCATCCAGATCACGGCTAGCACTCTTGAACTGGAGTCTCAGAGCGGGCGAAGACTGTATAGAGAGCGGCAACGATGACGGCTAACCCATCCATCAACACGGACGCTGCGCGATGAAGCCGCGCAGCGCCGGTTATGTCAGACGTTGGGGGTCTCCATCCGTACGTCATTGCTCTATAGCCAATCACAAGATTTCTCGCTGCGCTTCTGTTGCGGATTGCCTCTCGTCGCCGTATCGCCAGCGCCGACTTTTGGAACCGCTTGGGCGGAACAGCCGCGCTCTCGCTCTAGCCAGACTGTAAATTTATGTCTACCAATTCGAAGTGGGCTTCTTTCTTTTTTTGCACCATCATATTTGGCGCAAGCCCTTATCTCTTCATGCTGATAAACCTTCACGTCACTGAAGGCAACTCAGATCTAAATTACTTCTTTTTCTACATCCTCATTACAGCGCCCGTCGCTTTTATCATTTTGCTTTTCGGCTTGTTCAGGTTTCTTAAGTCACGCCGGGCATGACAGGCCGAGGAACGCTCAAATGCTTAGCCAAACCCCCAACCCTGCGGTCGACCCCGTTCGCTTCGCTCTCTGGACGCTGCGCGATAAAGCCGCGCAGCGCCGGTCACCTTGAACGTTCGGCGTCTTAAACATCGCGCATGGCTATCGATCCCTCAACGTTCTGGGCTAGTGACTTTGATCACAACTCGCCAATCTCTGTGGAATCCTTGAAAGAAGCTGAGCGAGTGCTTAACGTCAAATTTCCCGAAGAGTTGGTCGCCCTGTGGCGTGTTCAGAATGGCGGCTATACACAAGGGTTTGTGTTTCCTACAGGGCAAAAGACAACTTGGGCTGAAGACCATGTGCCGTTTCTCGAGCTTTTCGGAATTGGCTCGACACAATCACCGTCAGGCTCTCACAACATTTTCAACAGCCAGTACATGACTCACGAGTGGGATCTTCCGCCAAAGCAAATTCTTCTCGCTGGCGAGGGCGATTGGTGAATCACTTTGGACTATCGAAAGTCCGAAACGCCGTGTGTCAGATGGCTCGATGTCGATTCGGGTGAAGATATAGAACTGGCTCCGACATTCAATCAATTCCTGGCAGGGTTGCTACCTGCCGCCGCCGTGGACGAGCAAACATGCCGTTTAGCTCCGTAACGCCGAACCCATCATTCCACCGGACGCTGCGCGATGAAGCCGCGCAGCGCCGGTGATTTCAAACGTTCGACCCCACATTCTCGCGAATCTACAGAGTGTTGTTGTGCATACAATAAACATTGACGCGCCAGCTATTTGTGCATACACTCTAGCCCATGAAAGTCGACTTTGATCCGACCAAGAACGAGAGAAACATCAAAGAGCGCCAGCTTTCGTTCGACCGAGTGGCAGAAGTCGATTTCAATACTGCACTGGTGTTTCCGGACACCCGAAAGTCATATGGCGAAACCCGTTTCATCGCACTGTGCTACCTGGATCGCCGGCTGCATGTGCTGTGCTTTACCGAGACCGAGACAGGCATTCGGGTAATCAGCTTCCGTAAAGCAAATACGAGAGAGGCAAATAGACATGGCAAGCCGCAAACCATTGACTGACACGCACGGCGAGGTCCGCGAACTAACCGCCGAAGATATGGCGAAATTTAGGTCGGCCGCGGAAGTATTGCCGTCATCCCTAAGAAAGAAACTAGGAGTGCGCGGCCCTCAGAAATCACCCACCAAAGAGCGCATCACCATTCGCTTGTCGAGAGAAGTGGTTGAGCAATTTCGCGAAAGTGGCGAGGGGTGGCAAACGCGCGTGGATGCGGCCCTGCGCGAGTGGCTCAAAAATCATTCTCCGGCATAGGCCATTGCCTCGTTCGCACGCGGGGTCGAACCCATCATTCCACCGGACGCTGCGCGATAAAGCCGCGCAGCGCCGGTGAATTCAGACGTTCGGCGTCATAATCCACACACCATCTAATCATGCGCGATCGCCAATACTTGTTTTCTGATGCCGACTGGTTTTCAGTCGAGCAAAATCAACTGAAAAAAATGCAGGAAGAGATTGCAGCCGTAAACGGCGACCGCCTGCTCAATACGGCAGTTGATGACCTAGCACGGTACTTCGAATCAAAATTCAAAATTGAAGTCCCAGCACTTGTCACCGAAGAAATCGTTGTCGATCAGCGCGAGGCAAAGATTGACGTACGGCATGACCCAAGACGCTGGATCGATGACCGAAGCCGGCCAGTGTATGTTCCAGGAACTGAATTGGAAGTTGAGATTCCATTCACCGGGGACTCTGAAGTATTCCGTGTGCGGCCAACTTCCTACACAATGAGCCCGCCGAGGGCGGAAGTCCGATCAAATGCTTTGGTACTTCGAATCTCTGGAACAGACCTCACCGCTGATGGTGTTCAGCAATCGATTAACCAAACGATCAACGAGGTTCAATCTCATCTCAGCACATTACGCACAAATACCGCCGGATTGAATCAGCAGCTTTTTCAAGGAGCAAAGACATCTATTGAATCTCGTCGACAGAAACTACTTGCTGACCGAAACCTAGTTGGCGCGCTTGGCTTCAAAATGAAACAGCGAGATGGAAATCAGCGAACTTTCTCCGCACCAGAGGTCAAGAGAAAAATCGCCCCGACAATGCCGCCCGCCAGTTCCGCCCCATACAAGCCGGAGCCGGTTTTGAACGACGACGACTACGAGCACATTCTTAGCGTCCTCGACAACATGGCTCATGTCATGGAGCGTAGCCCGTCCGCGTTTCACCATATGGATGAGGAAGCACTGCGCACCCACTTTCTAGTTCAACTAAATGGGCACTATGAAGGCCAAGCGACAGGCGAGACCTTCAACTACGAAGGCAAGACCGACATCCTAGTTCGTTCTGGCGATAAGAACATCTTCATTGCCGAATGCAAATTCTGGGGCGGTCCAAAGAAGCTATCTGAAACCATCGACCAACTACTGGGATATAGCTCTTGGCGAGATACCAAAACCGCAGTGATCATCTTTAATCGCAATCGCGATTTCTCTCGCGTTCTCGCCACGATTCCAGAAGCCGCAAAACAGCATCCCAATTTCAAGCGCGAGCTGGCTGGGCGTACTGATACCCGATTTCGCTATTGCTTTTCGCATAGGGACGACGCGAATCGCGAGCTTCTGCTAGCCATCCTGGTATTTGACGTGCCTACGCCCCAATGACAATGACGCGTAGTTTCAACATTGAAGTGCAACAAGTCTCAGGACGCATTCCCGGTCCACCTGTGCCTATTCACGCTTTGCGTTATGCACGGCAGGTGTTTCCTGAAAGGAGCGACAAGTGATTAAGGGAAGCTGCCTGTGCGGTGGTGTCCGCTTCGAGTATGACGGCGAAATCGAGGAGATTTCGATTTGCCATTGTTCGCAGTGCCGCAAGGCGCAGGGCTCGGCCTTTGCCGCGGTGGGCCCGATCGACTCCGCGCGCTTCAGGTTGATCTCGGGCAGCGAGCTGCTCAGGGAGTATCGAGCCACGCCGGGCAAGGCCCGGGTCTTTTGCGGCAACTGCGGCAGTCCGATCTACAGCGCGCGGGACGATCTGCCGGCGAAAAAGCGTCTGCGCCTCGGCACCGTGGATACGCCCTTCGTCTGCAGCAATGTCTTTCATATTCATGTCGGCTCGAAGGCGTCCTGGCTGGACATCGGCGACACGCATCCACGCTTTCCCGGGCCAAAGCGATGACGGGCATTTCAGCATGAAGAAGCTTGAGGCGCTGCCGGCGTCGATGACGGAACTGGAGAAGGTTCGCGCGTCGTGCAGGAAGATGGTCCGGCGGCGCGCGGCAAGCTCGGGCGGCATGTCGCTGATTCCGATTCCGGGAGTGGACATCGCGGGCGACGTCGGCATGCTGTTGCAGTTGATCCCGGCGATCAACCGGAAGTTCGGGCTGACCCCGGAGCAAATCGAAGAACTCGATACGCGGCACAAGGTGGCGATTTACGCGATGCTGAAGAAAGTCGGCTCCGACCTGGCGGGCCGCGCCATTACCCAAAAACTTGTCGTGGCTGCCCTGAAAAAGGTCGGCGCGCGCATGGCTGCAAAGCAGGTGCTCAAATACATTCCTTTCGCCGGGCAGGCTGCCGCGGCCGCGCTCAGCGTGGCGGCGATGATGTATCTGGGAAATTCGCATGTCGACGCCTGCTTCGAGATCGCCCGCGGCGCGATCGAGGAGTGAGGATTCCAGGATCATGAGGAGATGCCGATTGAAACTTCTTTTCTTTCTGGGTGCGATCCTGGCCTGCGGACCCGCGCTGGCGCAGCCGGCGCAGGCGAGCGACCTCCAGTTTCCTGCGGAGCCATCGGCTTTGTCTGCCGTCGAGCGGCCCAGGATGGCGCTGTTGAAGCCTGAAGGGGTCGGCCCGTTTCCGGCGCTGGTGCTGGTGCATCAGTGCGGCGGCCTGGGCAGTCCCCGCTGGCAGAACCAGTCGATGCTGGGCTGGGCGAAGGACGCGGTGGCGCGCGGCTATGTGGCGCTGCTGGTCGACAGCCTGGGCCCGCGCGGTGTGGATACGGTTTGTTACGGGCCGAAAGGCGGCGTGTTCTTCTCGCGGGGTGTCAAGGATGCGCTGCAGGCGGCGGAGCACTTGCAGAAGTTCGATTTTGTGGACCGCAAGCGCATCGCGCTGGCGGGATTTTCCTGGGGGGCGATGGTCAGCGTGCTGGCCAGCAGCGCCCGCTGGAGCGGCAATGCCGTGCCGACTACCCGCTTTGCCGCCGCCGTTGCCTTCTACCCGGGGTGTTTCACCATCAGGCCGCCGACTGCCGCGTCCTACGAAATCGTGCAGCCCGATATCGATCGCCCGCTGCTGGTGCTGATGGGCCAGCTCGACAACGAAACGCCTGCCGACGAATGCGCGGCCAAGCTCGGCGCCGCCAAGGCGGCTGGCGCGCCGATCGAGTGGCACGTCTATCCGCAGGCCACGCACTGCTGGGATTGCAGCAATCTCGACGGTTTCTCGAAGACCGATGTGCGCGGCACCACGGTTACCTACCGCTACAGCGTCGAAGACACCACCGACTCGCGGCAGCGGATGTTTCAGTTTCTCGACCGGGTGATGGGCGCCCGGCCTTAGGCTTCGCTGACAAAGAGCCCATCGTGTCGAGGTGTCCTGTCTGATGCCATCGCAGCTTCGTGCCATGCAAGCCGACATTACCCATCTTGAAGTGGATGCCATTGTCAATGCCGCCAATTCCTCGCTGCTCGGCGGCGGTGGAGGCCGTGCGCGCGGCGCTGCCCGGGCTCGGCACCATCGAAGAGGTGTTCTTCTGCTGCTTTTCAGCGGCCGATCTTGCGGTCTATCGCAGGCTGGTCAAACGTCAGCCGGCCGGGAAGGCATAGAATGGCCGATCATTGTCTGCAAGGGGAGGGGGACAACATGAAAAAATCACGCACGATGATTGCCCTGCTGCTGCCGCTGGCCGTCGTTCTCGATGTGACGGCAGCGGATTTGCCGATGGGCAACTGCGCCGCGCCGATGGCTGCCACGGATCTTTCGCAATGCGATTTCTCGCGCAAGAAACTGGCGGGAAAGGACTTGCGTGGTGCGCGCCTGGCGGGCGCCAAGATGGAAAGCACCGATTTCCGCAAGGGCGATCTGTCCGGCGCGGATTTGCGCGGCAGCAACGCCAAATGGGCCAACTTCACCGGGGCCAAGCTCAACGATGCGGATCTGCGTGATGCCGATCTGTTTCATGCGACCTTCGATGACGGTGACCTGAGCGGGGCGAATCTCACCGGCGCCAACCTGTTCGGCGCCAACCTGATCAATACGAAGGCGGTGCGGGCCGATTTTTCCGGCGCCTACCTGAAGGACATCCTGATGGAGGGGATCGATCTTTCCGGCGGTTCGATTCGCAACTGCTACGCGTTCCGCGCCGTGTTCAGCGGGGCGCGGCTGATCGGCACCGATCTGTCCGGGGCCGACCTGACCGGCGCGGCGATGGAGCAGGTCGATTTCACCAATGCCAAGCTCAAGGCGACGCGGCTGACGGGCGCGACATTGCGCCAGGCGGTGTTTTTCAAGGCCGACATGCAGGGCGCCGATCTGGCCAACGCCGATGTCTGGAACGCCAGCTTCGACAAGGCGCTCAACCGGGACGACTCGGTACAGGAGGCGCTGGTCGAGCCCTTCGTCGCCCGGGATCGCCGGTAGGCTTTTCCCTTCTCGCGGTCGAACGGGGGCACGGATATGAGCGGCGAACTCCTTCCCTTTGAATTGCGCGCCGCCGACGGCGTGAGCCTGTCGGGCCAGGCCTGGATGCCGCCCACGGTTCATGCGGTTGTGGCCGTGGTGCATGGCATCGCCGAGCATTCGGGGCGCTACGCCTTTCTGGCGGAGAGGGCCAACCAGCGCGGTCTGGGCGTCGTGTCGGTCGACCTGCGCGGCCACGGGCGTTCGCCGGGCGAGCGTTCCTGGGTCGAGCGCTTCGACGACTACCTGCTGGATGTGGATGCGCTGCTGGCAAAGGCGCAGGAGCTTGCCGTCGGGCGCCGCGTATTCCTCATGGGACACAGCATGGGCGGCGCGATTGCCTTGCGCTGGCTGGTGCAGCGCAGGCGGCCTGTGGCGGGGCTGATCCTGTCGTCCGCGGCGCTCAAGATCGGTGGCGACGTGCCGCGCCTTCTGGTGGCGCTGGCGCCCCTGCTGTCGCGCTGGCTGCCGCATCTGCGCGGCACGCGCATCGATCCGGCGACCATCAGCCGCGATGCGGCGGCGGTGGCAGCCTATGTCGCCGACCCGCTGGTGAGCCTGCTGGCGCCGCCGGCCCGCACCGGAGCGGAACTGCTGCAGGCGATGGCGGCCAATCGCGCGGCCGCGGCTGCGCTCGGCCTGCCGGTGTATCTGTTTCACGGCGATGCCGACCGGCTGACCGATCCCGCCGGCAGCCGGGAGATTTTCGATCTGTGGGGCGGGCCGGATCGCACGCTGCGTCTCTGGCCCGGCAGCCGCCACGAGACCTTCAACGACCTGGATCGCGAGGCGGTGGTGGCGGAGCTGCTGGACTGGGTTCTGGCGCACTGCCAGCCTGCTCTTTAGCCCCCTATCGCCCAATGAACTCGCCGAATGCGGAAATAAAATTATCCACTGTCGGGATCCGGTTGCATGTCTTATAGTTGACTTGTCACAAACAGGCGAAGCAAGACCCCGCCTTGCCTGTTTCCCTGAGCCGGCGCCAAAGCGCCGACTTCGTCTGTAGATCGGGAGCAACTCCCGACTGCGCCGTGATGGAATCCGCCGTTCGCGCCCCCAAGGATGCGGACGGCTGGATTCAAAGTGGCGCTGCTGCACTGCAAGTTCATCCCTTGTTCCACGTCAACGCGGATTGCCGCGCCTGGGGGCATTGTGTAACTGTGGCAGCAAACCCATGATGCTTTAGTGGTTTTTATTTCAGGTCTAAAGAGAAATGGCGGACCGGGCTGACAAGGGAGCGGACAGTAGTGGAGTCGTTGTCGAATCTGGCGGTATCGGGGGCATTCATGGCCGGACTGGGAGTGGTCCTGGCGCTGATGCTCGCCTTTGCCAACAAGAAGCTTTATGTCTTCGAGGACCCTCGCATCGGCGAGGTCGAGGAACTGTTGCCGAAATCCAATTGCGGCGCCTGCGGTCAGGCCGGCTGTCGCGACTTTGCGGAGAAGGTCGTCCATGGCGACATCATTCCCGCGCAATGCACCGTCAACACGCAGCAGCAGCGTCAGGGCATTGCCGACCTGCTCGGCGTCGCCGCCGGAACGGTGGAGAAAAAAGTGGCGCGGCTGGCCTGCGGTGGCGGCCAGCATGTGGCTTTTTTGCGCGCCCGCTATGAAGGACTGAAGACCTGTCGCGCGGCGGCAGTCGTGTCCGGCGGCGGCAAGGAGTGCGCCTGGGGCTGCCTGGGACTGGCCGACTGCGCCACGGTCTGCACCTTCGATGCCATCGCCATGGACCGGCACGGTCTGCCGCAAGTGGATAGCGAAAAGTGCACGGCCTGCAACGACTGCGTCGAGGTCTGCCCCAAGGGCCTGTTCAGTCTGGAACCGGTGAGCCACCGGCTCTGGGTGGCGTGCAAGAACCAGGCGGACGGCGACACCGCCGAGGCGTCCTGCGAAGTGGCGTGCACCGCCTGCGGCAAGTGCGTTGCCGATGCGCCGCTCAAGCTGATGCAACTGGCCAATAACCTGGCGGTGGTCAATTACGACTGCAACGACCGCGCCACGCGGGCTCCGATCGAGCGCTGCCCGACTGGTGCCATCGTCTGGTTCGACACGCCCGACCGGCCGGCCAAGGGAGCCGCCGCCAAGAGAATCCTGCGCAACGATCCTTTGCCGCTGCGTCACTAAGTCAGCACCACTGAATTCGAATTTCGAGGAAACACCATGCCTACGTCAATCATCAAGAAAATATTCTCGTCGTCGCTGCTCGAACCAGGAAGCGCGGGCCAGAAGGCGAAGCCGGTGAAGTACCCCGGTGTGCGCGATGCCGTCGACGGCAATACCGCCGTCATCCACGTCGAGCGCGAGGCCTCCGACGCCGCCGGCGCCTACCCCATCACGCCATCGACGCAGATGGGCGAATACTGGGCCGAGGAAGTCGCCGCCGGCCACCTGAATATTTCCGACAAGCCGCTGATTTTCATCGAGCCCGAATCCGAGCATGCCGCCGCCGGCGTCACCGCCGGCATGTCGATGACCGGTCTGCGCGCCGTCAATTTCTCGTCGGGGCAGGGCGTCGCCTTCATGCATGAGTCGCTCTACGCAGCGGTCGGCAAGCGCCTGCCGTATGTGCTCAACATGGGCTGCCGCGCGATCACCAAGGCTTCGCTCAATGTGCATGCCGGCCACGACGACTACCACTGCGTCGATGACACCGGCTTCATCCAGGTGATGGCGAAGAGCGCCACCGAAGCCGCCGACCTGAACCTGATCGCGCGCAAGGTGGCCGAGCTGTCGCTGACGCCGGCCATCATCGGCCAGGACGGCTTTCTGACCACGCACCTGATCGAGTCGGCGCTGTTGCCGGAGCGCGAACTGGTGGCCGAATACCTCGGCAAGCCGGACGACCTGATCGACACGCCGACACCGGCGCAGGAAATGCTGTTCGGGCCGAAGCGCCGCCGCGTGCCGGCGATCTGGGACGTGGATACCCCGCTGGTATCGGGCACGGTGCAGAACCAGGATGCCTACATGCAGGCTACCGCCGGTCAGCGCCCGTATTTCTTCGACCACATCGAGGCCATCACCAACACCTGCATGGACGAGTATGCCGCGCTGACCGGCCGCCGCTACCAGCGCGTTGCTGCCTTCAAGGCCGAGGATGCCGACTACCTGATTGTCGGCATGGGCAGCATGATCGTCCAGGCCGAGGCGGTGGCGGACTATCTGCGCGAAACGCGCAAGCTCAAGGTCGGCGTGGTCAACCTGACGATGTTCCGTCCCTTCCCCGGCGACCTGCTGGGCCACGTGCTGCGCGGCAAGAAGGGCGTGGCGGTGCTGGAGCGCACCGACCAGCCGCTGGCCGAAGACCTGCCGCTGATGCGCGAAGTGCGGGCCGTGCTGACCAAGTGCATCGAGAACGGCATGGCCGGGGCGGATGGCGTCAAGCCGTATCCCGACTACGCCAGCTATTCCACGGCGGCCGACATGCCGCGCCTGTATTCGGGCTGCTACGGCCTCGGCTCGCGCGACCTGCAACCCGAGGCGCTGATCGGCACGGTGGAGAACATGCTGCCCGAGGGCACGCAGCGCAAGTTCTTCTATCTCTCGATCGACTTCGCCCGCGACCCGCTGAATCCGAAGGACGAAGTGCATCAGCAGGACATCGCCGACAAATATCCGCGGATCCGCGAAATGGGCGTACGCGGCTCCGAGAATCCCAACCTTTTGCCGAAAGGCGCGATCACCGTGCGCATGCATTCGGTCGGCGGCTGGGGCGCCATCACCACCGGCAAGAACCTGGCGATGACCCTGTTCGAGCTGCTCGGCTGGGACATCAAGGCCAATCCGAAATACGGCTCGGAGAAGAAGGGCCAGCCGACCACCTACTACCTGTCCGCGGCACCGGAACCGATCCGCATCAACTGCGAGTACGTCTATGTCGATGTCGTGCTCTCGCCCGATCCGGTGGTGTTCGGCCACAGCAATCCTCTGTCCGGCCTCAAGAAGGGCGGCTTCTTCATCATCCAGTCGAACCTGGGCAAGGAGACCTGGGCCAGCTTCCCGCTCTGGGCGCAGAAGTTCATCGTCGACAACGAGATCCGCGTCTACTACCTCGACGCCTTCCAGATCGCCCGCGACGAAGCCGGCGCAGCCGAGCTGCAGTTGCGCATGCAGGGCATTGCCTTCCAGGGAGCCTTCTTCGCCGCCAGCCCGCTGATGCAGAACGCCGGACTGACCGAGGAAGCGTTGTTCACCGCGATCGAGGACCAGTTGCAGGCCAAGTTCGGCGGCAAGGGCGCGCGCGTGGTGGCCGACAACCTGCGCGTGGTGCGCCGCGGCTTTACCGAGCTGACGGAAATCACCGACAAGGAGGTGGGCGCCACGCGCAAGCGCTTCGCCAAGCAGGATGCCGGCCTGCCCATCATGCTGCGGCAGCTGCCGGCGGGTGACGGCAAGACGGCCGACATCCACCGCTTCTGGGAGCAGACCGGCCATTTCTATCTGACCGGCAAGGGGAACGACAACCTGGTCGATCCCTTCATCGGCGCCTCGTTGCTGCCGGCCGCTACCGGCGTTTTCCGCGACATGACGGGCATCCGCTTCGAGCACCCGGTGTGGATTGCCGAAAACTGCACGGCCTGCGGCAACTGCTATGTCGAGTGCCCGGACTCGGCGATTCCCGGCCTGGTCAGCTCGATTCCGGACATCTTCAACGCCGCCGTCAATCGCATCGAAACCTCCGGCACGCCGACGCGCTTCCTGCGCCGTGCGGTGCGCTCCGCCGAGAAGAAGCTGCGGGCGCTGATCGACCGCAACGGGGGTGCCGTGCGTCCGCTGATCGATATCGCCATCGACGAGGTGATCGCCGAGGCGCCGGACGCGGACCGCGGCGGCCTCGCCGCCGAGTTCACTCAATTGCAGATCCAGCTCGGCGGCTTCCAGTTCGGCAGCACCAAGCCCTACTGGACGCAGAAGGAGAAGAAAGCCAAGGGCAGCGGCGGACTTTTCTCGATCACCGTCAATCCCTATACCTGCAAGGGCTGCAAGCTGTGCGTCACGGTCTGCGAGGACAACGCGCTGGAAATGGTGACGCAGACCGACGAATCGGTGGATCGCCTGCGCCGCGACTGGAGCACATGGCTCGAGCTGCCGACCACGCCGAAGGAATACAGCCGCATCGACAGCCTCGACGAGAAAATCGGCGCGCTGGAAACCCTGCTGCTCGACAAGAACAACTACAACTCGATGAACTGCGGCGACGGCGCCTGCCTCGGCTGCGGCGAGAAGACCGCGATCCACCTGTTCACCTCGACGGTGACGGCGCTGATGCAGCCGCGGGTCAAGGCCTTCATCGACAGGCTCGACGACCTGATCGTGCGGCTGGAACAGCACATGCGCGTCAAGCTTGCCTCGGCGGTCGACCTGACCGACACCGGTGCCGTGCTGCGCGCCGTCGATGCGACCGGCCAGCATGACCTGACCCTGTCCAACTTCGCCGCCAGACTCAATGCCGACAAGCCCTCGCAACTGCTCGATCCGGCCTGGGTGAAGAACACCGCGCAACTACTGGAGAAGCTCAAGGACCTGAAGTGGCGCTACGTCGAGGGACCGAGCAAGCGCGGGCGCGCCGAGATGGGCATCGTCAATTCCACCGGCTGCACCTCGGTGTGGGGTTCCACTTATCCGTTCAGCCCCTATCCTTTCCCCTGGACCTCGCATCTCTTCCAGGATTCGCCCTCGGTGGCGATGGGCATCTTCGAAGGCCACATGGCAAAGATGGCCGATGGCTTCAAGGCCGTGCGCATGGCCGAGATGGAACTGGCCGGCGACTATCTGCCCGATCGCGACGATGACTTCTTCCGCCGCTTCACCTGGAACAAGTTCTCCGCCGACGAGTGGCTGCTGTGCCCGCCGGTGGTATCCCTCGGCGGCGACGGCGCCATGTACGACATCGGCTTCCAGAATCTTTCGCGGGCGCTGATGTCGGGCATGCCGATAAAGGTTCTGGTGGTCGATACGCAGGTGTATTCCAACACCGGCGGCCAGGCCTGCACCTCGGGCTTCATCGGCCAGGTCTCCGACATGGCCCCGTTCGGCGCCGCCTCGCGCGGCAAGCAGGAGACGCGCAAGGAAATCTCGCTGATCGGCATGGCGCACCGCACCTCGTACGTCATGTCCGGCACCATCGCCCACGTCAATCACCTGATCGAGAGCTATGTCGATGGCTTGAACAGTCGGCGTCCGGCGCTGTTCAACATCTACGCCGTCTGTCCGCCGGAACACGGCGTCGGCGACGACCGCAGCGTGGACCAGAGCAAGCTGGCGGTGGAAGGCCGCGCCTATCCGCTGTTCCGCTTCGATCCCGATGCCGGCACCACGTTCAGGGAGTGCGTCAGTCTCGAAGGCAACCCGTCGCTCGATACCGACTGGCCGACCTACAGCCTCAAGTACATCGATGACGACGGCGTCGAGCAGAGCATGACGCTGCCGATGACCTTCGCCGATTTCGCCGCCACCGAGGCGCGCTTCCTCAAGCAGTTCAGGAAGGCGCCGCCGGATACCTGGAACGACCAGATGGTCTTGCTGGCCGATTTCCTGAAGCTCGACAAGGACGAGCGCGAAGGGCATTTTCCCTACATCTGGGCACTAGACAAGAAGAACCGTTTGACGCGCCTGCTGGTTACCGAGGAGCTCGTCCGTTCCAGCGAGGAACGGCTGAATTTCTGGCGCCAGCTGCGCGGCCTCGCCGGCCTCGACGCCGCTTCGTTGGACAGTGCCGAAGTGACGGAGCGGGTGCGCGCCGAGCTGCTGGCGAAGATTTCCGCCAGCCTCGGGCTTGGCGGAATGGCCGACGTCGGCCCGGCTGCAGGACTCGGCGCTGGCGATACGGCGGCGGCAGGCAGCTCTGGCGGCGACTACGAGGCGGTCTGGGTCGAGACGCCCGAATGCACGGCCTGCGACGAGTGCATCAACCTGGCGCCGAAGACTTTCGCCTACAACGACCAGAAGCTTGCCGTCGTCATCAATCCGAAGGGAGCGAAGTTCGCCGACATCGTCAAGGCCGCCGAGAAGTGCACGGCAGGCTGCATCCATCCCGGCACGCCCTGGAACATGAGCGAACCCGGTGTCGAAAAATTGATGGTGCGGGCAGCGAAATACAACTGAGCGCACGATGAAGTTCCTCAACTACTTTCGCGGCGAAACCTTTGCCCGCGGCATCC
This sequence comes from Rhodocyclales bacterium, assembly GCA_026399435.1. GTDB lineage: Bacteria > Pseudomonadota > Gammaproteobacteria > Burkholderiales > Rhodocyclaceae > Sulfuritalea. The sequence goes on from JAPLQX010000013.1 coordinate 15,067, forward strand.
ACCCGCCGCAGCACAAGGAGACGGCGACGATGCCGATCCGCCGCCTGCCGTTTGCGTCGCAGTTGATCGTACACCTGTCGCAGCAGGTCGGTCGTCCGGCCAAGCCGCTGGTGCGCGTCGGTCAGGAAGTGCTGCGCGGCCAGCCGATAGCCGCCGCCGACGGTTTCGTCTCGGTGCCGCATCACGCGCCGGTCAGCGGCGTGGTGGAGGCGATTCGCCTGCATCCGACCGCCAACGGGCCATGGAGCGAGGCGATCATCATCCGCGCGCATCCGGGTTCGACCCAGGAAGTGCTGTGGCAACAGCCGCAGTATCTCCCGGCGCTCGATGCCGACGAACTGATCGAGGCGGTGCAGGACACGGGGATCGTGGGCTTGGGCGGCGGCGTCTTTCCGACCCACGCCAAGCTCAAGGTGCCCAAGGAATGGCCGGTGGATACGCTGGTGGTCAACGGCTGCGAGTGCGAGCCGTATCTCACTTCCGATCACCGCATCATGGTCGAAAAGCCTGCGGACATCATTGCCGGCATCGGCATCGTGCGCCAGCTGCTCGGCGGCCCGCGCGCGATCATCGGCATCGAGGACAACAAGATGGATGCGGTCGAGGCGATCCGCGCCTGCCTGCCGGACGACGGCACGATCAGCGTCGAGGCGGTGCCGACCAAGTATCCGCAGGGCGCCGGCGAGATGCTGATCAAGACGCTGGTCGGGCGCGAAGTGCCGCCCGATTCGCGGTCTTACCAGATCGGCGCCTATGTGCAGAACGTGGTCACGCTGGCCCAGATGGGCGCGCTGATGCCGCGGGGCCTCGGCTTCATCGAGCGCGTCATCACCGTGGTCGGCACGGCGGTGGAAAAGCCCGGCAACTACCTGGTGCCGATCGGCACGCCGCTGCGCTTCCTGCTCGATTGTGTCGGTGCCCGCGACGAGTTTCTCGAAGTCGTGTTCGGCGGCCCGATGATGGGGCAGGCCGTGGCCTCGCTCGACACGCCGATCACCAAGGGCGTCTCCGGCATCCTGGTGTTTCGCGGCCGCGAGGTTGCGGAGCGCACGATGCGCAAGACCTATCCGTGCATCAAGTGCGGCGAATGCGTCGAGTCCTGTCCGATGGGCCTCAATCCGTCGGCGCTGGGCATGCTGGCGGCCAAGCGCCAATACGAACTGATGAGCGAGCGGTATTTCCTCGGCACCTGCTTCGAGTGCGGCAGCTGCAGCTACGTTTGCCCGGCCAACATTCCCCTGGTGCAGCAGTTCCGCGTCGCCAAGCGGATCCTGCGCGAGAAGGCGGCATGAGTACCCCCTTGCTCGAAATCATTTCGGCGCCGCATCTCAAGGGGTCGCGCAGTGTCGAGATGATCATGCGCCACGTGGTCTGGTCGCTGCTGCCGATCTGCGCCTTCTACGTTCTCCAGTACGGCATTTCGGCGCTGGCATCCATCATTGTCGTGACTGCGACCTGCCTCTACGCCGAGCGCGCCTTTGTCCGCACCGGTACGCAGGCGGGCAACCTCGGCGACTATTCCGCAGTGATCACCGGCCTGTTGCTGGCGCTGACGCTGCCGCCGGGCTTCCCGTTGTGGATGGGCGCGGTAGCCGGTCTGGTCGCGATCGCCCTGGGCAAGGCGCTGTTCGGCGGCATCGGCTTCAACGTTTTCAATCCGGCGCTGGTCGGTCGTGCTTTCGTCCAGGCAGCCTTTCCGACCTCCATTGCCACTTACACCCCGTCATTCCTCGGTGGCCGTTTCACCGAGTTCATTCCATCCTCGCTGGCCTGGCCGCTGATGACGCCGGCCGACGCCGCGCTGTGGCTCAAGCTGAAGAACCTCGATGCCCTGGCCGGCGCCACGCCGCTGGCGAAGTGGAAGTTCGACGGCGTGGTGGCGAATGCCGTCGAGCTGCTGACTTCGCTGTCCGGCCACATGGCGGTCGGTCCGGCGCCGGCCCTGGTCCTGCTCTGCGGGCTCTATCTCGCGGCGCGCCGCTTCATGGACTGGCGCATCCCGATCGCCATCCTCGGCAGCGCGGCACTGACCGCCTGGCTGCTGTATGCCATCGATCCCTCGCGCTACCCGAATCCCTTCTTCATGCTGTTCTCGGGCGGTCTGATCCTCGGCGCGGTGTACATGGCGACCGACATGGTGACCTCGCCGGTGACGCCCGCCGGCATGTGGGTCTATGGCGCGCTGATCGGCCTGCTGACCGTGGTGATCCGCTACTACAGCGGCCTGCCGGAAGGCGTCATGTATGCCATCCTGATTGCGAACGCCGCTTCGCCGCTGATCGAGAAAGTCACGCAGCCAGTCACCTTCGGCCGCGGCGTTCCGGGACGCAGCCGCGAGGGCACGCCGGGTTATGTGTCGCGCACCGATGCCAACGCTGCGATACCGAAGAAGCGCTTCCTGCGCAACAAGCCAAAGAAATGAATACGCCTCACACCCACCACGCAGTTCTTCCAGCCGGCCGCCCTGCCCACGGGATACCGCCGCCGCAGGTCACGCCTACGACCGGGATGGTGCGCACTCTGGGCCTTGTCTCGGCCATCTGCGGCCTGATCATCGTCGGCGCCTACCAGAGCACCTACGACGCCGTCGCTGCCAACAAGCGCATCGCCACCGAGCGCGCGGTGTTCAAGGTGATCCCGGCGGCCAAGTCGATCGCAGAATATGTGGCGCTGCCCACTGGCGGCGTCGAGCCAAGAGTCGGCGCTGGCGACATGGCGACTGTGCCGGGCGCGGTCAAGTTTTTCGCCGCCTATGACGAGAGCGGCAAGCTTGCCGGCATCGCCGCCGAAGGTGCGGCCAAGGGTTACGCCGACACGGTGCGTATCATGTTCGGCTACTCGCCGGGGTGCCAGTGCGTGGTCGGCATCGGTGTCGTCAACATGCGCGAAACGCCGGGCATCGGCGACAAGATCATCACCGACAAGGACTTCCTTGCCAACTTCAAGGCCCTCGATGCCAAACTCAGCGCCGATCTGTCGATGCTGGCGAACGCGGTCAAGACAGTCAAGCATGGCACCAAGGTCAACCCCTGGCAGATCGATGCCATCGCCGGCGCCACGATTACCTCGCGTGCCGTCGGCAAGGCCATCGACGATTCGGCGCAGGCGCTGCTGCCGCGCCTGGTTCCCAACCTCGACAAACTCGCGGGCAAATCATGAATCCGACTACGGCCAAGACATGGGATGAGTTCATGGAGGGCATCTGGCGCCAGAACCCGGTGTTCGTCATGGTGCTGGGCATGTGCCCGACCCTCGCGGTAACCGTTTCTGCGGTAAATGCCCTGTCGATGGGACTGGCAACCCTGTTTGTGCTGGTGTGTTCCTGCGGACTGGTGTCGATGATGCGCAAGGTCGTGCCGAAGGAGGTGCGTATCGCCGTCTACATCGTGATCATCGCCACCTTCGTCACGGTGGTTGATTACGCCATCCAGGCCATCAGCCTGGCGCTCTACGACGCGCTGGGCGCCTTCATCCAGCTGATCGTGGTGAACTGCATCATTCTCGGCCGCGCCGAGGCGCACGCGGCGAAAAATCCGCCTGTGCCGGCGATGATCAATGCGACCGGGATGGGCATCGGCTTCATCATCGGCCTGTTCGCGCTTGGTGCGGTGCGCGAAATCCTCGGTGCCGGTGCGCTGTTCGGCGTTTCCCTGTTCGGCTCCAACTTCCAGCCCTGGGTGATCATGGTGCTGCCGCCCGGCGGCTTCTTCGTGCTCGGCGGCTGGCTGCTGCTGTTCTCCTGGGTCGAGCGCAGGAAGCGGCGCAAACAGTCAGGCAAACTCGGGGAGGCCACGCAAAATGCATGAGACCGCCTTCCAGATTTTCGTCAATGCGCTGCTCGCCAACAATTTCGTGCTGGCGATGTTCCTCGGCCTGTGTCCCTTCCTCGGCGTCTCGGGCAAGCTCGACACGGCGTTCCCGATGGGCGTGGCGACCACTTTCGTGATGCTGGTGGCCTCGCTCTGCGCCTACGGCCTGAACCTGCTGCTGGGCTACTTCCATCTCGAATTCCTGCGCCTGATCTCCTACATCGTGATCATCGCCTCGTCGGTGCAACTGGTCGAAATGGTGTTGAAGAAATACAGCCCGGCACTGTTCCGCGCGCTCGGCATCTACCTGCCGCTGATCACCACCAACTGCGCCGTGCTCGGCGTTGCGCTGTTCCAGACGGCGCGCGAATACGACTTCGTCCAGTCCGTCACCTTCAGCGTCGGCGGCGGCGCCGGGTTCACCCTCGCGCTGGTGCTGATGGCCAGCGTGCGCGAGCGGCTGCAGCTGTCGAATGTTCCCGACCTGGCGCAGGGCACGGCCCTGTCGTTGATGCTGGCCGGGATTCTGTCCTTGTCCTTCATGGGCTTCGCCGGTCTGGGTGGCTGATCATGACCTACCTCGTCACCGTCGGCCTCATCTTTCTCATCATGCTCGCCGGCATCGCCGTCGAGCGCCTCTACCGGCGTTTCGCCGCCAGCAATCCGCAACTCGGGCCGTTTCGCGACACCAGCAAATGCGGCAGCTGCTCGGCCGGCAGCGGCTGCAGCGACACCCCCTGCGATGCCGATGCTGCAAGGCCGGCCGCGCCTCGCTGATCAATTTTTTCCGGAGTCAATGCCATGCCGATATCGAAGCCGCCTGCACCTCCTCCGTCGAGGACCTATTCCGCCATCCTCACGCAGTCGCACCGCATCACGCCGCCCGCCTCGCGCGAGGAGGTCCGGCATCTGGTTTTTCGCACCCATGACCAGTCCTTCGACGGCGCGCTCGGCAATTGCATCCGGGTCCTCGCGCCCGGGCAGTTCGGCAATCCCCACCATGCTCGTCTCTACTCGATCATGGATCTGGAGCGGCGCAGCGACGCCACCGAGTTTGCCATCTGCGTGCGCCGCTGCTCCTACATCGACGACTTCAACGGCGAGGAATACAAGGGCGTGGCGTCGAACTACCTCTGCGACATGCACCCGGACGACACCCTCCAGTTCGCCGGCCCGGTCGGCTATCCGTTTGTGATTCCCGACGACAAGACCGCCGACATCCTGATGCTGGGCATGGGCACCGGCATTGCGCCCTTCCGCACACTGATACGCCGAATCTACGAAAAGATCGGCGGCTGGCAGGGCAGGGTGAGGCTGTTCTACGGCGCGAAGAGTCCGCTGGAAATGCTCTACATGAACGACGAGAACAACGACCTCGCGAATTACTTCGACCAGCCGACCTTCAAGGCCTTCCAGGCCGTCAGCCCGCGTCCCGCTTTCGACGCGCCGGTGGCGCTGGACCAGGCTCTGGAGCAGAATGCCGCGGAAGTCTGGGAAATGCTCAAGCGGCCGGGCACGCGGGTTTTCGTCGCCGGTACCGGTAACATGCTCGATACGATCGAGCAGGCCATGATCGCGCTGGCCGGTTCGGGCCGAAGCTGGGCGGCCGTGCAAAAGGAATTGATCTCCAGCGGACGCTGGAGCGAAGTGTTGTACTAGAAACTGTTCGAAGTTTTTCTCGCAAGCCAAATCTTATATAGAGGGAGGATTTACCATGGGAATGCTCGATTGGTTCAAAAGTATCGTTCGGGGGGAAGAGAGTGCGCCGGCGGCATCCCCGGCAGCAGGGGGGGGGCCAGACCAGAGTAGCGAACTGGCCGGCTTGAATTTCAAGACGGCGGTTGACGCCCACATGAAATGGAAGGTCCGCCTCGAAAGCTACATCAACGGCACCAGCGAGGAGCAACTGAAGGTCGAGGTGGTTTGCCGCGACGATCAATGTCCCCTCGGCAAGTGGATCTACGACAAGGGCGGTGAAAAGTTCGGCTTTTCCGAGACCTTCTTCGACATGAAGGCTCACCACGCGCTTTTCCATCGCTCTGCCGGCGGGGTTCTGGCGGCGGCGCAGTCAGGCGACAAGGCTGCCGCCCTCAAGCTGCTGCACGGTGGCGACTACGTCAAGGCCTCGGAGCGCGTCAAGATGCTGCTGGCCCGGATGTTCGTCATTGCCTCGGAAGGCACCGAGGCGATCGATTCCCACATCAAGTGGAAGTCGCGACTGCAGTCCTACATCAAGGGCGACAGCAAGGAAGATCTCAAGGCCGAAATCGTGTCCCGCGACGATCAATGCACTCTCGGCCACTGGATCAACGGCATCGGCGGCGAGCGTTTCGGCCAGATGCCGGTTTTCGCGGTCGTCAGGTCGCGTCACGCCAACTTTCATCGTTGCGCCGGCGAAGTGCTGGCCGTCGCCCAGCAGGGGGACAAGGCCAGAGCCTTGCACATGCTGGAGGAAGGGGCCTACCCCGACGCCTCGGAGCAGGTGGCGGAGGCCATTGTTCACCTCTTCGAGCAACAGAAGATCACGGCCGCGCAGCCGAAGACTGCTGCCTGACGCTTTTCCAATGCTGGCCGCATCCGTGCCCCGGGCATGGCACGGATGCGCAGCAGTGGAAGGTGATGGTCAGGGACATCCTCGCGTTCGGATGGATGCTTCAGCGCCCGTAATGACGGGCTGGTGCATACTTCGGCGAATTTCGTAGCACCACGAGGAGACGAAAGTGCGCATCGGCATTCCCGCCGAAATCAAGTCCGGCGAGTTCCGCGTCGGCCTGGTTCCCGCTTCGGTGCAGGATCTCTGCGCCGCCGGTCACGATGTCCTGGTACAAACGGGCGCCGGGGCCCCGATCGGTTTCAGTGATGCCGACTACATGGCGATGGGTGCGCGCGTCGTAGCCAGCGCAGCAGAGGCCTGGGCGGCCGAACTGGTGGTCAAGGTGAAGGAGCCGCAAGCGGCCGAGTTCGGCTTTCTGCGGCCGGAGCAGGTGCTATTCGCTTATCTGCATCTGGCCCCGGACTTGCGTCAGGCCGAAGCACTGCAGCGCGCCGGCTGCGTTGCCATCGCCTACGAAACGGTGACCGACCGCGACGGCCAACTGCCGCTGCTGGCACCGATGTCGGCGGTAGCCGGACGCATGGCCGTGCAGGTCGGCGCGCACTTCCTGGAGAAAACTCACGGTGGCCGCGGCATCCTGCTCGGCGGGGTGCCCGGTGTTGCGCCGGCGCGAGTCACCATACTCGGTGCCGGTACTGTGGGAGCAAATGCATTGCGCATGGCGGTGGGGCTCGGCGCCGAGGTGACGGTCATCGACCGCATTCAGAAGCGCCTCGACGCGCTGGACCGCGAGTATCACGGGCGTGTTCGCACGCTGATGGCAGACATGGCGGACATCGAGGAATCCGTGCGCCACGCCGATCTGGTGATCGGCGCCGTTTTGCAGCCGGGCGGTCATGCGCCGAAGCTGATCGATCGCGCCTTGCTGAAGAAGATGCAGCGCGGCGCGGTGATTGTCGATGTGGCCATAGACCAGGGCGGCTGCTGCGAAACCTCGCACCCGACCACGCATGCCGATCCGGTTTTCGTCGAGGAAGGCGTGCTGCACTATTGCGTCGCCAACATGCCCGGCGCCGTGCCGCTGACCTCCACGCTGGCGCTGAGCAACGCCACCTTGCCCTACCTGCGCGCGCTGGCCGGAAAAGGCTGGAAGCAGGCGCTGCGGGACGATCCCGGCCTCGCCGCCGGCCTCAACGTCTGCGCCGGGCAGATCACCCATCGCGCCGTGGCGGAGGCGCTCGGCAAGGGCTTCAAGCCACCGGCGGATTTTGTTGCGACGTGAGCAGAGCAGCGAAAATCAAGGCTCCAACAGTCGCACGCAACGCTCAAGCCGGCGCCAGCCAGCTAACATTGAGCCGCGAACTCAGGCGATATCTCGCAATGAGCCTTGGCTGGGGATGCCGCGCGTAGCAGCTATACTTTGCGCAGATGGCAATCTGACATCTGGAACCTGGAGAACGTATGCCTGACTCGATTACCGGTGGTTGCTTGTGCGGAAAAATACGTTACACGGTGAGCCAACCGCTGCAGAACATCATTGCCTGTCATTGCACCCACTGCCAGAAAGCGTCCGGCGCCGGTGCGAGTTACAACGCTGTCGTCCCCGTCAGCGCGGTAAGCTTTACCTCCGGTCTGCCCAAGCTCTATGAGGATACCGCGCAGAGCGGAAACATCCTGAAGCGATTTTTCTGCGGCGACTGCGGCTCACCGATCTATAGCCAGAGAGAAAAGACGCCGGAGATGGTCGTGCTCAAGGTCGGCACCCTCGATGACTCCGATGACATGAAACTGATCATGAATATCTGGACAAAAAGCGCCCGTCCATGGATGCACATAGATCCTGCAACGGAATGTCATCCCGAGAATCGGCCTGTCAAGTCGTAGCGGCTTTCAGCTTGCTGATTCCGAGACGTCGTTGCGGGTAGCCACCCGCCGCTCCCGCCTTGGCTAGTGTGCGGTTGCCTCGTCCCCCTGCCGGGAGAAATGACCGCGTTTCATCAGCAGCAGCAGCGGCAGGGCGGCCAGCAGGGCCACGCCGAACAGCAGGAACAGCCGTTCGAAAGCCAGCATGGTGGCCTGCTTCATGACCATGCCATCGAGCAGCCGCAGCGCCTTCGCCTGTGCCAGCATTTCCGGCGCGCCGTGACTGATGACCAAGGCCTTGAGCTTGGCCAGGCGCGCCAGGGTGGCGGCGGAAAACTGGTTGACATGAACCAGCAGTTCCGCCCGGTTGGCTTGCTGGAACTGCTGGAACAGGGTGGCCGAACTGGCGATGCCGACGCTGCCGCCAAGCTGTCGGGTCAGGTTGTAGAGGCCGCTGCCGGCTGTCACTTCCTGCGGCGCCAGATTGCCCAGCGCCAGGTTGTTGAGCGGGATGAACACCATCCCCAGGCCAACGCCGCGCAGGATCATCGGCCAGAGGAAGTCGTCCCAGCCCGATTCGACGGTGAACAGCGAGTGCTGCCACATGGCATAACCGAAGATGCAGGCGCCGATCACCACGAATACGCGCAGGTCGAGACTGGTGTTGGCGGTCATGCGTCCCATCACGGCCATGGTGAAACCCGAGGCAAGCGCCCCGGGCAGGATCACCATGCCCGTTTCCCATGCGGTAAAGCCGAGCAGCGTCTGCACATAGACGGGAAACACGAACACCGTGCTGTAGAGTGCGCCGCCGACCAGGAAGCCGAACACCAGCGAGGCGGCAAACTGGCCGTCGTGGAGGATGCGCAACTGCACCACCGGATGATCGTGGCGCAGTTCCTGCCAGACGAACAGGGCCAGCGCGGTGACGCTGACGATGGCATAGGCGACGATCTCGCGCGAGGCGAACCAGTCGAGCTTCTCGCCGCGCTCCAGCATGGTCTGCAGGCAGCCGATGCCCAGCGCCAGCAGCAGCAGACCCAGTGCGTCGACCTTCTCGGCGCGCGCTCCGTACTTCGAATCGGGGACCACCATCAGGGTCAGCAGCAGGGCCAGCGCGCCGAGCGGCAGGTTGATGTAGAAAATCCATGGCCACGACGCCGTATCGGTGATCCAGCCGCCGAGGGTCGGTCCGAGCATCGGCCCGACCATGATGCCGAGGCCGAAGATGGCCATCGCCGTGCCCGCTTCTTCGCGCGGAAAGACCTCGTAGAGCGTCGCTTGGGCCGTCGAGATGAGGCCGCCGCCGCCGAGTCCCTGCACGATGCGCCAGAACACCAATCCCTCCAGGCTTGTGGCATTGCCGCAGAGGAAGGACGAAATCGTGAACAGCAGGATCGACAGCGTCATATAGTTGCGCCGGCCGAACCAGTTCGACAGCCAGCCCGAAATCGGCAGCACGATCACGTTGGCCACCACGTAGCCGGTCGACACCCAGGCCACCTCGTCGAGGGTGGCGCCGAGCGAACCCATCATGTGCGGTATGGCGACATTGACGATGCTGGTGTCGACCAGCTCCATCATCGAGGCGAGCGTCACCGTGAAGGCGATCAGGTAGCGCGCGGCCTGGACTTCGGCGTCGGTGCCGACGCGGCTGAGGCCGGGCAGCAGCGGTTTCACTTCGTCGAGACGGTGACGAACACGCTCATCCCGGGTCGCAGGGGACGCAGCGGATCGGCGCTTTGCTTGACGCGGATGCGCACCGGCACCCGCTGCACCACCTTGGTGAAGTTGCCCGTGGCATTGTCCGGCGGCAGCAGGGAAAAGCGTGCACCGGTGGCAGGGCCGACCGAGGTGACGGTGCCCTCGACCGTTTGCCCCGGGTAGGCGTCGATTTCGAGTTCGGCCGACGCGCCCGGCTTGAGGTCGCGGACGTCGGTTTCCTTCATGTTGGCGACGATCCAGATGTCGGTCAGCGGCACCAGCGACAACAGCGGTTGGCCGGAAGCGACGAGCTGGCCCGGTTCCATGTTCTTGTTGCTGACGATGCCGCTGGTGGGCGCCACGATGCGCGTGTCGGCGAGCTGGATCGCCGCCAGGTCGCGCACCGCGCGGGCCGATTCGACCTTGGCCAGGGCGGCGCGCAGGGCGGCGCCGGACGCCGTGACCTGCTCGCCGGCCGACGTCGCGCTTTCACGGCTGACCTTGACCTGGGCGAGGGCGGCCCTCGCCGCCGCCTCGGCGGAATCGAGGGCCTGCGGCGACAGCATTTTCTTTTCAACCAGCGGCCGCAGGCGGTCGAGATCCTTTTGTGCCTTGTCGGCGTTGGCGATGGCCTGCTCGATACCGGAACGCGCGGCGGCGGCGGCCGCGCGGGCCGCGGCGACCTGGGCGCCGGCCTGGCCGGTCTGGCCTTCCTTGCCGGCGTTGGCCACGGCGAGTTCTAGGTCGGCCTCGGCCTGGGCCAGCTTCGCCCGGTAGTCGCGGTCGTCGATGCGTGCCAGCAGGTCGCCGGCCTTGACCGCCTGGTGGTCATCCACCTTGACTTCATTGATGAAGCCGCCGACCTTGGTCATGACCGGAACGATGTGCCCCTCGATCTGGGCATTGTCGGTACTGACGTGGGACAGTCCCCACCACCATTTGTGACCGAGCCAGGCGGCGAGCGCCAGTACGGCGATGACGAGCACCAGGCGGGGAGAGGCCTTGCCGCGGGAGACTTTATGCATAAGGAATGATTCGGGCGTTGCGAAAGCGGCACCTTACCACAAGCCGCCGTTCAGCCCGGTGCGCCGGGCACTGCGGTTGACGACTTTCGCCGTACCGTCCGCGCCGACTCTTCAGACGTCGTTTTCGGCGAACCAGCGCAGCTTGTCGCGCAGCGTCACTACTTCGCCGACGATGATCAGGGTCGGCGCGCGCAGATTGGCGGTCTCGGCCAGCGCCGGCAGGGTGGTCAGCGTGCCGGTGACGGTGCGCTGGCTGGGCTGCGTGCCGTGTTGCACGATGGCGGCCGGCCAGTCGGCGGGCAGGCCGTGTTCCATGAGCTTGGCGCACAGGTGCGGCAGGCCCGACAGGCCCATGTAGATGACCACGGTCTGGCGCCGCCGGGCGAGCCCGGGCCAATCGAGGTTCATGCTGCCATCCTGGAGGTGGCCGGTGACGAAGACGCAGGCCTGGGCGTGATTGCGATGCGTCAGCGGGATGCCGGCATAGGAGGCGACGCCGGCGGCCGCCGTGATGCCCGGCACGACTTCGAAGTTGATGCCGTCGGCGTGGAGGGTTTCGACTTCCTCGCCGCCGCGGCCGAAAATGTAGGGGTCGCCGCCCTTGAGGCGCACCACGCGCTTGCCGGTCCTGGCCAGGCGCACCAGCAGCTCGTTGATTTCTTCCTGCGGCAGCGAGTGGTTGCCGCGTTCCTTGCCCGCATAGATACGCTCGGCGTCGGGGCGCGCGAGATCGAGCACGGGCTTCGACACAAGGTTGTCGTACACCAGGACATCGGCTTCACCGATCAGGCGCGCGGCCTTGAGGGTCAGCAATTCCGGGTCGCCGGGGCCGGCGCCGACGAGATAGACCCAGCCGGGCAGAGCAGAAATGGGCTTCATGGACGCGAAATATACCCGACAGAGCTCCGGATATTCGAGCGCAGCGAGCAAATTAGTCGCCTCCCCCGGGAGGGGGAGGGCGGGAGGGGGTGTCGCTTATGCCGGTTTTGCTTGTGTCCATCAGGAACAACCTCCACCGCAGCCACCGCAGCTCTTCGCGGCCGGCGGCGCGGTGCAGCCGCCGCGAAAGATGAACTGGAATTCGCCGGGCTGCACCTCGCTGAAATCCAGCGTGGTGTTCTCCAGCAGGGGCTGGCTGAGCGGCGAGATCAGGACCTCGACGCCATGAGCGTCGAGCACCAGGTCGTCTTCGCGCTCCTCGTCGAAGCCCATGCCATAGACCAGTTCGCCGTCGTGCTCGTCGAGCTTGGCGGCCACGCGCAGCATGCGCTGGCGGTCGGGTTGTTCGGCGGCGGCGCGGGCGATCTGCTCGGCGGCAGTCGGGGTCATGGCGAACATGGGGCAGTTTCCTTTTTATCGGCGGTCAGGCAGGCGCGCACGTGCTGGACGAATTTCGCCGGCCAGTCGCAGCGGCTGGTGGCGCGCAGGTGGGTGTAGGAGGCGAGCAGCCGGTGCAGCACGACGCCGTCGCGCTGGCCGTCGATGCCGTGCCCGCGGCGGACCGCATAGGCGTAGCGGGTGTCGGCAGGCAGGCCGTGCAGGCTCGAGTAGTGAAATTCGTGGGCGTGCAGCATGGCGGATTCGGCGGCGGGGTCGAACGCGGGGTCGGAGCCGGCGCCTTCCCCGGCCGCATGCCACGGATGGTTCGCGTTCGGTTCGAGCATCACGTAGCCGCGGCCGACGGGCTTGGCGTGCATCCGGATGTCGCCGGGAATCACGCCGACCATGGCAGCGGCTTTGCCCTTCCATTCGATGCTGCGGGCTAGATACATCAGGCCGCCGCATTCCGCATAGGTGGGCAGCCCGGCCTCGATGGCGCGCCGGATGTCGGCGCGCAGAGGAGTATTGGCTTCCAGTTCGTCGAGAAAGCACTCGGGAAAGCCGCCGCCGATCAGCAGGCCGTCGCAGGGCGGCAGCCTCGAATCGTGCAGGGTATCGAAGAACACCGTTTGCGCGCCGGCTGCCGTCAGCGCGTCGAGGTCGTCGGCGTAGTAGAAGCCGAAGGCGGCATCGCGGGCAACGGCGATGCGCACCGGTGCCTCCACGCTGCGCCATTGCGGGGGCGGCGGCGCGAGGGTGACGTCGGTATGGCTGATGGCCAGCAGGCGATCGAGATCGACCTGTGCGGCGATGCGTTCGCCGATCGCGGCGATGTGGCGTTCGGCCTCCGCGGTTTCATTCACCGGCATCAGGCCCAGATGGCGTTCGACCAGCGCCAGCTCGGCATCTTCCTGCACGGCGCCGATCACCGGGACGTCGGTGTAGTGTTCGATCACGGCACGCAGCTTGGCCTCGTGGCGGCGGCCGCCGAGACGGTTGAGGATCACCCCGGCGATTCGGATGTTGCGATCGAAAGCCTGATGGCCGAGGATCAGCGGCGCGATGCCGCGCGTCATGCCGCGCGCGTCGAGCACCAGGATTACCGGCAGGTCGAGCAGGCGGGCCAGCGCGGCATTGCTGTTCGAGCCGTGGAGGTCCAGCCCGTCATAGAGTCCCTTGTTGCCCTCGACCAGACAGACCTCGGCGTCATGGCCGTGGCGGGCGAATTCGGCCTGCAGTTCGGCGTCGGGCGAGAGAAAAAAATCCAGGTTGTAGCAGGGCCGGCCGGCGGCGACCGACAGCCACAGCGGATCGATGTAGTCAGGGCCCTTCTTGAAGGGCTGCACCGTGCGCCGGGGCTGGCCATGCTTGCCCGAACTCAGGGCTGCCGCGAGGCCGATGCTGACGGTGGTCTTGCCCGAGGACTTGTGCGCGGCTGAGATGAGGAAGCGATGCATGGCGCCCGCGCCGGGCAGCGGACTCAATCCGCGATGCTGCCGGCGGCTTCCAGCTTGGCGCGGTCGTCGTGCGGCATGAAATTCAGCGCGCGTGCGCCAATCACGGTAATGGTGAAGGCGATGCCCAAGCCGCCGAGCGACAGCAGAATTTCGGGCAGGCTGGCCGTGTAGTGGTCAACTGCGCCATCGAAGAAACTGCTCTTGACGTCATAGCCGGGGAAGATGTCAAGCGGGAAGGCCTGGCCGCCAATGATGAACACATAGAGATGGAAATAGGCACCGACGATGACGAGGAGAGCGGCGACATTGACCCAGAGGGTCCGTTTGCAGGTGGCCGGATTGAACAGCAGGGCCAGCGGCAGCAGGCTGCCAATCAGGACCTGGCCAATCCAGAACATGCCGGCGAACTCGCTATCGAAGAGGATGAAATATTCGAAGGCGATGTTCTTGGCGAAATAGGCGTTGGCCAGGTGCAGCACGGCGGTCAAGTACAGCACGGCGGCAATAAAGGTGGCCAGCAGGTTCTTCATGCGCTGGTGCACCAGCGGCGGCAGCGCCTCGCAGCGTGCGGCATACATTGACGCCTGCACCGGGATGAATACGGCAAGGCCCCAGGCGAAGGACATGACGATGAACATCGGCGCCAGCAGGGCGGTGCCATAAGCCTGGCGCGCGACGAGGAAGGCGAAGATGGATCCGGTACCGGAAGTGAGCACGACGCGCCAGACGAAGGTGGCCAGACCGGCGGCCTTCGAGTACGGGTTCATGCGCCGTTCCATCAGGGTCCACAGATAGACCGCGACCAGGCCGTAGAAGACCGGGTAGAGAATCATGTTCCAGCCGAAGACCGAAGTCAGGTTGACATGCGTCGCCGCAACGATCGCGCGGTCGGCGCGACCCAGGTCGAGCATGATGACCGCAAGGCCGCCGCTCATCATGGCGATGCCAAGCAGACCGGACAGCGGCGCGCGCGACTTGTAGAGCGCCCGGCCGAAGACCGAACCCATCGAGGCGACATTGAGCACGCCCGAAGCGGCCACGATCAGGAAGATCGCAACGACATGGGGCAGACCCCAGACGATCTGGTTGTTCATGCCGGTGACCACGTGGCCTGAATGTTCCATGTAGAGCGCCGCGGCAACGCCGAGGGCTGATACCGCGCCACCAATTGCTGCAAACAGGTAGAAGAGGCCTTCTTCGTTTCGGGAGTTGGGTGTGAACATGATCAGATTCCCTGGTAGCGCACGCCGGGATTCAAGCGCAGATCGGCACGAACCTGGGTGGTCGGCACGCTGGCGATGCGCTTGGCGATGTCGCTGGCGGGGTCGTTGAGGTCGCCGAACACCATGGCGCCTTCGGGGCAGGATTCGACGCAGGCCGGTTGCTGGCCCTTGTCGACGCGATGCACGCAGAGCGTGCAGCTTTCGACGCAGCCCTGGCCGCGCGGAACTTCCGGGTTCTGCTGGGTCAGCGGCGTATGGACGAATGAGCGCGCCTTGTAGGGACAGGCCATCATGCAGTAGCGGCAGCCGATGCAGGTGTGGCGGTCGACCAGCACGATGCCGTCGGCGCGCTTCATCGAGGCGCCGGTGGGGCAGACGTCCACGCAGGGCGGCTCGGCGCAGTGCTGGCACATCATCGGCAGTTGCGTGACGCGGCCGTCGCGGCGATCGACCAGCTCGATCTTGCGTATCCATTGCGAGTTCTGGCGCGGATCGGGGAGTTTCTCGCTGACGCCGTTTTCGGTGTGGCAGGCGTCGATGCACTTGGTGCAGCCGGGTGCGCATTTTCCGGCGTCGATCAGCAGACCCCAGCGCACCGCGGGCGAGGCGGCGGCGCCGGCTTTGCGCGCGTCGGCGGCGTTTGCCTCGCCGACCGCCATCAGATGCCGGCCGGGGGCGATGACCGTGAAGCCGAGGCCGGCTACACCGGCGCCGGCAGCGGCGATGAAGGCGCGACGCGGGTTGCTGTCGGGGGATTGGGGGGCGGTCATGGTTTCACTCCCGTCGCCTTGAAGCCGGCCTTGGGCTGGTGACATTCGAAGCAGTCGAGTTTCACGGCCGCATAGGAGTGGCAGCTTTCGCAGAAGTCGCCCCTGCCGAGCACGGAGCCGGTCTTCTTGCTGGCATGGCACTCGATGCAGGCGTTGAGCGAGGCCGGTTCGCCGCGGATGCCGGAGCGCAATGTCCGGTCACGCTGGTGCTTGAGCATCTCCATGTGGTTGCGGCGCATTTCCTCCGCCGGGGCGATGCACTTGCCGCCGCTCTCCGTCGTCATGTTCGGGACCGGTGTGCGCTGGGGATGCGCTTCGCCGCTGTGCGCAAAAGTCGGCGCTGGCGATACGGCGACCACCGCGGCGATCATCAGCAGAAAGCGGACCAGGCGCAGCACAGTATTACTCACCGAGACCCATCTGGATGTAGCCAGTGGGGCAGACGTCGGCACAGATGTGGCAGCCAATGCACTTGTCGTAGTCGGTGGCGACGTAGCGGCCGGTCATGGTCTCGGTTTTCTTGACCTTGTACACGGCGGTCTGCGGGCAATACACGACGCAGTTGTCGCACTCGAAACACTGGCCGCAGCTCATGCAGCGCTTGGCCTCGGCGATCACCTGCGCTTCGGTCAGCGGATCGAGGCGCTCCTCGAAGTTGCCCAGCGCCGAATCCTTGTTCAGGTGCGTGATGTGGCGCTTGTTGCGGTTGGTGAATTGGAAATGGCCGAGGAACAGCTGGTCGTGCGGAATCACGTAGCGGTCGGAACGGTTTTCGTAGTTGTGCACCACTTCCTTGCTCTGGTCGGTACCGCGCAAGGGGCCGTCGATGGCACCGAGCTGGACGCCCTTCTCGACATACTTGCGCATCAGGTCGAAGGAATGCACGTCGATCTTGGGCCGGCGGCCGGGTTCGACGCCTGCCAGGTACTGGTCGATGCCTTCCGCGGCGATGGCGCCATGGCCGACGGCGGTGGTCAGCAGATGGGGACGGATCACGTCGCCGCCGGCGAACACGCCGGGCTTGCCGGTGACCTGGTAGTTCTTGTCGGCGGCAACCATGCCCTTGCCCGAGTTGAACTCCTCGATGCCGGTGAAATCGACGGCCTGGCCGATGGCGGAGACGATCAGGTCGGCCGGCAGGTCCTTTTCCGTGCCTTCGATCTTCTTGATGTCGAGGCGGCCCGAGATCATTTTTGCTTCGCACTGCATCACGCGCAGCGCAGTGGCACGTCCGTCGGCGCCCTTGACCACGGCGACCGGCATCCAGCCGCCCATGATGGCGATGCCTTCGGCCTGGGCATGCTCGATTTCGGACTTGCTGGCGGTCATATAGACGGAGGTCAGGGTGACTTCAGCGCCCTGGCGCAGGGAAATGTCGGCCACGTCCTGGGCCAGGTGGCCGGCGATGGCGCTTTCGAAATCCGTCGGATTGACCTTGTCGATGTGGCCGAGGCGGCGCGCCACGGTGGCGACGTCCATCGAGGTGTCGCCGCCGCCCACCACCACCACGCGCTTGCCGACGGTCTTCAGGCGGCCGTCGTTGAAGGCGCGGAGGAAGGATGTGGCGGTAACGACGTTCGGCGCGGTATGGTCTGCCGGATCGCCGGGCAGCGGCAGGGCGCGGCCGGACTGGGCGCCGAGCCCGAGGAAGATCGCGTCATAGCTTGCGCGCAACTGTTCCATCGTCACATCGGTGCCGATGCGGGTCTTGAGGTGCACTTCAACGCCCATATCGAGGATGCGCTGGATTTCGGCGTCGAGCGTGTCGCGCGGCGTGCGATAGCCGGGGATGCCGTAGCGCATCATGCCGCCGAGAAATTCGTGTTCGTCGAAAATGGTGCAACTGTGGCCCTTGAGCGCCAGCTGGTAGGCGGCCGACAGGCCGGCCGGGCCGCCGCCGATGATGGCGACCTTTTTGCCGGTCTTCTTTTCCGGCGCCTTGAACTTCAGATTGTTCTGGATCGCCCAGTCGCCGAGGTAGTGCTCGACCGAGTTGATGCCGACGTGGTCTTCGACTTCATTGCGGTTGCAGCCGGTTTCGCAGGGCGCGGGGCAGACACGGCCCATCACGGAGGGTAGCGGATTGGCTTCGGTCAGGCGACGCCAGGCGTATTCCTGCCAGCCCATCGGCTTGCCGTCGGCGCCCATGACACCCACGGGTGGCTTCTCGATGCCGCGCACGATGTTGAGATAGCCGCGGATGTCTTCACCGGACGGGCAGGAACCCTGGCAAGGCGGGGTCGACTGCACATAGGTCGGGCACTTGTAGGTATAGCTGGCCTGAAAGATCTGCTGCTGCCAGCGTTTGACCTGGGTGTCGCCTTCCTTGTAGCGGCGGAAGGTCAGCTTTTCGGTGTGGGTTTCAGGCGTGGCGGACATGAAGGGTCTCCATTTAAGTCTTGTTCGTCATTGCTCGTTGTTGAGCACGATCGCGGTACTGACCAGTTGGTGCACGCCGCCGACCATGCTCATCTTGAAGCCGTAGTAGGGCAGCACCTTGGTGAATTGGGCCTTGCAGATGGCGCAGATGG
>JAPLQX010000031.1 GCA_026399435.1 Rhodocyclales bacterium
CGGCGCTGCTGCTGCTCGGTTGGGCGTGGAATCCGAATTCGGGTTTTTCGGGAATTGGCGGTCTGTTTTCGCGCTACTGGATGTCGATCGGCCTGCCGGTAGAGCAATGGCTGCAGTCGCTGTCCAATCTGGCGCTACAGGAAGAAGACCCTCAGGCTTTTCTGGAACAGGCGTGCGCGAGAATGGGGCAGCGTCTGCCTTGGGTTACGGGAGGCGAATGGATCGCAGGCGGAAGCAGCGGACGTTTCGGCGTGACCAGTGAGCGCCGCTGGGAGTTCAGCCATGGCGGCATGGTTCTCGTTCTCTACACCCTGCAATCGCTGTCGCCGACGCTGCTGTGGCACCTCAACCTGCTGGCGCAATTTCTTGCGCAGCTTTATGCCGACAAGCGGCGCGCACTGGCCTTGAAGCAGTTGTCCTACATGCAGGCCATTCACGAGACCGGAGCGCGGCTCACGCATGACGTGAAGAACCTGCTGCAGTCGCTGAATGCGCTTTGTTCGGCGGGCATCGAACCGGGTGCCGAGTCCTCGCTGGAGTATCGATCGCTGTTGCGGCGCCAGTTGCCGGCAATCACCGAGCGGCTTGCCGAGACCCTGGCAAAACTCAGCGTACCGCAGAGCATCTCGTCTGCGCGCCGGGTTAGCGCTGCCGAGTGGTGGCGTGATCTTCGCCAGCGAATGGCGACCCTGGACTGGATAGATTTCAAGGCGGCTGCATCGATTGCCGGAGAGCTCCCGGCAGAAGTGTTTTCCGGTGTCGCCGACAACCTGATTCGCAATGCCGCCGAAAAGCACTTGCGGGAGCCGGAACTGCGTGTGCAGCTTGAACTGGTGCGCAACGATTCCGGGTTTGAACTGATCGTCTGTGACAATGGCTCTGCCATGGCGGCAGACATTGTGTCGCGGCTGTTTGTCGGTCCCGTGGCTTCAGATACCGGCTACGGGATCGGGCTCTATCACGCGGCGCGCTATGCACAAGCTGCCGGCTACCGGCTGGAACTCGCCGAGAATCGCACAGGCCGGGTCTGCTTCCGGCTGGCGCTGGCGACCTAGTTCCGGTTCGCATTAGAACCGATACTTTGTCGACTGCGCCTTGCCGTGCTACAGCACTGTCTTCGGCTTGTCTTCGCGTCTCGCTTCTACTGCGAACCGGAATAATCGTCTTCGCTGCCGGCCGCGCCCTTGCGTCCGATCAGGCGATACACCGTCATGTTGCCCTTGCCCTTGAGGTAGATGGTTTGCGGTTCGTGAAAATCGAAGTTCGCCGCCAGGCGGTGGTAAGTCGTGGTGTCGCACTGGATCATGCCGGGCACGCCTTCCGAAGTGATCCGGCTGGCGATGTTTACCGTGTCGCCCCATAGGTCGTAGATGAATTTTTTCTTCCCCAGCACGCCGGCGACAATCGGGCCGGTGCCGATGCCGATGCGAATCTCGAGCTGTGATGCATTGACGGAAAAATCGCGCCGCAGCATATCGCGCATCGCCACGGACATGTCGGCGATTGCAGCCGAATAATCGCCGGCATCTTCATTCAGTCCGCCGGCTACCATATAGGCATCGCCGATGGTCTTGATCTTTTCCAGCCCGAACTGTTCTGCGAGTTCGTCGAAGGCGGAAAATATCCGGTTCAACATGGAGAACACCTGTGACGGCGACATGTTGGCCGCCACCTGCGTGAAATTCACGATGTCGGCAAACATCACCGTGACGTCGGCAAAACCGTCGGCGATCGTCTTGCTGGAGTTCTTCAGTCGTTCCGCAATGGGGCCGGGAAGGATGTTGAGCAGCAGTTTTTCGGAGCGCTCCTGCTCGATCTTGATCAGTTGGTGGGCTTCTTCGAGGCTTTCCTGGATCTTGCGCTTTTCTTCTATCGAAAGGCGCAACAGCAGGTAGATGATGGTCGCCACCGAGATGAAGTTGAGCGCAAAAAAGACCACCGTGGTCCGTATCGGCACGTTGGACTTCTGCCCGAGCAGCGAGTCGGCAAGAAAGTAATCAACGGCCCCGGACAAGGCAGTCAGCGCAACCCACGCAATGAACCAGGCAATCGACTGCCCCACGCCGATGCACAGGATGGCACCGATGGGGGCGAGCAGGCCCCACAGCACCACGCCGCTGGTGGAAATGATGGTGCCGCCGGCCCACTGCGCGACGAAGGGCAGGAACAGGAACAGTCCCAGTTGGCTGACGCGGAAAAAATCGAAATTCCGCGACTGGATGTAGAAGACCATATTCCCCACCAGCAGCAGCTGGAAGGTAAAGGGTATGGTGGTCGAGAATTGGGGGCCGAGAATGGAGTAGATGCCAACCCACAGCATGATCCCCACGCTTGCAAGTCCGGTGGCAAGCATCAGCAGCGACTTGTTCAGTCGCAGTTCCTCGCCGTCGTCGGGCTCGATGCCGGCGTTGTGCAGCCTTTCCAGAAAGCGCTGCGACACCTTTGATTCGCGGGAGTTCATGAAACGGCTTCGGGCGGCAGGTCAGGCGGCCAATTAGTTCGCATACTTGAAGTGTCGCGGAATCGACAGGAATGGTCAAGAATGATCGTGGGCGGCCCGCCAATCGGGCAACTCCTTGCTCCCCAACGCAAATTGGTGTTGAATGCCCGCCCATGGCTGAGGCAAAGAAATACGAAATAGCGGTCGCGGTGGCGACCCATTATGTTACGGAGCAATCCGATCCGGCGATCGATCGCCATGTCTTCGCCTATACCGTCACCATCAGCAACACCGGCAACGTGCCTGCACAGCTGATATCCAGGCACTGGATCATTACCGACGCCGGAGGCCATGTGCAGGAAGTGAGAGGTCTGGGGGTCGTCGGCCACCAGCCTCTGCTGGCGCCCGGGCAGAGTTTTGAATACACCAGCGGCTGTCAGCTTGCCACGGCGGTGGGCACCATGAAAGGCAGTTACCAGATGACGGCCGAGGATGGCGTGCAGTTCGAGGCCCCGATCGCGGAATTTGTGCTCTCGATGCCGCGCGTGCTGCATTGAGCCTCAAGCACAGCTACACGCTGGTCGCACCGTTCTACGATGCATTCCTGACGGCTGCCACGCGCGGTGCGCGCAAGCGCAGCCTGGTGGCACTTGCCGATGGTCCGCCACGCGACGTGTTGCTGCTGGGGGTGGGCACCGGGCTCGATCTGCCGCATCTGCCGGCGCAGCATCGCTATGTCGGCCTCGATCTCACGGCCGCCATGCTCAAGCGCGCCCGCCCGCGTGTCGCCGGCCTGCACTTCACGCCCCTGCGTGGCGACGTCCAGCGTCTGCCGTTTCACGATGCCAGCTTCGACGTGGCGGTGCTGCACCTGATCCTCGCCGTGGTACCAGCGCCGACTCTTTGCCTGGCCGAGGCGGTGCGCGTATTGAAGCCCGGCGGACAGCTTCTGGTATTCGACAAGTTTCTGCGGCGTGGTGAAGCCGGCTGGAAGCGCGTCCTCAATCCGCTGACACGTCACGTCGCGACACGCCTGGATGTGGTTTTCGAAGATGTGCTGGATGCTGTCGGCGGGCTCACGGTGACGGCCAACGACGCGGCTCTGGCCTCGGGGTGGTTTCGCCTGATCCGTTTGACGAAGTCTACTTTTTGACGGCGATCGAAATGATGCGCCCGCGCGGTTTGGGCAAATAGGCCCCGGCAAGTTGCCGGTTGCGCTCCTGCAGTCGCCACCAGACCCGGAGGCCGAGCAGGACGCCCACCATGAGGGCATAGACCAGAGGCTTGCTGAGGTCGGCCTTGACCATCCACGAGTAGTGCAGCACGGCCAGGAGGCCGATCAGGTAGACGCTGCGATGCAGTTCCTGCCAGCGGCGGCCGCCGAGCTTGCGGATGGCGAAGGCATTCGAGGTCGCCGCCAGCGGCACCAGTAGGGCGAAGGTGATCATGCCGACGGTGATGAAGGGGCGCTTCAGGATGTCCTTGGCGATCGCCGGCCAGTCGAAGAACTGGTCGAACCACAGATACGTGGTCAGATGCAAGGTCGCGTAGAAGAATACGAACAGCCCCAGCATGCGGCGCAGGCGGCCGAGCCAGGCCCATCCGGAGTATTTGCGCAACGGCGTCACCGTCAGTGTGATCAGGAGAAAATTCAGCGCCCAAGTGCCCAGGCCGCGCGTCACGGCCTCGATCGGGTTGGCGCCCAGCGTGTCGGCCTGCACGCCCCAGGCGTACCAAGCCAGCGGTGCGAGGCAGACGATAAAGAGCGGCGGCTTGATGAAGCTTGGATTCAAAACTGTTTCCTCAGGTCCATCCCGGTGTAGAGCTGACTGACCTGCTCGGCATAGCCGTTGAACATCAGCGTCTTGCGCTTGCTGAATTCGCCGATGCGGCGCTCGCTGGCCTGGCTCCAGCGCGGGTGATCGACCTCGGGGTTGACGTTGGAATAGAAGCCGTATTCGTGCGGCGCGGATTTCATCCAGGAGGTGCGCGGTTCGCTGTCGGTGAGACGAATCCTGACGATCGACTTGCCGCTCTTGAAGCCGTACTTCCACGGCACCACCAGGCGCAGCGGTGCGCCGTTCTGGTTCGGCAACACGTCGCCATACAGGCCGACCGCAATGATGGCCAGTGGATGCATGGCCTCATCCAGCCGCAGGCCCTCGACATAAGGCCAGTCGAGCACGCGGCTCCTGACGCCGGGCATGGTTTCCGGCTGCACCGCGGTGATGAACTCGACATACTTCGCGCTGCCCAGCGGTTCGACCTGCTTAAGCAGGCTTGACACCGGGAATCCCAGCCAGGGAATTACCATGCTCCATCCTTCGACGCAGCGCAGGCGGTAGATGCGCTCTTCGAGTGGAGCCAGCTTCAGGATGTCCTCGATACCCAGCGTCTTGGGTTGCTTTACCAGGCCCTCGATGCTCACAGTCCATGGTCGCACCCGCAGGGCATGTGCCGTGCGCGCCGGGTCTTCCTTGTCGGTGCCGAATTCGTAGTAGTTGTTGTAGCCGGTGACATGCTTGAGCGGCGTCGGTGCCTCGGTGCTGGAAAGGACGCTGGCACGGCCGGGACCCAGCTTCGCCTCTGCCGCGGGAAGCACGCCGGCAAGCGCCGCGCCCGCGGACAGGCGCAGAAACTCGCGGCGGCGGTCGAACAGGGCGCGCGGGGTGATGTCGGACGGGGCGATGTCGTCGGGGTGGCGGATTAGCATGATGGCTCTCGATCTCGGACAAGTGTACTGCTTTGACGCGCAAGCTCTGCGAACCTTACAGCGGTCACTTGACCGACAGGGCGTCGCACAGCTAGAATAACTGACTTATTTACTCAACTATTTAGCAGGTCATCCCATGGACATCAAGCAGAAAATTCACGATACCGTTACCGGCAACCCGGTGGTGCTCTACATGAAGGGTACGCCGCAGATGCCGCAGTGCGGCTTTTCCGCGCGTGCAATCCAGATTCTGCAGGCATGCGGCGTCAAGAATCTTGTTACGGTAGATGTGTTGACCGATCCGGACGTCCGCCAAGGCGTCAAGGACTACGCCAACTGGCCTACCGTGCCGCAACTCTATATAAGCGGCGAGTTCGTCGGCGGCAGCGACATCATGACCGAGATGTATCAGTCGGGTGAGCTGCAGAAGCAGCTGGACCCGATCGTCAACGCTTCCTGATTTACCGTTTCAGTGCTCTCAGCAGTCCTTCGATCATGCGTTGCGCCTGTCCAAGATAGGCGCTGCCGAACAGGTTGAAGTGATTGAGGATGTGGTAGAGGTTGTACAGCGGCTTGCGCGCCTCAAAGCCTGAGTCGAGCGGCCACGCGGCCCGGTAGGCGGCAAAAAAACTGGTAGGAAAGCCGCCGAATAGTTCCGCCATGGCGATGTCGGCTTCGCGGTCGCCGTAGTAGCAGGCTGGATCGAAGATCACCGGCGTGCCGTCACGGGTTTGTGCGACATTGCCCGACCACAGATCGCCGTGCAGCAGGCTTGGTGCCGGCTGGTAGTCGATGAAGAGGCCGCCGATGCGTTCGATGATGGCGTGGCTTTTCGCCACCAGCGATTTGTCCATGCCGTTTTGCAGGGCGAACTGCAGTTGCGGGCGCAAGCGGCGCTCGCCGAAGAAATGCGGCCAGCCCGGATGCGGCGCATTGGATTGTGGCGTTGCGCCGATGAAATTGTCCTCGTGCCAACCGAACGAGTTTCCGGTCACACGATGCAGTTGTGCCAGCGAACCGCCCAGCCGGGCGCCGCCTGCCCGATCCAGCGTTGCCAGATCGAGATACTCAAGCACCAGAAAGGCTCGGCTTTCGGTTTGGCCCAGGGTGACGAACGTCGGCGTTCTCACTACGCCGGTGGCTGCGAGCGCTTGCAGTCCCTGCGCTTCCGCAGCAAACATTGGTGCGGCGCCAAGCGTGTTGGCCTTTACGAAATAGTGGCGGCTGCCGTCGTCAATGTGCCAGGCGCGATGAATCGAGCCGCCGCTGACACGGCTGGCCGAATGGGGACTGAAAGGGGTTCCGGTGCGCCCGGCAATCGCCGTCGCAATGGAGTCGAATTCGGCGCTAGATTCGGGCGTCAAAGCGTCCGACGTCAAAGCGATGCCAGGCGGGCATTGGCATCAGCCAGGCGACCGGCGACGACGTCAAGAAAGCCCTGATAGAAATGCATCCGGCAGACGTCCGAGGCGTGTTGCAGGGCCTGCGCCGAAATGGTGACGACGCGCGTGGCGGTCTGTGCCACCACGTCGGCGCCGCGGGTGTGTTCGCCGCGGCGGATGATGGCCATTTCGCCAAAGCATTCGCCGGCTGCCAGCGTTCCCAGCGAATGGCCGCTTTTCGACACTGTCAGTTCCCCGTCGAGCACGAACGCAAAAAAATCGCCACGTTCGCCATCCCGCATGATCACGGTGCCGGTCGCAACTTCGTCCCAGCGCGAGAAGCGCACCACTTCCCATAGGTGGACATCGGAAAACTCGTTGAAGAAATGCAGTGCGCGCAGGGCTTCGAATTTCTCGCTGTCCGGAAATGCCTGGCGTTGAGCCAGGAGTTGCTTGTTGCGGAAGGATTGGGCGAGATCGTGGGAAAACTCTTCCCAGCTCTGGTAGCGCGCCTCGATTTCCTTCTGCATGGCGCGGGCGACCACGGCATCCAGACTCGTCGGCATGTCGGCGCGGAAGGTCGAAGGCGGAGGCGGATCGGTATTGCAGATCTGATAGATCATGCCGTAGTTGGATGTCGACTGGAACGGCAGCCGCCCGGTGAGCAACTGGTACATCACCACGCCCAGGGAGTAGATGTCGGTCTGGTGGTTGAGCGCCATGTCGCGCACCTGCTGGGGCGACATATAGGCCGGTGAGCCGACACCCGATACCTGGGTGCGCGTCTGTTCGGAACTGGTCAGCATGGCCGCGCCAAAGTCGGAGATCTTGATGTCGCCGCTGGCCCGCTCGACGCTGTCGCCCGCGTTGACCAGCAGGATGTTCGCCGGCTTGATGTCGCGATGGGTAATGCCGGCGCGAAATGCATAGTCGAGTGCGCGGGTGCACTTGAAGATCATCTCCACCAGGCGATCGACCGGCAGCAGTGCGCTGGGGGTGCAGAAGGGTTCGAGGGTGCCGCCCCTGACATATTCCATGACGACGTAGCTCTGCTCTTCGTCCACCACGGCGTCGAAAATCTGCACGATGTGCGGATGCATGAGCTTTCCGGCCAGCGAAGCCTCGGTCATCAGCAGATTGCGGTAGAGCCGGCCGCGTTCCTTGTCGCGCAGCACCTCGGGAAAGATTGCCTTGACCGCGACTTCGCGCTCGGCAAAAGGATCGAAGGCGAGGTAGACGATGGAGGTGGCTCCCTCCCCGAGCTTCTTGCGAATCTCGTACTTGCCGATGCGCTCGGGAATGGCCATCGATCAGTGATCAGAGCCGCGCGCGGGATCGTGCAATGGCAGCCCGCACCTGTGCCGGTGCGGTGCCGCCGAAGTGATCGCGGGCCGCCAGCGAACCGGCCACGGTCAACACGGCGAATGCGTCGTCGGCAATCAGCGGAGAAAACGAGCGCAGTTCGTCGAGCGTCAGGTCCGGCAGGTCGCAGCCACGCGCCTCGCAGGTGCGCACGGCGCGGGCCACCGCTTCATGCGCATCGCGGAAGGGCAGGCCCTTCTTCACCAGATAGTCGGCAAGATCCGTCGCGGTGGCGTAGCCCTGACGCAATGCCGCGGCCATTGCCTCCGGTATGACGCGAATGCCCGGGACCAGGTCGGCAAAGATGCGCAAGGTATCGATCAGCGTGTCGGCCGTGTCGAACAAGGGCTCCTTGTCCTCCTGGTTGTCCTTGTTGTAGGCCAGCGGCTGGCCCTTCATCAAGGTCAGCAGGCCCATCAGATGCCCGAAGACACGGCCGGTCTTGCCGCGCGCAAGCTCCGGCACGTCCGGGTTTTTCTTCTGCGGCATGATCGACGAGCCAGTGCAGAAGCGGTCGGCAAGATCGATGAAGCCGACGCGGGGGCTCATCCACAGGATCAGTTCTTCCGAGAAACGCGAGACGTGGGTCATCACCAGTGACGCGGCCGCACAGAACTCGATGGCGAAGTCGCGATCGGAAACGGCATCCAGCGAATTCTCGCAGACGGACTCGAAGCCAAGTTCCCGCGCCACGGCCTCGCGGTCGATGGGGAATGTGGTACCGGCGAGTGCAGCGGCGCCCAGCGGCAGGCGATTGACGCGACGGCGGCAGTCGGCGAAGCGCTCGCGGTCGCGGCGCAGCATCTCGAAATAGGCCAGTAGATGGTGACCGAAGGTCACCGGCTGGGCCACCTGCAAATGCGTGAAGCCGGGCAGCGGCGTGTCGACGTGGGCTTCCGCCTTGTCCAGCAGCGCCTGCTGGAAATTGCGCAGCAGGCCGTCGATGTCGTCGATGGTGTCGCGCAGCCAGAGCCGGATGTCGGTGGCCACCTGGTCGTTGCGCGAGCGACCGGTGTGCAGCCGCTTTCCGGCGTCACCGACCAGGGTCGTTAGACGCTTTTCGATGTTGAGATGCACGTCCTCGTCGTCGAGATTCCAGTTGAAACTGCCGGCTTCGATCTCCGTGCCGATCGCCGCCATGCCCTGCTCGATGGCTGCCAGGTCGGCGGCGGCGATGATGCCTTGCCGGCTCAGCATTCGCGCATGCGCCAGGGACGCCCGGATGTCCTGCCGCCACATGCGGCGATCAAAGAACACCGAAGCGGTGTAACGTTTGACCAAGTCGGAAACGGGCTCGGAAAAGCGGCCGGACCACGCTGTCTGGGTTGATGGAGACGCCGGTAGTTTTGGTTCTGTCATAATCGGGTTGCCATGTCAGCTGGCATTGCGTTCGGTAAAAACACTGGAAAATCAAAGGTGACGGGCAATTGAGCCAAGTACCAAGTATAAGGGAAAACCCTTCGCCGTCCGGCCTGCCGGACTTCGGCAGGCTTGGCATTTGGTGGCGCGTGCTGCTGGCCGTGAATTGCGGGGCCCTGCTGGGCACTCTGGCGGCAAATCGTGAGTGGCGCCTTTTTGTCGCTGAATTTGCTGAACTGGCGGCGCTGATCGAACCGGTGACGCTGGCCAGTCTCCTCCTGCTGAGCCTTGCGAGCGACTGGTTTGCGCGTCTGCCGAAGCGGCTCGGCGCCATGCTGGTGGTCCTCCTGGTGCTGCTGGTGACGGCCGCGGTGCGCAGCCTGTTTGCGGCGATGCATTTGATCGAGCCGGATGTGGCGGGATTCAGTCGGATTTCCCTGTGGGCGGTGATCGGCGTCGTGCTGCTGCTCGGGTGGTTCGATCTGAGCGGACGGACGCGGTCGCCCGCCCTGGCCGAGGCACGTTTGCTGGCGCTGACCGCGCGTATCCGGCCGCACTTCCTGTTCAATGCACTGAATGCCGTTCTCGGCGTGATGCGCTCTGATCCGCGTCGAGCCGAGACGGCACTCGAGGAACTGGCAGACCTGTTTCGTGTGCTGATGCGGGAGAATGCCGATCTGGTTCCGCTATCGGAGGAAATCCAGGTGGCGCGGCAGTACATCAATCTCGAGCGCCTGCGACTGGGCGAGCGCATTCGCGTGACGTGGGACATGACGGCCTGCCCACCGGACCCCCTGGTGCCGCCTCTGATGTTGCAGCCCTTGCTGGAAAACGCCGTCTATCATGGCATCGAGCCGGCGACGGACCCAGGCGAGATCATCATCCGTTTCGAACGCAAGAATTCCCGGCTGCGGATCGAGCTTTCCAATCCGACAGCCGCCGCCGACAAACATACGCATGGCAATCAGATGGCCCTGGCCAATATCCGCGAACGACTGATGTTGTTCTTCGATCTTGAGGCGACGATGACGACCCAGATCGACGCAGGCCGCTTTTGCGTTTCGATCGAGTTTCCCTATCGCCCGGTGACGGCCAGATGAATGCCGGATTGCGACTCCTGCTGGTCGATGACGAGGCTCCGGCGCGTGCGCGTCTGCGTGACCTGCTGGGCGACATCGCTGCCGAAGTCCCAAGCACGGTCGTGGCCGAGGCGGCTGACGGATTTGCCGCTCTGGAACGGGCGCAAGCCGGCGACCTCGACGTGGCTCTGATCGACATTCGGATGCCGGGCATGGATGGCGTGGAACTTGCCCGCCATCTGGCACGGCTGCCCGCGCGACCGGCCGTGATCTTCGTTACGGCCTTCGACAAGTACGCGGTGCAGGCTTTCGAATTGGCGGCGCTGGACTATCTGGTCAAGCCGGTACGCGCCGCCCGCCTGGCCGACGCATTGCGCAAAGCCGGACGTCGTGCGGACGATGCAGCCCGTCTCGAACAGTCGGCGCTGGCAGTGCGGCGAAACCTGCCCTGCCTCGAGCGCGGTCGCATCCTGCTGGTACCCGTGGCCGAGATCCTCTACTTCAAGGCGGAACAGAAGTACGTCACCGCGCGCACCGCCGAGCGCGAGTATCTTCTCGAAGAATCCCTGGTGCATCTTGAGACCGAATTCGCCGAGCGCTTCCTGCGCATCCATCGCAACTGCCTCGTCGCGCGCAGTGCGGTTACGGGAGTCGAGCGCGCCGCTGACGAAGGCGATACCGAGGCGCACTGGCAAGTGATCCTCGATGGACTTGCCGAGCGCCTGCCGGTCAGTCGCCGGCAGTGGCCGCAGTTGAAGGCTCTGCTCAAGCTCCAGGGACAATGAAGGACGGGAATGTTTCGGGACCATTTTGCCGGGCACGGTCGCGAATCGCAGGCCGGACCGCAGCGTAGTTTCGTTGACGCCGACACACGCGCCGCCTAACATCGCGCCTTTGCTTCAGCAACTTTACCTCCACTGTGGACATCGCCAGCCTGTATGCCCCGATTGACGCCGACATGCGCGCGGTTGACGCCGTCGTCCGGGAGCGACTGCATTCCGACGTGGTGCTGGTTCGCCAGGTCGCCGAGTACATCATCTCCGCCGGCGGCAAGCGCATGAGACCCGCGCTGGTGCTGCTTTCCGCGAGCGCCTGTGGTTACTCGGGAACCCGCCATCACGAGTTGGCCGCGGTGGTCGAGTTCATCCATACGGCCACGCTGCTGCACGATGATGTAGTCGACGAGTCGTCGCTGCGGCGCGGCCGCGACACCGCCAACGCGGTGTTTGGCAACCCGGCCAGCGTGCTGGTCGGTGATTTTCTGTACTCGCGGGCCTTCCAGATCATGGTCGGCGTCGGCAGCATGCGCGTGATGCAGGTGCTTGCCGACGCGACCAACATCATCGCCGAGGGGGAAGTACTGCAACTGATGAACTGCCGCAACGCCGATATCGAGGTCGATGCCTATCTCCGCGTGATTCGCTACAAGACCGCCAAGCTGTTCGAAGCTGCCGGGCGGCTTGGCGCCATTCTCGGCAACGTGAGCCCGGAGATCGAGGAGGCCATGGCGGCCTATGGCACGCACATCGGCACTGCATTCCAGTTGATCGACGATGTGCTCGACTACTCGGGGAAGGAGGCGGAAACCGGCAAGCATCTCGGCGACGATCTGGCCGAAGGCAAGCCGACCCTGCCCTTGATTCATGTAATCCAGCACGGCAGTGCGCCGCAGGCCGCGCTGGTTCGCGGTGCCATCGAAAACGCCAGCAGTGACAGTTTTGCCGAAGTACTGGCGGCGGTGCGTTCCAGTGGCGCGCTCGATGCCGCGCGCCGGCAGGGCGTCGACGAGGCCGAGATGGCCAAGGCGGCACTGGCGCCGCTGCCGGATTCAAAGTTCAGGGAAACGCTGCTACAATTAGCAGACTTTGCGGTGCAACGAAGTTTTTGACCGCCGCAATGTTTGCAAGGATGACCCCACGGGCCGAACTTTTCAGCCTGTTCCCGCAATGTCCTTCCTTGCCACCAACTTGCCATCGGGGCGTAGCTCAGCCTGGTAGAGTACTGCGTTCGGGACGCAGGAGTCGGAGGTTCGAATCCTCTCGCCCCGACCAATCTGCTGCGGGAGGCTGATGCCGTGGCGAAATTCCTCCTGTTCATTGTCGTGCTCGCGGTGATCTATGCACTGGTGCGCGCGTCAAAGCGACGCAGCAAGCCGCCACCCGCGGCACGCGCGCCCGAGGCGATGACGCGATGCGCGCATTGCGGGGTGCATTTCCCCAGCGCCGAGTCGGTACGCGACGCCGAGCGCGACTACTGTTGCGAAGATCATCGACGCCTGGGAGTGCGGTCTTGAGCGCGCAGACTCTGGTGCCGCAGGAAACCGACGCAATCGACTCCTTCTGGCGTTCGCTGCGCTTCTTCTCGATCTACCGCTTGTCGATCGCCGTCCTGTTTCTGGTCGCGGCGCTTGTCTTTGGCGATACGGTAAGTCTTGGCACGCAGGACGCCCGCCTGTTCGGCCGCGTTGCCGCGGTCTATCTTCTGCTGGCCATCGGCTTTCTTGTGGCATTGCTGCGCCGACCGCGCCGCTTCAACCTTCAGCTTTCGGTGCAGGTGGCCGTCGACATTGCCGCACTGACGCTGATGATGTTCGCCAGCGGAGGACAGAAGAGCGGGATAGCGGTCCTCCTGCTGGTGGTGGTGGCCGGTGCCGGCCTGGTCGGGCAGGGACGGATGACGCTGTTTTACGCCGCGCTGGCCTCGGTGGCCATGCTGCTGGAAGAAAGTTGGCGCGCCTTGACCCTGGAAGCCGATCCGGGGGACTTCGTGCGTACCGGAATCATCAGCATCGCCTTTTTCGGCACGGCGATAATCGCCCAGTTGCTGGCGCGGCGGGTGGTTGCCAACGAGACACTGGCACGGGAGCGGGGGCGGGAACTCAACGACCAGTTGCGGATCAGCGAGCGGATCATTCGCGACATGGAGGACGGAGTGCTGGTGGTCGATGGTGACGGCCGGGTGCGACTGCTCAACCCGCGCGCCCAAGCGCTGCTGGATGTGTCCGCATCGGATGGCACCGAACTGGCAGCGCTTTCCGCAGAACTGGCGGATCGCTACCGGATGTGGTGCGCGCAGCCCGTCGAAATGGTGGAGATGCTGCGCCAGGAAGGCGGGAGCCTGTTGCGTGTGCGCTATCTGCCCGCGGCCGAGACCGGTGGGCATGCGCTCATTTATCTGGAAGACATGGAGCGGGTACAGTCCCAGGCGCAGCAACTGAAGCTCGCTGCCCTTGGCCGGCTGACGGCAAACATGGCGCATGAGATCCGCAATCCGCTGGCCGCTATCAGCCATGCGGCGGAACTGCTTGCCGAGGAGGACACCGATCCCCTGCATCAGCGTCTTGCCCGGATCATTCATGACAACACCCGTCGTCTCAACCGGCTCGTGACCGAAGTACTGGAACTCGGTCGTCGCGATCGCGCGCAACCCGAAACCCTGCGCTGGCGCGCCTTTCTTTCGGGATTTCTGGAGGAATTGGCATTGCACGATGCCTCGGCTGCCAAGCGCATACATGTTGGCGAGGGGGATGTCGAACTGCGTTTTGACCGGGGGCACCTTTATCGCGTGCTGTGGAACCTGCTGGCAAATGCACTGCGCCATGCCAGCGCGGCGGACGGCGCGGTGCGATTGGAGGCAAGGGCTGTCGCTGCAGCCAATGGCGTGGAACTGCATATCATTGACGATGGTCCGGGGGTCGATGAGGCGCAGCGCAACCAGGTATTCGAACCTTTTTTTACGACGCATGGCGCCGGCACCGGGCTGGGCCTCTATATTGCGCGTGAATTGTGCGAGGCGAGCGGCGCCCATCTCGAACTGCTGGATGAGCGGCCGGGAGCCCATTTCCGTATCTCCGCGGAAGGAGTCGTATGTCGCTGAAGAATGAGCGCCGGCCTCGCGGTCGTGGCGAAGCCAAGCGTGTGCTGGTCGTCGACGACGAAGCGGACATCCGCGAACTGCTCGACCTCACCCTGGCGCGCATGGGCCTGCACGCGGATTGCGTCGGCTCCATCGCCGAGGCGCGCCGCATGCTGGCCACTCAGCGCTACCAGTTATGCCTGACCGACATGCGCCTGCCCGACGGCGAGGGCCTGGAACTGGTGCGCCACATCGCCGATGCCGTGGCTGATTTGCCGGTGGCTGTGATTACCGCGCATGGCAGCGCGGAGAACGCCGTGTCTGCGCTGAAGGCCGGTGCATTCGACTACATCGCCAAGCCGGTCTCGCTAGAGCAGTTGCGGGGCATGGTCAAGTCGGCGCTGGAGTTGCCCAACCCTGATCCGGCGGGCGAGACAGGCGGCAGCGGTGAGATGCGTGGCTTGCTCGGCGAGTCGCCGGCAATCGAGCAGGTGCGCAAGCTGATCGACCGCGTGGCACGAAGTCAGGCGCCGGTACATATCACCGGTGAGTCGGGAAGCGGCAAGGAGCTTGCGGCGCGGCTGATCCATAACCTGGGCGCCCGGCGCAGCCGCGCGTTTGTTCCGGTGAACTGCGGGGCAATTCCGGAAAACCTGATGGAGAGCGAGTTTTTCGGTTACCGCAAGGGCGCATTCACCGGCGCCAGCGATGACCGTGAAGGCTTTTTCCATGTCGCCGACGGCGGCACGTTGTTTCTCGACGAGGTAGCGGAGCTGCCGCTGACGATGCAGGTCAAGCTGTTGCGTTCGATCCAGGAAAAGCGGGTGCGCAAGGTCGGCGCCACGAGCGAGGAAGCCGTCGATGTCCGGCTGATCTGCGCGACGCATCAGGACCTGAAGATGCTGGTCGAGCAGGGACGGTTCCGCCAGGATCTATTCTATCGACTCAATGTCATCGAGCTGCGCATGCCGGCCTTGCGGGAGTGCCGCGAGGACATTCCGATGCTGGCGCGGCACATACTGGACCGGCTGGCGCGGGATGCCGGCTTGACCCCGCCGCCGCTGACATCGGCTGCTCTCGATGCCTTGCAGAGCTATCCCTTCCCGGGCAACGTGCGTGAGCTCGAAAACGTGCTGGAGCGGACGCTGGCCTTGATGGCGGATAACCGCATCGATGTGGCTGATCTGAATCTGGCGCCTGCCCAATTGCCGGGTTTGGCTTCCACTGCGGCCGACGGTTCGCTGCAGGATCACCTCGATCAAGTGGAGCGGCAGGCAATTTTTGATGCCCTCAAGAAGTCGAACAACAATCGTACCGCGGCCGCCAGGCTGCTCGGCCTCACCTTCCGCTCCCTGCGCTATCGCATGGCGCGACTCGGAATGAACGAGTGAGGCAAATGCAGGCGGCGGCAAACGACGCGGGCTGGCTGCCCACTGCGCGGCAGATGCCTTCGCCGAATTGCGATGAGCGACCCGCCGATGAAACGGTGCGACTGGCCGTCATTCATGCGATCAGTTTGCCGCCCGACGAATTCGGCGGACCGGGAATCCTCCAGCTCTTCACCAATTGTCTCGATCCGGAGGCGCATCCCTATTTTCGCGAGATACAGGGCTTGCGGGTATCGGCCCACTTCCTTGTCCGCCGTGACGGCGAACTGATCCAGTTCGTTCCCTGCTCCCGGCGGGCGTGGCATGCCGGTGTTTCGACTTGGCAGGGGCGCGAGAACTGCAACGACTTTTCCATCGGCATCGAGCTCGAGGGCTGCGACCAGCTTCCGTTTGAAGACGCCCAGTATCGGACCCTCAACCGCCTGCTCGCGGAACTGCGTCGCCGTTATGCGCTGGAAGCGGTGACTGGCCACAGCGATATCGCACCGGGGCGCAAGACTGATCCTGGTCCGTTCTTCGACTGGAGTCGGGTGCACGACGCGGACAGTTGATTGTCGCAAAGCTGCAACGTCAATTTGCGTCGCAGCTTCAGAAAACTCTTGCAGTCAAAAAAAGCAACCACTACAATTAGTGCGAAATCGTCGATGGCCTACTAGATATAGTAGGTCGTCGTGCAGAGGGGGCGATACGTTGCCATAGCGTCCCGATCATCACCGGCTTCATGAACACAAAGACGGGAGATCTGAATGCAAGATGCCTTGGGCGCCGACTTCACCGACTTCAATCGGATCGCCCAACCGTCTTGTCTTGATCTTCGCACGGATCATCGTCTGCATTCCGTCTCCGGTAGCTCATCCACTCCCCTGATCCAGACGACTGCTTGTCGCGCCAATGCGCTGACCGGTATTTTGCCGGGCCGGCGTTTGCTCGCGTCAAGGTCTCGGCGGCATTCGCGTCGCGTTGCCAAATTGCAGTGGCCGGAGTTCGGCATTGGTCTGGTATTCGATGGCGGGCTCGCTCGACCCTCAACGAAGGGCACGATGAGCGCTTGGTACCGCGCGAATCCGATCCGATCCCGCTGTCGCCGCGTGGGACAAGGGCAACGCGCTGCACGCGGCCGCCTAAATATGATGATTGATTGTTCGTGCGTTTGTCATTGGCAGTTTCAAAACGAAGTGATAGGCGGATAAACGTGAGGAATTCGTCGCTTTCGATTGCATCGGAGCGTTGGATAATCCGTGCTAGCCCAGACGGGTGGCAGTAAAAAGTAGTGGTGGTTCTTTCCTGTTAATTTGTTAAGGAGGTTCAACATGGCTGATACCAAGAAAGCCAAGAAGCCGGCCGCAAAGAAGGCTGCGGCTAAGCCCGCCGCTAAGAAGTCTGCGGCCCCGAAGAAGCCAGTTGCCAAAAAGCCGGCTGTAAAGAAGGTTGCTGCCAAGAAACCGGCAGCGAAGAAGGCTGTTGCCAAGAAGCCGGCAGCGAAGAAGCCTGCTGCGAAGAAGGCTGCACCGAAGAAGGCTGCTGCGAAGAAGCCTGCTGCCAAGAAGGCTGCACCGAAGAAGGCTGCTGCGAAGAAGCCTGCTGCTAAGAAGCCGGCCGCCAAAAAGCCTGCTGCTAAGAAGCCGGCTGCGAAAAAGCCTGCTGCCAAGAAGCCGGCCGCCAAAAAGCCTGCTGCAAAGCCTGCTGCAAAGCCTGCTGCGAAGAAGGCCGCACCGAAGAAGGCTGCTGCAAAGCCGGCTGCGAAGCCCGCTGCCGCTGCTGCACCTTCGACTGCAGCTGCACCCGGCATCAAGTCCTCGCTGAATCCAGCGGCGGCTTGGCCGTTTCCCACCGGTTCCCGTCCCTGACGGAAGCAACGGCCTGCGTTTAGTCTTCCGGGACTGATCGCGGCCTAGTGGATAGCAAGCGCGTGCTGTTAAGTCAGCACGCGCTTTCTTTTATGTCCGAGTCCCTTTGGGCGAGGACGGTATCCCCCGGTGGGATATGTCGCCGGCCCGCGAAGCGGAATCTCCGGCGTGCAAAGCACGAGTCCCTTTGGGCGAGGACGGTATCCCCTGGTGGGATATGTCGCTGGCCCGCGTCCGAGTGGATACCGTCCCTACGGGACATAAAGCGGAATTGACGGCCCCCGAAGGGGAAACCCCGTCACGCAAAGCGAAGGCGCGCAAAGCCCGAGTCCCGGGTTACCTGGAATTCAGGAACGCCGCCATGCGGGCGAGGCCTTCCTTGATCTGAGCCCGCTCGATAGTGTAGGCAAAGCGCATGTGGCGTTGTGGCGCATTGCTGCCAAAGTCCAATCCTGGCGTGGCTGCCACGCCTGCCTCCGTGAGCAGTTCCTGACAAAGGCTGAAGCTGTCGTCGGCGAATCCGCTGCAGTCGGAATACACATAAAACGCACCGCGCGGCTCGGCAGCGATCTTGAAACCGAGTTCGCGCAGGCCGGGCAGGAGAACATCCCGGCGCAAGGAAAATTCGCGGCGACGGGCTTCGAGAATGGCCGTGGTTTCCGGCTGAAAGGCCGCCAGCGCGGCATGCTGGGCGACGGTCGACGGTGCAATGTAGAGGTTTTGCGCGAGCTTCTCGATCTCGCGCACATAGCGCTGCGGCGCCACCAGCCAGCCCAGGCGCCAGCCGGTCATGCCAAAGTACTTGGAGAAGCTGTTGATGACGAAGATGTCGTCGCTGATTGCCAGCGCGGAGCGGGCGTCGACTCCGTAGGTGAGCCCGTGGTAAATCTCGTCAACCAGCAGGGTGCCGCTCCGCGTCGCGACGACCCGGGCCAGCGCCGCGAGGGTGTCATGGTCGAGTAGGGTTCCCGTCGGATTGGCAGGTGAAGCCACCAGCAGCCCTCGCGTTCTGTCCGTCCATGCCGCGGCAAGCTGCTCTGCCGTGGGCTGGTAGTTCGACGCCGCCTCGACTGCAAGCGACACCGGCTTGCCTTCGAGCAGGCGCACGAAATGCCTGTTGCAGGGATAGCCGGGATCGGGCAGCAACCATTCGTCGCCTGGATTGACCAGAACGCCGAGTGCGAGCAGCAACGCACCGGAGGCGCCGGCAGTGACAACGATTCGTGCCGGCGAGACCTCGAGGCCGTAGCGCGTGTGATACCAGCTGCTGATCGCCTCGCGCAGCTGCTGCAGGCCGAGCGCCGCGGTGTAATGCACGTGTCCGCCGGAGAGGAAGCGTTGGGCCGCTTCGAGAATCGGGTCGGCAGTCGCGAAGTCGGGTTCGCCAACCTCCATGTGAATGATCGACCGGCCTTCTGCTTCGAGCGCCTGGGCGCGCGCCATCAATTCCATGACATGAAACGGCGCGATCTGCGCCATCCGTGCGGCGATGTTCATTCAGTTCTCCAAGAAAAAATCGGCCGCCTTGCGCGAAGCAGGCGGCCGATTCATTTTCGCCGTGATGCCAGCGCCAGCGCGCTGCGTCCTTTGGAACTGTCAATCCACGAGAGCCAGTTCGAACAGTTCGCGCTTGAGGGTCAGCGAACGCGGCATGCGGCTCTTGAGTTTGTCGAACCACTCGGCGTGCAGCTTGAGCTCTTCTCGCCAGGCGGCAGTGTCCACTGCCGTGAGATGTTCGAACTGCGCCTTGGTGACGTCCTCGCTGCCGCTCCAGTCGAGATCCTCGAAACGCGGCATCCAGCCGAGCGTCGTTTGCTTGGCGTCCGCCTTGCCTCCGCAGCGACCGACGATCCACTTCAATACGCGCATGTTTTCGCCGAATCCCGGCCACATGAAGTTGCCGTCAGCATCCTGACGGAACCAGTTGACCGTAAAGATGCGCGGCGCGTGCTCGATCTGGTGGCCGACGCGCAGCCAGTGGTTGAAATAGTCACCCATGTGGTAACCGCAGAAAGGCAGCATGGCGAACGGGTCGCGACGCACCACGCCCTGGGCGCCCGCAGCGGCCGCAGTGGTTTCCGAGCCCAGCGTTGCCGCCATATAGACGCCGTAGTTCCAGTTGAAGGCTTCGAATACCAGCGGCACGGTCGTCGAGCGGCGGCCGCCGAAAATGAATGCCGAGATCGGCACACCGGCAGGATTTTCCCAGTCCGGGTCGATCGACGGACACTGGCTGGCAGGCGCGGTGAAGCGCGAATTGGGATGCGCCGCCTTGCGCCCGGTCTCCTTGGCAATTTGCGGCGTCCACTCCTGGCCCTGCCAGTCGATGCAGTGTGCAGGCGGGACCTTGCTCATGCCTTCCCACCAGACATCGCCGTCGTCGGTCAGGGCGACGTTGGTGAAGATGATGTTCTCCTTCAGCGTCGCCATGGCGTTGAAATTGGTCTTCTCGCTGGTGCCGGGAGCAACGCCGAAAAAGCCGGCCTCCGGGTTGATCGCATAGAGACGGCCATCCTTGCCGGGTTTGATCCATGCGATGTCGTCACCCACCGTGGTCACCTTCCAGCCGCCGAGGCTCTGCGGCGGAATCAGCATCGCAAAGTTGGTCTTGCCGCACGCCGACGGAAAGGCTCCGGCGACGTAGCTCTTCTCGCCTGCAGGAGATTCGACGCCAAGGATCAGCATGTGTTCCGCCAGCCAGCCTTCGTCGCGGGCCATGGTCGAAGCGATGCGCAGTGCGAAGCACTTCTTGCCCAGCAGCGCATTGCCGCCGTAGCCCGAGCCGAACGACCAGATCTCGCGGGTCTCCGGGAAGTGGCAGATGTATTTGGTCTTGTTGCAGGGCCATTTGACATCGGCCTGGCCGGCTTCGAGCGGGTGCCCCACGCTGTGCAGGCAGGGGACGAATACGCCATCGGTGCCGAGTTGATCGAGCACCGCACGCCCCATGCGGGTCATGATGCGCATGTTGACCACTACGTAGGGACTGTCGGAAAGCTCGATGCCGATGTGTGCGATCGGCGAGCCGATGGGACCCATCGAGAACGGGATCACGTACATCGTGCGCCCGCGCATGCAACCCTTGAAGAGACCGCGCAGGGTGGCCTTCATCTTGTCCGGATGTTCCCAATTGTTGTTGGGGCCGGCATCTTCCGAATCCGAGGTGCAGACGTAGGTGCGGTCTTCGACACGGGCGACGTCGGATGGGTCGGACAAGGCAAGGTAGGAATTCTTGCGCTTCGCCGGATTGAGCTTGATCATGGTGCCGGACGTAACCATCTGGGCAAAGAGGCGATCGGCTTCTTCCTGCGAGCCGTCAGCCCAGACGATGTCCCTGGGTTCGGTGAGCGCCGCGACTTCGGCAACCCAAGCGATCAGCTTGGCGTGATTTACGTAGGCCGGGGCCAGGGTCTGCTTGGGCTGGTTCATGACGCGAAAATCTCCACTCTGATTGTGAATTCGCGCCGGTCAGCCGCGCGATCGGGGGGTGGGGATCGGCGCGGCTTCCGGCAGTCAGCGGCGAGGGCGGGGTGGCCCGGGTCGCGGAGCTAAATGAGCCGACAATTATCCCACAACCGACTGCTGCACGTGGCGTCTCGGTTCGAGCCGCGCGGTGGGCACGGATCGGATTCGTCCGGGTGGGTGATGTCCGCTTGGGCGACACAACCGCGAATTGCGCTGCGAAATACCTTGTGTGCGAAAGTCGGCGCTGGCGGCACGGCGATACAATCGCAGTCAAAGCACACAGGAGAAGGTTTCATGGACGAACGTATTCGCGCGGCGGCACTGGAATATCACCGCAGCCCCAAACCCGGCAAGATTGCCGTTACCCCGACCAAGGCGCTGACCAGCCAGGCCGATTTGTCGCTGGCCTATTCACCCGGCGTCGCCGCCGCTTGCGACGAGATCGTGCGCGATCCCGCCACCGCGGCCTTGTATACCTCGCGTGCCAATCTGGTGGCCGTCATCACCAACGGCACGGCGGTGCTTGGACTGGGCAACATCGGGCCGCTGGCCGGCAAACCGGTGATGGAAGGCAAGGGCGTGCTGTTCAAGAAGTTTGCCGGTGTCGACGTCTTCGACATCGAGATCGCCGAGAACGACCCCGACAAGCTGGTAGACATCATTGCTTCGCTGGAGCCGACCTTTGGCGGCATCAATCTGGAAGACATCAAGGCGCCCGAGTGCTTTTATGTCGAAGCCAAGTTGCGCGAACGGATGAAAATTCCGGTCTTCCACGACGACCAGCATGGCACCGCGATCATTGCCAGTGCCGCCGTGCTGAACGGCATGCGGGTGGTCGACAAGGACATCGCCAAGGTCAAGCTGGTCTGCTCGGGCGCGGGCGCGGCCGCAATCGCCTGCCTCGATCTGCTGGTCAGCCTCGGCCTCGATGCGAAAAATGTTTTCGCGGTCGACAGCAAGGGCGTGATTCACGCCGGGCGCGAGGGGCTGGACCCCTCCAAGCAGCGTTATGCACAGGTGACGGATGCGCGCTCCCTCGCTGATGCAATTGTCGGCGCCGACATTTTCCTCGGCCTGTCCGCGGGGGGCGTGCTGAAGCCGGAGATGGTCAAGACCATGGCGCGCGATCCGCTGATTTTGGCGATGGCCAATCCCGATCCGGAAATTCGTCCGGAAGATGCCAAGGCCGTGCGCCCCGACGCCATCATCGGCACCGGTCGTTCGGACTATCCGAATCAGGTCAACAATGTCCTCTGTTTCCCTTACATGTTCAGGGGCGCGCTGGACGTCGGCGCAACGACCATCAACGAGGCAATGAAATTGGCCGCGGTGAGGGCGATTGCAGAACTCGCGCACGCCGAGCAATCGGAGGTGGTGACCGCTGCCTACGGCACGGAGGATCTCTCCTTCGGTCCCGAGTACCTGATCCCGAAGCCTTTCGATCCCAGGCTCATCATCAAGGTTGCGCCGGCCGTGGCTCAGGCCGCGATGGATTCAGGTGTCGCCACGCGGCCGCTGGCCGACATGGATGCGTATGTCCAGCAGCTGAACGACTTCGTCTATTCGACCGGGCTGCTGATGCGCCCCGTGTTCAGCGCCGCGAGGAAGAAGCCTGCCCGGGTGGTTTTCTGCGAAGGCGAGGACGAGCGCGTGTTGCGCGCGGTGCAAACCGTGTGCGACGAGGGCCTGGCACTGCCGATATTGATTGGTCGCCCCGAGGTGGTGGACAAGAGCATCGCCCGTCATGGCCTGCGGATTCGCGCCGGCGAGCATTTCGAGCTGGTCAACCCGGATTTCGATCCGCGCTACAAGGAGCTCTGGCAGGATTACCACGGCATGATGGCGCGCAAGGGCGTCAGCATCGAATACGCCAAGCGCGAGATGCGCCGGCGCACCACGCTGATCGGCGCCATGCTGGTGCGCCACAACTATGCTGACGCGATGCTCTGCGGAACCTTCGGCAAGCATTCCCTGCATCTGCGCTACATCGAGACCGTGATCGGCCTGAAGCCGGGGATCGAGAATTTCTACGCCATGAACATGCTCGTCTTGCCGCGCCGCACGCTGTTCATCGGTGACACCTATGTCAATTACGATCCGACGGCCGAACAGCTCG
The DNA here is from genome assembly GCA_026399435.1 of Rhodocyclales bacterium. Lineage (GTDB taxonomy): Bacteria > Pseudomonadota > Gammaproteobacteria > Burkholderiales > Rhodocyclaceae > Sulfuritalea. The sequence continues at coordinate 23,007 of JAPLQX010000031.1, forward strand.
CGGAGATGACCCTGCTGGCGGCCGACGAAGTCGCGCGCTTCGGCCTGGCGCCGAAAGTGGCGCTGCTGTCGCATTCGAGTTTCGGCACCGAGGACACGCCGACGGCAATCAAGATGCGCCGCGCGCTGGAAATTCTGCGCAGCATCGCACCGCAACTGGAAGTGGATGGCGAGATGCACGGCGATGCGGCGCTTTCGGAAGACATTCGGCAGCAGGTGTTTCCCGATTCGACGCTGAAGGGCCAGGCCAACCTGCTGATCATGCCGACGCTGGATGCCGCCAATATCTCTTTCAACCTGATCAAGACCTCGGCGGGTGACGGGCTGACGGTGGGTCCGCTGCTGCTCGGCGCGGCGCGTCCGGTGCATATCCTGACGCCGACCGCGACCGTCAGGCGGATTGTCAATGTCACCGCCCTGTTGTCAGTCGAGGCGCAGCAGCAGGCCAAGAGCGGGAGTTGATGGTTTCTTGACTTGAGTTAATGTGGTTGGCGAGTTTTGACGCTTAACTCCTTTATTTGCATAGAAAACTGCCTGTACCACTTATTTCTGAGGGGATATCCTCTGCTAGAATGAGCCGATTGCAGGAGGGTCATCTCCATGAAAAAAGCATTACTGATGTTGTTGGTGGCTGCAACTGTCGGCGCTGGCGTGACGCCGATTCAGGCTGAGGCCGCCACCAAAAAGAAGAAGGCAGCTGCCGCCAAGGCCCCGCGCGTATCGATGCAGATCACCGCCAGGCACAAGGTGCGTACCCATACCGCACGGCGCGGGGCGTCGTTTGATGATGCGCAGCATCTTGCATTGCAGTCGTCGGCCGCGCTGGTGCTGGATCAGGCCACCGGTGCCGTCCTGTTCGAAAAGAATCCCAACGTCGTCTTGCCGATCGCGTCGATCACCAAGTTGATGACGGCGATGGTCGTGCTCGACGCCAAGCCCGACCTCAACGAAACCCTGGCCATCGGCGACGAGGATGTCGATGTCCTCAAGGGAACGCGTTCGCGCCTCAAGGTCGGCACCCATCTGGTGCGAGAGGAAATGCTGCGCCTGGCCTTGATGTCTTCGGAAAACCGCGCGGCTTCTGCCTTGTCGCGCCACTATCCCGGCGGTCGGGAAGCCTTCGTTGCCGCCATGAACCAGAAGGCGCAGCTGCTAGGTCTGGTCGATACGCGGTTTCAGGATCCGACGGGCTTGACCGCGGCCAATGTCTCGAGTCCGCGTGATCTGGCGAAAATGGTCGACGCCGCGCACCAATACCCGCTGATTCGCGAGTTTTCGACGACGTCGGAAGGCGAGTTCAGCATCGCCGGCCGGCCGCAGCAGTTCCGCAACACCAATACTCTGGTCAAGAGCCCGACCTGGGAGATCGGCCTGTCCAAGACCGGTTACATCAACGAGGCTGGAAAATGCCTGGTGATGCAGGCCTGGCTCAACAACAAGCCGACCATCATCGTGCTGCTCGACTCCTGGGGCAAGATGACCCGCATCGGCGACGCCAACCGCATCAAGCGCTGGGTCGAGAGCGCTTCGCTGGCAAGGGCGAGCGCCGGCTGATACTTGCCGCCACGCGATCGAAGGCCTCCTGCGGGAGGCCTTTTCGCTTCCGGCGTGCTGCGCGGAAAGCCCCGCGGGCTGCTAGAATTGCGAGCAAAATCATGCTGCTGCAGGACTGTCGCGGCGGACCAGCACGCAGTACTTTCCCAGTCATTCCATTCTCCCTCGATCGGTCGTTCAGTGAGCCCAGCACCTTCCCCTGCATTCCCCCCCGAGCGCATCGTCATCGCCACGCGCGAATCCCGGCTGGCCTTGTGGCAGGCCGAGCATGTGCGCAGTCTTTTGCAACAACTGTATCCGGCCTGTCAGGTCGAGCTGTCCGGCATGACCACTCGCGGCGACCAGATTCTCGATCGCCCTCTGTCCAAGGTCGGCGGCAAGGGCCTGTTCGTCAAGGAACTCGAGGCCGCGCTGCTCAACGGCGTCGCCGATCTCGCCGTGCACTCCATGAAAGACGTGCCGATGCAGATGGAGCCGGAGTTCTCGCTGGTTGCCATCGGTCCGCGCGAAGTGCCGCTGGACGCCCTGGTGTCGAGCAAGTACGCCAGCCTGGAGGACATGCCGCCCGGCGCCGTGGTCGGCACCTCCAGCCTGCGCCGCGAGGCCCAGCTGCATGCACGTTACCCCTGGCTCGCCGTGACGCCCCTGCGTGGCAATCTCGACACGCGCTTGCGTAAGCTCGACGAAGGCCAGTTCGACGCCATCATTCTCGCTGCGGCGGGCCTCAAGCGCTTGGGCTTGGGCAATCGCATCCGCGCCGTGCTGCCCGCCGAGGATTCGCTGCCCGCAGCGGGGCAGGGTGCGCTGGGGATCGAAGCGCTGGCCTCGCGTCCCGAGGTAGCCGCCTGGCTCGCGCCCCTGAATGACCCGGATACCGCCGCCTGCGTGCGCGCCGAGCGCGCCGTGTCGCGCGCACTGGCCGGCAGTTGCGAAGTTCCGCTGGGGGCCTTCGCCGAAATGCGTGCGGGCAGCATATTCCTGCGCGGCTTTGTGGCGTCACCCGATGGCACGCGCATGGCATATGCCGAACTCAGCGGCAGTTCCGCCGATCCCGAAGCACTCGGTCTTAAATTGGCGGAAGAACTGCGCAAGCAGGGCGCCGCCGAAATTCTCGCAGCGCTGGGGAGCTAAGCTTGTCGCTCGCCGGCCGCCATGTCGTGGTGACACGTCCGGCCGGGCAGGCGGCGCATTTCGCCACGGCATTGACCGAGGCGGGGGCGATACCGGTGCTCTACCCGGTGCTGGAAATTCACGATCTCGAGGATCTTGCGCCGCTGCTCGATGTGGCGATTCGCCTCGACGGTTTCGACCTCGCGGTGTTCGTCAGCCCCAACGCGATAGAGAAGGCGCTGAACGTCATCCTGCCGCGCCGGTTATGGCCCGCCACGCTGCGTGTCGCGGCGCTGGGCAAGAGCAGCGAACGCGAACTGGCGCGCCATGGCATTCACGACGTCATCTCGCCGCCGCTGCGCTTCGATTCCGAAGCCTTGCTGGAACTTCCCGAGCTGATCGATGTACGCGGTCGCCGCGTGATCATTTTTCGCGGCGACGGCGGCCGCGAGTTGCTCGGCGAGACACTCAAGGCGCGCGGCGCCACGGTCGAGTACGTGACCTGCTATCGCCGCGGCCAACCGCAACTCGACCCCGCGCCCCTGCTCAAGCTGTGGGAGGAAGGGCGGCTCGACGCCGTGACCCTGACCAGCAGCGAAGGCCTGCGCAATTTTTTCGACATGGTCGGTCGTCTCGGCCAGGCCTGGCTGAAAAAGACGCCGGCGTTCGTGCCGCATCAGCGCATTGGCGAACAGGCCGAGGCCCTGGGCCTGACCAAGGTGATCGCGACCGAACCCGGCGATGACGGTTTGATGGCCGGACTCGTGCAATACTTCGCATCTCATGGAAACTCCCGTTCAAACTGATTCGGCACCCGCCACCGGCCGTTGGCGCGATGCCTGGCGCCGTCCGTCCGTGCGGGTGCTCGTCGTCGCGATTGTGGTGGTCGTCGCGCAATGGGCCGATACCCGCATCCAGGTCACGAGCCTCCAGCAGGAACTTGCCCGGCGCCTCGCCGAAGGCGACGCGATGGTCAAGGAAGGACGCGCCCTTGCCCGGCAGAGCCATGAAGCGCTGGCGGCCTTGCAGACCAAGGTCGGCGCGCTGGAAGCGAAGCTGGCCGAAACGCAGAGTCAGGCCGTGGCGCTGGAAGCCATGTATCAGGAACTCTCCAGCAGCCGCGACGAACGCGTGCTGGCGGAAGTCGAGCAGGCCGTGGTCATCGCCATGCAGCAACTGCAGTTTGCCGGCAATGTCGAGGCGGCGCTGATTGCGTTGCAGGGCGCCGACGCCCGTCTTGCCCGCTCGGTCCAGCCGCAATTCCTGCCCGCGAGAAAACTTATCGCGCGCGACATCGAGCGCCTCAAGGCGACGCCGGGTGCCAATGTCACCGGCTTGTCGCTGAAGATCGAAAGCGTGGTGGCCGCCATCGACAGCTTGCCGCTCGCCTATGAGCAACGGCCCAAGGCAGAGACGACGAAGCCGGCAGTTCCTGCGAAGCCGGCAAGCGTGGATTACTGGCGCGAACTGGGCGCCGACTTGTGGCGCGAATTGAGGCAGCTGATTCGCCTCGAGCGCATCGATCAGGGCGACCCGGCGCTGCTTTCGCCCACCCAGAGCTTCTTCCTGCGCGAGAACCTCAAGCTGCGCCTCCTCAATGCGCGCCTGGCGCTGCTGCAGCGTGATGGCAAGACTTTCCGCGAAGAGATCCGCCAGTCGCGCGAGCATCTTGATCGCTACTTCGACGGCCGCGCCAAATCCGTACAGGCCGCGCAGGGAACCCTGAAGACGCTGGCGACCACCGATGTCAGCTTCGACTTGCCCGGTCTCGCTGAAACCCTCACCGCTCTGCGCAATCTGAAGTTCGCCCGCGAGCGGGGCGCGGGCGCTGCCCGGTAGCCTTCGCGATGCGCGCCGTGCTCTGGTTGCTGATTCTCGCCGCGGCGGCGGTGGGCCTTGCGCTCGCCGCGCGCTACAACGACGGCTACGTGTTGCTGGTGCTGCCGCCGTGGCGTGCCGAGGTTTCCCTCAATCTGTTCCTGCTGGCTTCCACCGCAGGCTTCTTTCTGATTTACCTGCTGGCGCGCGCCGTCAGCCACACGCTCGGACTGCCGCGCGCGGTGGCGGAATTTCGCCGGCGGCGGCGACAGGAAAAAGCCGCGCTTTCCATGCGCGATGCCTGGCGCCTGTTGCAGGAGGGCCGCTACGGCCACGCCATGCGTTGTGCCGAGAAAGCCTGGCCGGATCAAGCTCGCACAGGCATGCTGGCACTGGCCGGCTGGCGCGCCGCACACGCCTTGCGCGATGCGGAGCGCACGGCGGAATGGGCAAGGCGCGTACGCGAGCACGACAGCGCCGGCTTGCGCGCGGCCCGCCTCATGACCGAAGCCGAATTCGCCCTGGAAGACCGCCGCTTCGAAGATGCCCGCGATGCCCTGAACCAGTTCGCTGCGGCTGAAGGCCGGCATATTGCCGCCTTGCGCCTGAGCTTGCGTGCCGAACAGGGCCTGGGCAACTGGCGCGAAGTGGCGCGCCTGGTGCGCCAGCTCGAAAAGCATCAGGCGCTGACTGCCGAACAGGCCGCACCGATTCGCAGCCGCGCCGTGCGCGAAGCCCTGCGCGGTTTGCGCGACGATCCTGCGGGGCTCATGCGCTACTGGCGCGAGCTGGATGACGCCGACCGCGGCGAAGCCTCGCTGGCGCTGGAAACGGCGCGCACACTGATGGCCGCGGGCGACTGCCGCGAGGCCCAGCGCGTGATCGAGGACGCGCTCGACGAACACTGGGATACCTCGCTGGTGCTGGCCTACGGCGAGTGCGGCCGGCCCGGCGAACCCGCCGGCGACGTCCTCGGACGCATCGCGCAGGCGGAAAAATGGCTGCAGCGCATGCCGCGCGACGGGGCCTTGCTGTTTACCCTGGGTCGGCTGTGCCGCCAGCAGCAGCTGTGGGGCAAGGCCAGGAGCTATCTGGAAGCCGCGCTGGCCATCGCGCCGTCACGTGCCACCCATATCGAACTCGCCCAGCTGCTCGACCAACTCGAAGAGTCGGCGCTGGCGATACGCCACTACCGCGCGGCAGCGGTGCTCTGACATAGCAGCATCGCAAGAGTCGGCGCTGGTGAAACCGCGACTGATGCTGCCGCGGGAATCAATGCGACCCCTTATTGCTCCATTGAATGGATCACGCAGCATCCGAGAGACGACGGTGCCAATCGGAAACATTGGAATTGTCCAGAAAGCTTGCAAGCTCGCTAAGGCCGCTACGCTGGAAAGTTGGGCGCTGAAGTTGACGTACAAACAAATCGCGCCGCGACTCGTTCGACACGACGAAGAAGCGGTTTGCTCCCGGACACGTTAGCAGCACGTCATTGAATCTCAGCAAGCCCGAATAGACCGGTGTCGAATGTTCGACCTCGAAGGCGGCGGCAATGGCATCGTGCTTGTGATCAACCCAGATCACGTCGATTTCGGATGCAAACCGTGTTCGTTCTTCTATGTAAGCTGGTAGGGAACCTATCAGAGGAAATGGTCGCACTAGCTTCCAGTCGAGCAGTTCAACATTGTTCGGTGGTACATACACGCCATAACCTTTCAACGCCCCGATGCCGCCTATCAGAGTTTGCGCTTGGCAGTGGCTCAGATTTAGCGCGAAAATATGCGAGTCTTGGCCCTCCACAGAGGACAGGGCATCAAGACCGCCAAAAGCGTCAACATTGAAATGGCCGACCCTCGGTAGATACAGTTCCTTTGTACTTGAACTGTAAGCAATCTGGACCTTGTATTGGCCATCTGACGCCAGTGGAGATTGCCTGATTACTGCCTCAAAATCTCCGTACGGAATGAACAGTGGCGATTCTCGGTCAGTGAAGAAACAAAGGTACGCGTGATGCCCATCAAGGGCATTGAGGTCAACTTTGCGAAGGCCATAAAACGCCACCCCTTTGTCATGTATCTTCGAGTAGCGCAGATAGACCCGGACACCACCGCGTAGCTCGACGAGAGATTGGCTCCCGGGTAATCTTGTAATTGATCCAAAGCGTCCCTCTATCGCAGCCAGCAGGTCTTTCTTGTAGTCGTTTGCCATAGCGTCAGTGACTCGACTCACCAGTGATGAGGGGTCTATCTGTTTTCGACATCGCCCGGCAGACTAGACGGCCCTGATCAAGCCACCGTAGGCGGCGACCTTTGGGTCGGCAGTGAGCAAGACAAGTGGTTCGACAATCGACTGTGCCACCAGCAATCTGTCGAATGGGTCCTTGTGGTCATTGAGAAGTGGCAAGCGGGCGACTTGCGCCGCGTGAGTGGCGACAATCGGCAGTTCAACGAAACCGCTGGCGACGATGGCGCGCGCCATTTCTTCCGGATCGGCCTTGATCTTGCCGATGGCCGACTTGATTGCAATCTCCCAGATCGAGGCCGCCGAGACGAAGACTTCAGTCGCTTCGGAAATGGTGTTTCGTGCTTCCTTGCTCAAGCGCCGGCTGTCGGTTACGGCCCAGATGAAGACGTGAGTATCCAGCAATATCCTCACGTCAACGGCCCTCGAACCCGGCCAGCACTTCGTCCGGCAACGGGGCATCGAAATCCGCCGCGACGCGAACCTTGCCCTTGAGAACACCGAAGCGTATCGCACGCTTTACAGGCTGAATGGCTGTCAGCCGCGCGACCTGCTTGCCGCCGCGCGCGATGATGACGTCCTGGCCCGATTCGGCCAATTCGACGTATTTCGAAAACTGGGTTTTTGCTTCGTAGATATTGACTTGTTCCATGTCCTGCTCCTTGCCACTTGACCAGATCTAGTCTAGTCTTGTCTTGGTTTATGTCAAGCGCCTGTTTCGGTACAGCTAGGCCGGCAACTCGATCCATTTCGGCGCGATCCCGCGCGCGGTGAGCCAGTCGGCCAGGGCGTAGCCCGTGCCGGCGGGCCAGCACTTCAGGTCTTCGGGACGGAACAATCTGTATTCGGCGAGTTCCGGAGACAGCACGATCTCGCCGCTGGCGACCACGTGGTAGGCGATGATGATCTGGTTCATGCGCTGGAAGTCATACACGCCGACCAGGCTGGGCGCATCGACGCGCAAACCGGTTTCTTCGAGGACCTCGCGGGCGATTCCCTCGTGCGGCGTTTCGCCGGCTTCCATGAAACCGGTGATCAGGGCGAACATGCGGCCCTGCCATGCCGCGTTGCGCGCCAGCAGCACCCGCCCATCGCGGTCCGCCATCTCGATGATCGCAGCGAGCACCGGCGTCGGATTGTTCCAGTGGGTCCAGTCGCAGGCCGGGCAGCGCAGCCGGACCTTCGGGCCGCCGTCTTCCATCGCGGAAAGAAGCTGCAGGGGCGCTGCACAATTGGGGCAGAAGTTGAATTGGTGATCCATGTAATGCCTCGGACAGGGAGTCGCCGGAAAGTCGGAGCTGGCGGTACGGCGCTCGCCGCCTATAGCCAATCGCGCGGCGGCAGGAAGTCCGTGTAGAGCTTGGCTTCGTCTGTGCCTGCCTCGGGCTGCCAGTCGTAGCGCCATTTGACGATGGGCGGCAGCGACATCAGGATGGATTCGGTGCGGCCGCCTGATTGCAGGCCGAACAGCGTGCCGCGATCCCAGACCAGGTTGAATTCGACGTAGCGTCCGCGCCGGTAGGCTTGGAAATCCCGCTCGCGTTCGCCGTAGGGCAGGTCGCCGCGGCGTTCGATGACGGGCAGATAGGCGGCGGTGAAATGGTCGCCGACGCTCTGTGTCAGCGCCTGGCAGCGCTGAAACGGAGTTTCGCCACCCTCGCCGCCCTCGTTGAGGTCGTCGAAGAAAATGCCACCGATGCCGCGGGCCTCGTTGCGGTGCTTGAGAAAAAAGTACTCGTCGCACCATTTCTTGTAGCGCGAGTGCACCTCGGGGCCGAAGGGCGCCAGGGCGTCATTGCAGGTCTGGTGGAAGTGCCGGGCGTCATCCTCGAAGCCATAATAGGGAGTCAGATCCATGCCGCCGCCGAACCACCACACCGGTTCCTCGCCTTCCTTCTCGGCGACGAAGAAGCGCACGTTCATGTGCGAGGTCGGGCAGAAGGGGTTGCGCGGGTGCAGTACCAGCGAGACGCCCATGGCTTCCCAGCGGCGACCCTCCAGTTCGGGACGATGCGCGGTTGCCGAGCCGGGCATCCGGGCGCCCTTGACGTGCGAGAAATTGACGCCGCCGCGTTCGAAAACCCGGCCTTCTTCGATCAGGCGGGAAATGCCGCCGCCGCCCTGGGGCCGGTCCCAGGCGTCGCGTAAAAAAGGCGCGCCTTCAAGGACTTCGAGTTCGCCGACGATGCGCTGCTGCAGACCGGTGAAATAGTCTCGAATCGACGCAATGTTCATCAGATCTCTGGGAGCTTCATCGCCAGCACCGTGTCGCTCTGGCGGCTGCGGAAATCGTTGAGCTTCTGCGCCAGTTCGCGGCCGAAATCGTCGTTGGCCGTGGCGATGATGGCGATCGCGGTGAGCGCCGCGTTGGCGGCGCCGGCTTCGCCGATGGCGAAGGTCGCGACGGGGATGCCTTTCGGCATCTGCACGATGGACAGCAGGGAATCGAGGCCGTTGAGGTGCTTCGACGGCACCGGCACGCCGAGCACCGGGACGATGGTCTTCGCCGCCAGCATGCCGGGCAGATGCGCTGCGCCACCGGCGCCGGCGATGATCGCGCGCAGGTCGCGTTCCTGGGCCACGGCGGCGTAGTCGAACAGCAGGTCGGGCGTGCGGTGGGCGGAGACGACGCGCGCCTCGTAAGGCACGCCGAATTCCTTCAGCATCTGCGCCGCTGCCTGCATCACGGGCCAGTCCGAATCCGAGCCCATCACAATTCCGACCAGAGGTTTCATTTGGCGCACCTTTCCGCGGCTTCAAGCGTGTTGGTCAGCAGCATGGTGATGGTCATCGGGCCGACGCCACCGGGTACCGGGGTGATGACGCCGGCAACGTCCTTCGCGGTTTCGAAATCGACATCGCCGCACAGCTTGCCCTCGGCCGTGCGGTTGATGCCGACGTCGATCACCGTGGCGCCCGGCTTGATCATGTCGCCGGTGATCATCTTCGCCCGACCGACGGCAGCCACCAGGATGTCGGCACGGCGGGTGTGAAAGGCCAGATCCTTCGACTGCGAATGACAAATGGTGACGGTGCAACTCTGCGCCAGCAGCAGCATGGCCATCGGCTTGCCGACGATGTTGCTGCGGCCGACGATGACCACTTCGGCGCCCTTCAGGGGCACGTTGGCACTCGCCAGCATTTTCATGACGCCGTAGGGCGTGCAGGGGATGAAGCGCGGGTTGCCCTGCATCAGCGCGCCGACGTTTTCGGCGTGAAAGCCGTCGACATCCTTCTCGGGCGATATCGACTCGAGCACCGCCTCCGAATCGAAATGCTTCGGTAGCGGTAGTTGCACCAGAATGCCATGCACCGAGGGGTCGGTGTTCAGTTCTGCGATCCGGGCGAAAACCACTGCCGGATCGACGTCGGCGGCATAGACGTCCTTGATCGAGCGCATGCCGGCTTTCTCGCAGGCGGCGACCTTGTTGCGGACATAGACCGCCGAGGCCGGGTCTTCGCCGACCAGAATCGCTGCCAGGCAGGGGGTAATGCCCTTGGTCTTCAGGGCGGCGGCCCGTTCGGCCAGCTGGCCGCGGATTTCCGCCGAGAGGGCGTTGCCGTCAATGATTCTTGCAGTCATGTCGTGTTCCGCGTTGTTGTTTCGGATTCGTCGGGGATGTCGTCAGGCGTGTGCGGGCGCCGGGTTGCTCGAATTCGCGCCGAGTTGTTTGGCCACCGCCTCGCGACCCGCAGCGAAGGCCTGGCGATTCGCCTCTACCACCTGCTCGCCCTTGCGCGCGAAGCGCTTGACGATGCAGGCCAGCAGCACGTCCGGCGAGAAAGGCAGGTAGTCGGCGATGGCGCCCAACATGACGGTATTGCCGAGCCGGATCTCGCCCAGATCGCGCGCGATCGACATGGCATCGAAGGAGACCACGCGGCGGCCGGCGGCGCGCATCTGGCCGGTCGGATCTTCCGGGTAATCGAACAGGCCGAGCTCGACCACGGGCGGCACCAGCTTGGCGTTGTTCACCAGCGCAAGGCCGTCGGGTCGCAGATAGTGCGACCAGCGCAGCGCTTCGGCGCCCTCGAAGCCGAGCAGCACCTGCACAGTTCCCGGCTCGATCTGCGGAGAGAGCACCTTGCGACCGAAGCGCAGATGCGAAGTGACCACGCCGCCGCGCTGGGCCATGCCGGCCACTTCGGTTTTCTTGACGTCGTGCCCTTCGGCGATGGCGGCTTCGGCGAGAATTTCGGTGGCCGTCATGACGCCTTGGCCGCCGATGCCGCAGACGAGGATGTTGGTGATGTCGTTCTGGCTCATGTCTTGACGATATGGATCGGGATGTCGCGCCGCGGCACGTGCTGGATCGCGTCCGGCGCGCAGGGCTGGACGCACAGTCCGCAACCGGTGCAGGCCTGGTTGTCGATATTGACGAAGGCCAGTTCGACTTCCTTGCCGGAGGGCTTGATCACTTTCTCGCGGTGCGTGACGTGGATCGCCGGGCAGCCGACCTCGATGCAGTTGCCGCAGCCGGTGCACTTGTCTTCCTCGACCAGGTAGGGGCGGAAGGGCTTGAAGTCGTCGATCAGCACGCAGGGCCGACGGGCGATGATCACCGAGGGACCGTCGATCTTGATTTCGTCGCGGATGGTCTTGAATAGCACGGGCAGTTCGTAAGGGTCCACCACCTTGATGCGTTCGTTGGCGACGCCGAGCGCCTCGACCACCTTGGCCAGATCGACGCGCGGCGCTTCGTTACCGTGGATGTCGCGGCCCGAAGCCGGCGTCGCCTGGCCGCCGGTCATGCCGGTGGTGTTGTTGTCGAGCAGCAGGACGGTGACGTTGCCCTTGTTGTAGGTGATGTCGAGCAGGCCCTGCATGCCCATGTGCATGAAGGTCGAATCGCCGATTACGGCGATGATCCGCTTGTTCTTGTCGACCGCGCCGCGACCCTTGTCGATGCCCAGCGCAACGCCCATCGTGGCGCCCATGCAGATTGTCGTGTCCAGCGCATTCCACGGATGGCCCGCGCCGAGGGTGTAGCAGCCGATATCGCCGGAGACGATGATGTTCTTGATCTGCGACAGCGTGTAGTAGATGCCCATGTGCGGGCACGACGCGCACAGCGTCGGCGGCCGCGGGAAGATTTTGACCGGTGCCGCGGCAGGCGCCGGCGGCGGCACTTCCTTGCCGAGCAGGCGATCCACCGCAGGGATCAGCACCTGCGGCGACAACTCGCCCATCCGCGGCAGCATATCCTTGCCGTGGCAGGCGATGCCCGCAGCCTTGATTTCCGTTTCGAGCAGCTGCTCGGTTTCCTCGACCACCAGCAACTGGTCGCACATCTCCGCCAGCGCGCGCATCTTTTCCGGTGGCCAGGGGTAGGAAAAGCCCAGCTTCAGCACCGGCGCATCCGGAAAGGCTTCCTTGACATGCATGTAGGCAGGGCCGGAGGCGACGAAGCCGACGCTGCGGTCGCTGCCCGGCTCCAGCACGTTGAGCGACGATGCTTCCGACACGCCGCGCAGGGTCTCGTCGCGCCGGAACAGGCTGGGGATGCGGGTCTTGGCGTGGGCCGGAACCATCACCCAGCGCTCGGGATTCTTGACGAAGCCGGCGGGTTCGTGCGCCACGCGCTCGCCGACGACGACCAGACCCTTGACGTGGCAGATGCGCGTGGTGAGGCGCAGCAGTACCGGGGTTTCATATTGCTCGGAGAGGCCGAAGGCAAACTTCGTCATCTCGTAGGCTTCCTGCGAGTCCGCCGGCTCGAGCACCGGGATGTGCGCGAAGCGGCCCCAGAAGCGCGAATCCTGTTCGTTCTGCGACGAGGACATGCCGACGTCGTCGGCCACCGCAACCACCAGGCCGCCATAGGCGCCGGTGATGGTCATGGTCATCAGGCAATCGCTGGCGACATTGAGGCCGACGTGCTTCATGGCGCAAAAAGCCCGGGCGCCGGTCATCGAAGCGCCGAGCGCGACCTCCATCGAAACCTTCTCATTGACCGACCATTCGGCGTGGAGATCGGGATAGCGCGCCAGCGACTCGATGATTTCCGTCGCGGGGGTGCCGGGATAGGCGGCGGCGACGCGCACGCCGGATTCCCATACGGCGCGGGCAACGGCTTCGTTGCCGGACAGCAGAAGCCGGCTGGTGGAAGGTGGGGGTGCCAACGGGTTTGACAACTGAGGCATGACGGCGGCCATGGTGCGCTCTCGGATAAGGGAAAAAATAAACCTGCGCCGGGAGTTCCCATCCACGCAGGTCATCGTCAATCGAATCCACTCGAATTATCCGGATTTGAGACCCCTGCGTCCAGTATGGGTTCCAGGTCTGTCCGGCCTCACGGAGCACCAAAGGCGAGCGATAAGTCTTTGCGAGGCCCGCCGCAGAAGCCTTTATGAGCGTGCCGGATTTCTGCCTTATAATCCGACAAAAATAGTCAAGTAATATCCCCGAACCCCAATAGAGAGAACGAAAATGATCAACGTAAATGGACGCGAAATTGAAACCGACGCCGAGGGCTACCTCGCCTCGCTGGACGACTGGAGCGAAGACGTCGCGAAGGCCCTCGCCGAGCGCGACCAGCTTGCCCTTGCCGACGAGCACTGGCAGGTGGTGCGCTGGATTCGCGACTACTACGCGGAAAACGGCACCGCGCCGAATCTGCGTGTCATGTCGAAACTGATCGGCGGCTCGCTCGGCGATCAGTTCGGCGACAAGAAATACCTCTTTGACCTGTTCCCCTACGGCCCCGCCAAGCAGGCGGCGCGTTACGCGGGAATGCCCAAGCCTACCGGTTGCGTATAGGGGGCAATCGCATCAAGGAAGCTCCCTCCCCTTCAAGGGGAGGGCGGGGTGGCGCGCAGCGGTCGGGTCGAGCAGCCACGGAGAAGCTCCCTCCCCTTCAAGGGGAGGGCTGGGGTGGGGATGGGGCCAAACAGCCAACAAGCCACGCCTTTGCACTCCATCCCCCTCCCTGCCTCCCCCTTGAAGGGGGAGGAGAAAACGAACACGACACCTGATTTTCCCCAACCGCAATTGGCGGCATAATCCCGCTTGCCCGGAACACGAATAAGAACGGGCCCCATCAACGCGGACGGACCGGTTGGTATCGAACCGGCGTGGACAGATGACCAGCGACAGCAATCCGGGCCCACTAGCCTTGACCGATCTCAAACCCGTCGATGCGCGGGCGCTGTATCGCCGCTGCGATCCCGCGCTGCTGGATTTCGAAACTTCCGACCAGTTGCCGCCGCTGGCAGAAATTTTCGGCCAGGCGCGCGCGGTGGAAGCCGTGCGTTTTGCCATCGACATCGATCGTCCCGGCTACAACCTGTTCGTCCTCGGCGAACCGGGCAGCAGCCGTCACGACGATGTGCGCGAACTGCTGGCGGCAAAGGCGGCCAGCCTGCCGGCGCCCGACGACTACTGCTACGTCAACAATTTCGCCGATAACCAGTCGCCGCGCGTCCTGACGCTGCCGCCTGGGCGCGGTGCCGATCTGCGGCGCGACATGCAGCGGCTGATCGAGGAACTTGAGCCCGCCATCTCGGCGGCCTTCGACAGCGAGGACTTTCGTTCCCATGCCGAGGCGATCCAGAACGAATTCAAGGAACGTGAAGCCGGCGCCCTGAACCATCTCGGCGACGAATCCAGGCAGCAAGGCATCGCACTGATACGCACGCCGCAAGGCTTCGCCTTTGCGCCGCTCGCCGGCGAGGAACCGATGAGCCCGGATATATTTGCCGCGCTGGCCGACGAGGAGAAGCAGCGTCTGGGCCACGTGATGGAGGAGTTCGGCGAACGCCTGCAAAAGCTCATGCACCAGTTCCCGCGCTGGCGGCGGGAAATGCAGGGGCGGCTCAAGCAGCTCGGCCGCGACACCATGAGCCTGGCCATCGGCCACCTGATCGACGAGCTGAAAGAGCGCTACGCCGGGCTGGTGAACGTGCTGAGCTTTCTCGATGAGGTACTGGCCGACATCGTCGAGTACGGCGAAAGCCTGCGCGAACAGCACGGGGACAGCGAGGGCTTCGAGCTGACCGGCGACGGCCTTTCGGTGCAGCGCTACCAGGCCAATCTGCTGGTCGATCACGGCGGCAGCAAATCGGCCCCGATCATCAGCGAGGACAATCCGACCTTTCCCAATCTGCTGGGCCGGGTCGATCACCTTGCCCACATGGGCACCCTGGTCACCAATTTCACCCTGATCAAGGCGGGCGCCCTGCATCGTGCCAACAGCGGCTTCCTGATGCTCGATGCGGACAAGCTGCTGCGTCAGCCCTACGCCTGGGATGCCCTCAAGCGCACCCTCAAGGCCGGGGAAATCCGTATCGAATCGCTCGAGCGAACACTGGGTTTCGGCAGCGGCCTGCCCCTGGTGCCGGAGCCGATCGCGCTGTCGTGCAAGGTCGTGCTGTTCGGCGAGCCGATGCTTTACTACCTGCTGAAAGAATACGATCCGGAATTCAGCGAGCTGTTCCGCGTCGCCGCCGATTTCGAAACCGACGTCGAGCGCAGCGACGACAACACGCGACGCTTTGCCCGCAGAATTGCCGACCTGTGCCGTCGCGACGGCTTGCGCCCCTTCGAGCGCGCCGCCGTGGCGCGCGTGATCGAGCAGTCGGCGCGCTTCGTCGGCGATGCGCAACGGCTATCGACCAACACGCAGCACATCGTCAATCTGCTGCACGAGGCGGAGCATTGTGCCGTCCGCGCCGGTCGCGCCACGGTCGGTCCCGATGATGTCGAAGCGGCGCTGGCGACCCAGGTCCGGCGCCACGATCGCTTGCGCGACCACTATCAGCAGGCGATCCTGCAAAACACCTTGCTGATCACCTCGAGCGGCGGCCATGTCGGCCAGATCAACGGCTTGGCCGTGATCGATCTCGGCGATTTCCGCTTTGCCCATCCGGTGCGCATCACCGCCACGGTGAGGGTGGGCGAAGGCGACGTCATCGACATCGAGCGCGAAACGGAAATGGGCGGTCCGATCCATTCCAAGGGTGTGATGATCTTGTCGTCATTTCTCGCCACGCGCTATTCCAGCCAGGTGCCGCTGTCGCTCTCGGCGAGCCTGGTGTTCGAGCAGTCCTACGGCCCGGTCGAAGGCGACAGCGCCTCCCTGGCCGAGCTCTGTGCCCTGCTTTCGGCATTGTCCGGGGCGCCGATCGACCAGTCGCTGGCGATCACCGGTTCGGTCAACCAGTTCGGCATGGTCCAGGCCATCGGCGGGGTCAATGAAAAAATCGAAGGCTTCTTCGACATCTGCCGCCTGCGCGGGCTCACCGGTCATCAGGGCGTGCTGATTCCCGAAGCCAACCTGAAGAACCTGATGCTGCGCCAGGATGTGGTGGCCGCCGTCGCGGAAGGAAAGTTTCGCATCCATGCCGTGGCCAGCGTCGAGCAGGCCATCGAACTCCTCACCGGCATTGCAGCCGGCGAACCGAATGATGATGGCGTCGTGCCGGAGGGCAGCATCAATTATCTGGTCGCGACACGGATGATGGAGATGTCGCAAGTGCGGCAGTCATTCGCCGGCGGCGGCAAGCGCAAGCGCCGGGCCAGGGCCGAGCCCCGCAGCTAGTCTTTCATCGTCAGTACCGCCGCTCCCTGGAATTCGCCGCGGCGCAGTTGCGCCAGCGCCTCGTTGGCCTGCGCCAGCGGAAAGCGGACGACTTCGGTGCGGATCGGCACCCGCGGCGCGAGGTCGAGGAATTCGAGGCCGTCGCGCCGGGTCAGGTTGGCCACCGAACGGATGCTGCGCTCGCCCCAGAGGATCTCGTAGGGGAAGGCGGGAATGTCGCTCATGTGGATGCCGGCACAGACCACGCAGCCGCCTTTTTCCAACTGGCGCAGGGCCACTGGCACGAGGGCTCCGGCCGGGGCGAAGATCAGCGCTGCATTGAGTGGCGTCGGCGGGTTTTCGTCGGTGCCGCCGGCCCAGGCGGCGCCGAGGCGGCGGGCAAACTCCTGGCTGGCGGTATCTCCCGGACGGGTGAAGGCATGGAACTCGCGTCCCTGGAACTTCAGCACCTGGGCGACGATATGGGCGGCGGCGCCGAAGCCGTAGATGCCTATCCGGCGCGACTCGCCGGCCATGCGGAGGGCGCGGTAGCCGATCAGGCCGGCGCACAGCAGCGGCGCCAGCGGCGCGGCGTCAACCTCGTTGGGCAGCGGGAAGCAGTAGCGCGCATCGGCCACCGTGTATTCGGCATAGCCGCCGTGGATCTGGTAGCCGGTGAAGCGTGCCGCGTCGCAAAGGTTTTCGCGACCGCTGGTGCAGAAACGGCATTCGCCGCAGGTCCAGCCGAGCCAGGGTACGCCGACGCGCTGGCCGGGCACGAAACCGGCAACCTTCTCCCCGATGGCCGCGACGCGGCCGACGATCTCGTGACCGGGAATCATGGGCAGCACGGGATGCGGCAACTCGCCGTCGACCAGATGCAAATCCGTGCGGCAAACCCCGCAGGCTTCCACTTCGATCAGGAGGGTGCCGCCGCCCGGTTGCGGCACCGGCAGCTCGGCCATGCGCAGCGGCGTCCCAGGCCGGTCGAGGAGCATGGCGCGCATGCGCGCTTTCATGTTCGGACTTTTACGGCGTCAGCTCATCGACCGGGCCTGGCCCGGTCAGTGGCCGCTAGCATTCGGTGACGATCTGGATGTATTCCCGGTTCAAGTCGATGAACGGAGCGCTGAGAACCTTGCGGCCTGTCTCCCCCGCTTCGAAGACCTCGACATCCATGACTACGAGGAACGCCTTCGATTCAAGCATGAAGTCCGTAACGCGGGCCCCGGGCAGGACGTCGATGTAACCAACGATGCGGTATGCCCCCGTCAAAATCGTCACTTTGGTCTTGTTCTCATGCGTAGTCACGAAATTCTCCTCTCAGTCAGCCAGGTGTCGACGTGCTTCGGGTCCGGCCCCGATGTCGCGGCCGGAAATCCAATTCACTCGTGATGATACAGCCATGTGCCCGCGGCGTTGTCGGCGGGCGGTCTGGCTGTTGCGATACAGGTGTGGCATGCATCCAATATCGACCACAATTCCCGCGGTTTTTGCCGTTTCAGACCCTTCGGGTTTATGAAAAACTGGTCCATGCAGAGGAATGAACCGACACAGGCGTGCATACAAGTCGGTCACTCGTCCGTTCAGCGGGCGAACTCCCCGGGAGACACATAATGAGCACTTCATTCTCTTTCAAGGAACTTCGCGGTGCGATTCGCGCCTGGCGGCGTTATGGATTCTTCTCGCTCAATCAGCGCGAAGCGGAGATCATCGACGCCGTGTATGCCCGCCTCACGTCGAGGCCGCTCAGGAAATTGTCGACAGCCAGATAGCCGTATCCCTCCGCATCCGGTTCGATGCCAGGCACCGTCATCCGGCGCCGAGTTTCTTCTGCAGATAGGCCACCACGTCATCGAGGGTGATCAGCTTGGCGTAGTCGGCTTCGGGAATCTCCACCTTGAGTTTCTCGTGGAGCCCGAGCAGGAAATTCAGCCAGTCCATCGAGTCCAGGTCCACCTGGCTGCGCAGCGTGCGGTCGCCGCGCAACTCGTCGACCTCGACCTCGGGCGCGATCGACAAGAGCGTGGCCAGTGCCACGGCACGGATTTCGGCATCAGTCATTTTTCCAGGTCCTCCGGATGTTGCAGCAATTCATTCAGTTCGAGCAGGAACAGCGCGCCACGATGGCCGTCCGAAACGCGGTGGTCGGCCGAGAGGCTGGTGGTCACCACCGGCAGCACCTTGAGTCCGCCGTTCTCGGCCCAGGGCCGCTCGGCGACGCGGCCGAAGCCCACCAGCGCCACCTGCGGCGGCGTGATGACGCCGAACACCGAGTTCGAGCCCTGGTCGCCGAGATTGGTCACGGTGATCGTCGGCTCGTTCATCTCGGAGCTGCGCAGCGAGCCGGCGCGCGTGCGCTTCACCAGATCGGTCAGCTCCTGCATCAGCACCGTCAGCGGCTTGCTGTCGGCTTGCAGCAGCGCCGGCGCGATGAGCCCGCCCTGGCGCAGCGAAATCGCCACGCCCAGATTGATGGCGGCAACCGGGACGAAGCCGCCGTCACGCCAGTAACCGTTGAGCTCGGGATAGCGCTTCAGCGCCATGGCCACCGCCTTCAGCAGCAGCGCCGCCGGCAGCAGGCGCTCGGCCATCGGCCGCTGCACATTGGCCACCTGCAGCCAGGCCAGTGCATTCGCGAGCGGAATATCTTCGGCGACGTAGTAGTGCGGAATCTCGCGCTTGGAGCGGCTCATCGCGGCGGCGATGGTCTTGCGCATGTCCGCCGTCTTTGCCGCCTGTTGTGCCGCGGCCATTTGCGCCGCGGATTTCTCCACCACCGGCGCTGCCCTGGGGGCGGCCGCCGCTTTCTCCACGTCCTCCAGCGTCACCGCGCCATGCGGGCCGGTGCCGGTGATGCTGTCGAGATCGACGCCCTTTTCTTCCGCATGCTTGCGTGCGGCGGGCGAGATCATGCGCCGCCCCGGGCCGGTGGGTGCAGCGGCAGGAGCCGGTGCAGCCACAAGCGCTGCGGCTGCAACCGCCGGCGCCGCCTTGGGCACCGGCATCGCCGTACCGCCGACGCCGACTCCTGCGGGGGCGGTCTCGCCCGCTGCGAGCAGCAGAGCCATCACGGTGCCCACCGGCATCTTCCGCCCGATCTCGGCGATCAGTTGGTGGACCGTTCCCTCCTGCCAGCTTTCGACATCTACTGCGGTCTTTGTGGTGTCGACCACGGCCACGACCTGGCCCTTCTTCACCGTGTCGCCAACGCCGACTTTCCATTCGAGCAGGGTGCCCTCGTCCATGTCGGAGCCCAGTGCAGGCAACTTGAATTCGATCATGCGAAAAATCCTTTGACGGCGGCGACGATCTTTTCCGCCTGTGGCAGGGCGGCTTCTTCCATGTGCCTGGCGTAGGGAATCGGCACTTCCTCCGAGCAGACCCGCGCCACCGGCGCATCGAGCTCGTAGAAGGCGTTCTCCATGATGCGCGCCATCACCTCGGCGGCGAGGCTGCCGGTGCGCCAGCCCTCATCGACCACCACGGCGCGGCGGCACTTGGCGACCGAGGCCATGATGGTCGCGGTATCCAGCGGACGCAGCACGCGCAGGTCGAGCACTTCCGCGTCGATCCCCGCCGCTGCGAGTTGCTCCGCGGCGGCCAGCGCCTTGGGCAGCGAACCGCCGTGGGTGATGATGGCGACATCCTTGCCAGCGCGTCGCACCTTGGCCGAGCTGATGTCGACGCTCCAGTCGTCGGGCAGCTCGCCTTCCATGTTGAACAGCCCGGCGTGCTCGAAAATCACCACCGGGTCGGGATCGGCCAGCGCCGGGGCGAGCATGCCGCGCGCATCCTCGATGGTGGCGGGCGCCAGCACCTTGATGCCAGGGATGTGCGCGTACCATCCTTCGAGGCTGTGCGAATGCTGGGCGGCTAATTGGCGCCCCGCTCCTGTTGTCATGCGGATCACCAGCGGCACCGAGAATTGTCCGCCCGACATGTGGCGGAAGGTCGCCGCGCTGTTCACGATCTGGTCCAGCGCCAGCAGGCTGAAGTTGACCGTCATCACCTCGACGATGGGCCGCATGCCGCCCAGCGCCGCGCCGATGCCGGCGCCGACGAAGCCGAGTTCGGACAGCGGCGTGTCGCGGATGCGCTCCGGCCCGAATTCGTCGAGGAAGCCCTTGGAGAAGGCGTAGGTGCCGCCGTACATGCCGACGTCCTCGCCCATGAGGAACACGCGCGGATCGTTGGTGAGGGCTTCGTGCATCGCCTCGCGCATGGCCTCGCGGTAGTTGAGTTTGCGGCTCATGATGTGTGCAGGTCCTTGAGCAGGTCCTCGATCGGCTCCCAGGTGCCGGCCTCGGCGAAGGCGACCGCCGCGGCCACCTCGGAATTTGCTGCCGCATCGATAGCGAGGAATTCCTCTTCGCTCAGTTTGCCCCCGGCCTTGAGCCGGGCCGAGAACGTGTGGATCGGCCCGCGCGTCTTCCATTCCTCTACCTCGGCCTTCTGCCGGTAGAGCTCGGCGTCGAACATCGAGTGGGCGCGGAAGCGGTAGGTCTGGTACTCGACGAACAGCGGCCCCTCGCCGACACGCACTCGCTGCGCGGCCTGTTTCGTGACCTCATGCACCGCGACGATGTCCATGCCATCGACCTTTAGCGCCGGCATGTTGTAGGACGCCGCCTTGACGCAGAGATCGGTCTGCGATTCGGCGCGTTCGATCGATGTGCCCATGCCGAAGAGATTGTTCTCGCAGCAGAACAGCACCGGCAATTTCCATAGCGCCGCGAGGTTCATCGATTCGTGGAAAGCGCCTTCGGCCACTGCACCGTCGCCGAAGAAGCAGGCGGTGATGCGTTTCTCGTTCTGCATCTTCGTGGCCAGTCCCAGCCCGACAGCCAGCGGCAGCCCGCCGCCGACAATGGCATTGCCGCCGAACAGCCGCGTCGCCTTGTCGAACAAATGCATCGAGCCGCCGCGGCCGTGCGCGCAGCCTTCGCGCTTGCCGTACATCTCGGCCATGATCGCGCCCATGTCCATGCCGCGCACCAGCGCGTGGCCATGCTCGCGGTAGGTGGCGACGATGTTGTCCTCGGGCGATAGCGCGTGCAGCGCGCCGACCGCCGTCGCCTCCTCGCCGATGTAGAGGTGCAGGAAGCCTCGAATCTTGCCGGCGCCATACATTTCGGCCGCCTTCTCTTCCATGCGGCGGATGCGCACCATGTCGGCCAGCAGCCGCAGGGCGAAGTCCTTCTTCCAGGGTACGGCGCCGGCCGGCGGCGCTGCGGCGTGATGATCTGTCATGTCAGCCCCCTGCTTCCAGTGTGCTCGTGTCGCCTTCCGGCAATCCCAGTTCGCGCGCCTTCAGCAGCCGGCGCATGATCTTGCCGCTGCGCGTGCGCGGCAGCGAGGGCAGGAAGGCGATCTCCTTTGGCGCTACGGCGGCACCGAGGCGCTTCCTGGCGTGGCCGAGCAACTCCATGCGCAGCGCCTCGCTTTCTTCGAAGCCCTTCTTCAGCGAGACGAAAGCCTTGACCACTTCGCCCACCACGGGGTCGGGCTTGCCGATCACGCCGGCTTCGGCCACCGCCGGGTGTTCCATCAGCGCGCTCTCGACTTCGAACGGTCCGATCAGGTGGCCGGCCGACTTGATCACGTCGTCGGCACGGCCGACGAACCAGAAGTAGCCGTCGGCATCGCGCTTCGCCAGGTCGCCGGTCAGGTACCACTCCCCGGCGAAGCACTTGCGGTAGCGCTCCTCGTTGTTCAGGTAGGCGCGGAACATCGAGGGCCAGCCGCGCTTCAGGGCCAGCTCGCCCTCGACGTCGGGCTCTTCGATCAATGTGGCCGTGCCGTCTTCGTGGCGGCGCATGATCGCGGCGTCGATGCCCGGCAGCGGCCGGCCCATCGAGCCGGGCTTGATGTCGAAGGCCGGCGTGTTGGCGATCATGATGCCGCCGGTCTCGGTCTGCCACCAGTTGTCGTGGATCGGCAGGCCCAGCACTCGACTGCCCCAGCGCACCGCCTCGGGGTTCAGCGGCTCGCCGACGCTGGCGATGAAGCGCAGTTGCGGAAAGCGGTACTTCTGCGGAATCGCGGCGCCGGCCTTCATCAGCATGCGGATTGCCGTCGGCGCCGTGTACCAGACCGTCACCGCTTCGTCCTGGAGTATCGAATACCAGCGCTCGGCGTCGAATTCCTCGGAGTCGATGATCGACGTCACGCCATGCAGCAGCGGCGCGATGATGCCGTACGAGGTGCCGGTGACCCAGCCCGGATCGGCGGTGCACCAGTAGATGTCGTCGGGATGCAGGTCGAGCGCGTAGCGGCCGGTGGCGAAATGGGTGACGACGGCGCCATGCACATGCACGGCGCCCTTCGGCGTGCCGGTGGTGCCGCTGGTGAAGTGCAGCAGCGACATGTCCTCGGCGCCGGTCGCCGCCACGGCGCTCGTGTCGCTGGCTGCGGCCATCAGCGTCGCGAGATCGAGCGTGCCGGGGATGTCGGTTTTGCCGCCATCCTCGGCCACCAGCAGCACATGTTCCAGTGTCGGCATCTTGTCGCGCCACTTCGCCACCTTGCGCTCGTAGAGGAAGTCGGTAGTCACCAGCACCCGGCCGTCGCCGAGATTCACGCGCGTGGCGATCGGCTCGGGACCAAACGCGGAGAACAACGGCGAGACCACCACGCCGTGCTTGAGGCCGCCGAGCACCGCGACATAGAGTTCGGGAATGCGGCCGGCGAGTACAAAAACCCTCTCGCCCCTGGCGATGCCGAGCTTGGCCAGCACATTGGCAAAGCGGCTGGTGAGCCGCGACAGTTCGCCGAAGCTGACGTCGCGGGCCGGCTTGCCGCGCGAGAGAAAACGGAACGCGGTCTTGTCGCGCAAATCACCAGCCGCCTGCCGCTCCACCGCCTCGGCGGTGATATTGACGCCACCTCCAGCGGAACCCGCCAGTTGCGCTTGCACCGCATCCCATGAAAACGCCTGTCGTTCGCCGGCGTAATCCGTGAAATTCGGCGTCAGCCGCAGGTCGGCGGCCGTCTTGCGGATGATCGATGAAGAATCCATGCCTCCCTCGCTCCCTTTTCTGGAAATATAGCCCCTTCCGTGCGCGGGGGGAAGGCAGCCATATCGGCTCCTGGATGCACGGCGACAATCAACGCGCGCCGACACAGGCGGTAAACTGCGCAGCTTGATTGCAAGCCCTCATTCAGCCGGAGCCGCCGTGACGCCATCGAAAGAAGAACTTGAAGCCAAGGCAAGGCATTTCGCCAACACCGTATTCGTGATCGGGGCGGGCGTCATGATGCTGGCCGCATCCCTGCTGCAAGCCTTTGCCGCAAGCCGACTGGGAGCACACGGAGGCGACATCGCCTTTGTCGTCGCCACCCTCTGCATCCTCGGGCTCGCCTCAAAGAGGGCGAGCTTCGCGCTGTTTGCGATCGAGCGGCAATGCGCGAAATATGGCCACGTGCCGCGCGAGGGTTCGTCGGTCTGCAGCCGCTGCTTTCAGACCATTGCGGACAAGAGCCGGACGGATTGAGTACGATTGGAAGCGGAGAAAGCCGCCGTGCGGATCGGACGCTGATGGCCATGCGCATCGAACACATTCGCCAGCGCCTGCGCGGCCATGGCGCCCTGCCGTGTCACGAGGAGCGCATCCTCAGGGCATGGACGCGGGCGCTGCCGCTCGACAGCGGGTCGGTGCCGCCGCAGGATTTTTTCCCCTTGAGCATCCGCGCCGCCCTGCCTGGCCTGGCGGCGGAACTCGACGGCCTGGCGCGGGTACGCTCGGAGCATGTCGGCAATGACGGCTCCGCGCGCCTGCTGGTGGAACTCGGCGATGGCCAGACGGTGGAGAGCGTGCTGCTGCCGAAGGACGGCGTCTGCGTCTCGACCCAGGTCGGCTGCGCGGTGGGCTGCACCTTCTGCATGACGGGCCGCGACGGCTTGCTGCGCCAGCTCGGCAGCGCCGAGATCGTCGCCCAGGTGGTGCTGGCCCGCGCCCGCCGCGCGGTGAAGAAGGTCGCGTTCATGGGCATGGGCGAGCCGGCGCACAACATGGACAACGTGCTCGAAGCCATCGACCTGCTCGGCACCGCAGCGAACATCGCGCACAAGAACCTGGTGTTCTCCACCGTCGGCGACCGCCGCGTGTTCGAGCGGCTGCCGCGCGAACGCGTCAAGCCGGCACTGGCGCTGTCGCTGCATTCGACGCGCGCCGAACTGCGCGCGCAACTGCTGCCGAAGGCGCAACGCATCGATCCGGCCGAACTGGTGGAACTGGCCGAACAGTACGCCCGCGCCACCGGCTATCCCATCCAGTACCAGTGGACGCTGCTCGAAGGCATCAACGACGGCGACGAGGAACTTGCCGGCATCGTGCGGCTGCTCGCTGGCAAGTACGCGGTGATGAACTTCATTCCCTACAACGAAGTGGAGGGGCTCGCTTACCGTCGCCCCTCGTGGGAGCGCGCGGCGGTGATGTCGCGGCACCTCCATCGCCACGGCATCCTCGCCAAGCTGCGCCAGTCGGCCGGGCAGGACATCGACGGCGGCTGCGGCCAGTTGCGGGCTCGCAGCATCGCACAAGCCGCCTGAAAGTTCCCGAAGAGACGCACTGCGCCGGCGCTGACGGGGCGGTGGTTGCCGACGCCGGGCTTCAAGTCTGTAAGGGGCGCCCCCTTGGCTATTGATTGTCACATGCCTTGCAATATATATATTCGTATATATAATCGATGACATAAACTTTACGTGGAAAGCCGTCAAGCGCACGGCCAACCTGAAAAAGCACGGCTTTGATTTCTCGGATGCCGAGGAAGTTTTCAACGGGCCAACCTTCACCGTGGAAGATGCTCGTGAATACGACGGCGAGCAGCGATTCAACTCCACCGGCTTTCTGGGTATGGCCATTGTGACGATCTGCCACACGGAAACCGAAGACGAAATACATATCATCTCCATGCGAAAGGCGGACCCCCATGAAATCGACACCCTCTCCCGCTACCTCTAAGCCACCCCGCCTGCGGGTGGGCCTGAAGGATGTCAGCCGCGATGAATTCTCGGCGGCCGTCAATGAACGGCTCGGCAAGCAGCGCGTTTCGATCATGCTGGATGGTTCGGTTATTGCGTTCTTCAAGGCGAAGGCCGGAGAGCGAGGCTATCAGACGCTCATCAATCAGGCTCTCCACCAAGCCATGACTGGCGAGCAGATTGAATCCACCTTACGCCGCGTAATCCGCGAAGAACTGCATACGACTTGAGGCAGGGTCGAGGCAGTGGAGTTCGAGAGCTTCGAGGAAATCGAAAATCGATTCGAAGCCGCCCCTTACTGCCAATCGGTAGTTGCCCACATGCAGCATTGCGCAAACCGGCTGAAAGTCGGCGCTGGCGGGACGGCGAGTAACGGCTGATTTGTCTCAGTTCGGTCCCAAGCGGTTCCGGTCGAGCCATACAACACCTCCAGTTTGTTGGATGGAGGTGTCAACTATGTCGGGTGATGGGTTAGAAGGCTTCACGTTGTTACTTGATGCTGTAGCGTTCAAAAATTTCACGGTACCAGTTCTGTTCATTTCCACGGTTCTTCAACATTGAGTCTGATCAGGCTCCTCTGCCGGCCCTGCATGGCCAGCCGACCGGTGCGGGCGTGAAGCAGTGCTTCGCGACATCTCCCGCACCGTCCCGCCAGCGCCGACTTTCAAGGGAGTCAGCCGCAAAGCAACGCGAATCAAGCCGAAGCCGCCCTCGTATTCCTATGGCGATGCTATCGATCCGTCCTCCGGAGCGAATTCCAGGCCGACGACCCGGTCGCGCCCTTCCTGCTTGGCGCGGTACAGCGCCTCGTCGGCACGGCCGATCGCGGCGTCCACTGACGCTTCCGCCGTGCCGCTGCAAGCAGCGATGCCGATACTGATGGTGATTGCGCGCGGCAGATCGCCCAATGGGCGTTGCGACACCGCCCCCCTGAGCCGTTCGGCGATCATGATCGCCTTCTCCATGGTGGCTCCGGGTAGAACGACGCAGAATTCCTCTCCGCCATAGCGTCCTGCCAGGTCCTCTATCCGGAAGCAGCGCTTGACGACCGCGGCGAAACCGACCAGCACCCGGTCGCCGGCCTGGTGACCATATTCGTCATTGACGCGCTTGAACAGATCCAGGTCCATCATCAACACGGCGTGCGGCGATTGCAGCCTGCGCGCGCGGGCGAACTCGCGCTCGGCGAGCTCGCAGAACGCCCGCCGGTTGAACAGTCCGGTCAACGGATCGGTGGTCGCCAATTCGTAGAGTTTTGCCGCGGCACGCTCGCGGTGCATGAGAAGGAAGGCCAGGGGTATAACGATGGTGCTGGCGAACAGAACGATAAAGGCCGCCGCATGCATATTGTTGGTAGCGAACACGTTGGGATACAGGTCCGGCCTCAGCCATATGTCCACCGCTCGCATCATGAGCATGACTGCGCTGGCGAAACACGCCAACGCGAGCATCCAGCGGGCCGGGCCCGCGCGAGGCCCGAGACGGGTGGACTCAATCGCCATTGCGCCAAATATCATGGCCAATGCAACGCCCATCAGGAGCGTCACGTCACCGTAGTCCCTCACCAGGGGAATCAGGAGCGCAAAAACCAGCGGTCCGGGAGCAATGAGAAGCAGCCGGGGCGCGGTGCGGTCATTGAATTCGATGAGTCCGGCCAGCAAGGTGCAGAGACCGGCAACCAGCATCGCGTCGGCTAGCGCTACCCCAACCAAGTCCGGCAGCACCCCGCGTGCAGCCACCAACACCCAGCCAAGGGCGAGCAAGCCAAGGCCTGCGTTCCATTTCACGAATCCTGCGGCGCGACCCATTTTGGTCCCTACCGCGAGAGTGATAGCCATCAGCACCGAGCTCACGACGAGCATGACGACGATGGTGCGCATGTCGAGGATCATTTGGACACGACTTCCATTTTTGCGTGATCGACGACCACCTCGCGGGCCAGCCTGTGCCTCATCGCGGCCATCGCATCGGGAATCGAAGAATCGAACGACTCCGCGCTCAGTTCTCCTCCGCCACCATCCTGATCGCGCCGCAGGGGCACTCGGTGGCGCAGATGCCGCAGCCTTTGCAGTAGTCGAAGTTGAACTTGAAACGCTTGCCGGGGCCGAGCTTGATCACGGCGTTGTCGGGGCAGACGCCGTAGCAGTTGTCGCACTCGAAGCAGTTGCCGCAGGACATGCAGCGGCGCGCCTCGAACAGCGCATTGGTTTCGTCGAGTCCGCCCAGCACTTCCTCGAAGGTGGACTGGCGGCGGATGATGTCGAGCACCGGGCGCACGGTCTTCGGCGCGTCGGAGTAGTACCAGGAATTCATCCGCTCGATGGTGGCGATCTCGGCCTTGGGCAGCGGCGCGTACTGCTCGCCGCGCAGCCAGGCGTCGATCGCGCGTGCGGCCTTCTTGCCATGGCCGACGGCGACGGTGACGGTGCGCTCGTTGCCGGCCATGTCGCCGCCGGCGAAGACGCCGGGGTGGCCGGTCATCATGCCGGCATCGACCTTGATCATGCCGCCTTCGACGACCAGGCCCGGCACGTTTTCGAGCAACGAGAGGTCGGCGTCCTGGCCCAATGCCAGTACTACGGAGTCGGCCTCGATGCGTTCGAATTCGCCGGTCGGCTGCGGGAAACCCTTGTCGTCGAGCGCCATTTTCTCGACCATGATGTCGGACTCACCGGCTTCCTTGATGGTCGTCAGCCACTTGATCGAGATGCCTTCCTGCAGCGCCTCCTCGACCTCGAAATCGTGCGCCGGCATCTTGTCGCGGGTGCGGCGGTAGACGATGATCGCCTCTTCCGCGCCGAGGCGTTTGGCGGTGCGCGCGACGTCGATGGCGGTGTTGCCGCCACCGTAGACCACCACCTTGCGGCCCAGCATCGGCGCGTCGTGGCCTTCCATGCCGCGCAGAACGGCGACCGCATCGAGCACCTTGTTGGCATCGCCGGCGGGGATGTAGGCGCGCTTGGCGATGTGGGCGCCGACGCCGAGGAACACGGCATCGAAGCCATCCTTCATCGCCTGCTGCACATCGGTGACCTTGGTCTGCAACTGGATTTCCACGCCGAAATCAATGAGCCTCTGGATCTCGGCATCGAGCACGTCGCGCGGCAGGCGGTACTTGGGGATACCGAAGCGCATCATGCCACCCGCGAGCGGCCCCGCTTCGTAGATCACCGCCTTGTGCCCCATGCGGGTCAGGTGATAGGCCGCGGAAAGGCCGGCCGGGCCGGAACCGACTACCAGCACGCGCTTGCCGGTAGCTGCTGCCGGCGGCGCGAATTTCCAGCCTTGCTTGCGTGCCTCGTCGCCGAGGAAGCGCTCGACCGAATTGATGCCGACGGCGGAATCGACATGCTGCCGGTTGCAGCCGCCCTCGCAGGGGTGGTAGCAGACGCGGCCCATGATCGCCGGCAGCGGATTGTTCTCGACCAGCGCGTGCCAGGCTTTTTCGTAATCGCCGGCTTCGGCGTGGAACAGCCAGCCCTGGATGTTCTCGCCGGCGGGGCAGGCGGCATTGCAGGGCGGCAGGCGGTCGACGTACTCGGGGCGGAAGGTGCGCCAGGAACCGGTGTGGTTGGCCAGCGAGGAACCCGGGTCGAGGGTGATGGCGAAGGGTTTGTCCATTTCAGTGGTCCCCTTTGCGGGCCTGCAGCCCGTACTTGCGGATGTTCTTGTCGGCCAGCGCCTGGATATGCGCAATCGTTTCGACCGCAGGCGTCTTGCCGAACAGGTGGGCGTAGCGCTTCTGCGGCCGCAGGTAGTCTTCCACCGGCAGTGGCCGCCGTATCGCCAGCACCGACTTTATCTCTCCGTGCTCGGCCTCGAATACCGGGAAGATGCCGGTTTCCTTGGCCAGGCGCGCCATCTTGATGGTGTCGTGCGAGGCCGTGCCCCAGCCCAGCGGGCAGGGCACCAGGATGTGGATGTAGCGTGCCCCGCGGAATTCCATGGCGCGGCGGACCTTGGCTTCGAGGTCGCGCAGGTCGGCCACGGTGGCGGTGGCGACGTAGGGGATCTCATGCGCCATGGCGATGGCCGGCAGGAACTTGCCCTGGCCGAAGACGTTGCCGGGCGCGGGCCCGACGGCCATGGTGGTGGCGGTGCGCGCCGCCGGCGGTGTCGCCGAGGAGCGTTGCACGCCGGTGTTCATGTAACCGCCGTTGTCATAGCAGATGTAGAGGACATCGTCATTGCGCTCGAACATGCCGGACAGGCAGCCGAAACCGATGTCGGTGGTGCCGCCGTCGCCGCCCTGGGCGACCACCCGTGTCCTGGGGGTCTGCGTCAGGCCCTTGACCTTGAGTGCGGCGGCGATGCCGGTGGCGACCGCCGCCGTGTTGCCGAACAGCGAATGGATCCACGGAATCTGCCATGAGGTTTCGGGGTAGGGCGTCGAGAACACCTCGAGGCAGCCCGTGGCATTGGCCGCGATGACCTGACCGTCGGTCGCCTCCATCGCGGCGTCGATCGCGTAGCGCGCGCCGAGCGCCTCGCCGCAGCCCTGGCAGGCGCGATGGCCGGAGTTGATCGAGTTGAAGCGCTTCGTGCTGGCCTGCACGCTGCGTTCTTCGGGCGGCAGAAGGCGGTTGCCGACGGTGAAGGTGCCGGTCTGGTAGAACTTGACGGGTTGGAAGCTCATCACCGTTCCCTTAGTAGTTGCGCGCGGCGACGACGCCCACGTCGCGCAGCAGGTTCTCGGCCACCGGGCCGGAGCGGCGGTGTGCCTTCTCGCGCTCGAGCTGCTTGTTGACCATGTTCCAGTCGAGGTCGAGGAAGGTCAGCGGCTCCAGTGCGTCCTGCTCGGCCTGGCGGAACAGGCCGTGCAGCGACTTCTTGGTGATGGCGCGCCCGCCGAGGCCGGCGATCACGGTATAGCCGTGCATGTGCAGGCCGGACAGCGCCATGCGCACGTTGGTGGACAGGATGCCGCCCAGCCCCACCGCCATGCTCTTTTCCAGCACCACAACACGCTTGGCGCCCTGCAGGCTTTCGCGCACGCGTGCCAGCGGGAAGGGACGGAACAGGGTGATGCCGAGCACGCCGATCTTGTGACCCGCGTCGCGCATCTCGTCGATCACGTCCTTGATGGTGCCGAGCACCGAGCCCATGGCGACGATGATGGTCTCGGCGTCCTCGGTGCGGTAGGTGTGGGTCAGCCCGCCGCTGTCGCGGCCGAACACCGACTTGAACTCCGCCGCATAGGACGGAATCAGCTCCAGCGCCTCCATCTGCTTGGCATGGGCCAGGTAGCGCACTTCCATGAAGGCCTCGGGGCCGACCATGGCGCCGATCGACACCGGTTCGCCGGGATCGAGCATCTGGCGCGGCACGTACTTCGGCAGGTAGGCGTCGACCTGCGCCTGGGTCGGCATGTCGACGCGCTCGTAAGCGTGGGTGAGGATGAAGCCGTCCATGCAGACCATTACCGGCAACGACAATTCCTCGGCGAGGCGGAAGGCCTGGATGTGCAGGTCGAGCGCCTCCTGGTTGGTTTCGGCGAACAGCTGCAGCCAGCCCGAATCGCGCTGCGACAGGGCGTCGGAATGATCGTTCCAGATGTTGATCGGCGCACCGATTGCGCGGTTGGCCACGGTCATGACGATCGGCAGGCCGAGGCCGGAGGCGTTGTAGACCGCCTCGGCCATGAACAGCAGGCCTTGCGAGGCCGTCGCCGTGTAGCTGCGCGCGCCGGCGGCGGACGAGCCGATGGCCACCGACATGGCGGCGAATTCGGATTCGACGTTGATGAACTCGCAGGGGCTGAGCGTGCCGTCCTTGACCATTTCGCCCAGCGCCTCGACGATGTGGGTCTGCGGCGAAATCGGATAGGCGCAGATCACTTCGGGCCGGCACATGGCGACGGCTTCGGCGACGGCGCGGCTGCCTTCCATTTGCTTAAGCATGCTCGGTTTCCTTTCTGCGAGCCTCGTCCATCTCGGCCTTGACAATCGCATAGGCTTCGCGGGCGGCGGCGATGTTGCCCTCCGCCACCTTGCCCTTGAACCGTTCGTTGATCGCCTTGATCACCGACTCGAGCTGCAGCACTCCTGCCACCGCGGCAAAGCCGCCGAGCAGAGGCACATTCGGAACCGGCCGGCCGACGTGCTTCAAGGCCAGCTCCATCGCCGGCACCGTGCACAGCCGCTCATGGCGCCAGTCGCGGATCATGTCGCCCAAGCCCAGTTGATCGAAAGTCTTGCTGGTATTGATCAGGATGTAGCCGTCCTTCTTGAGGCCGGCGAAGACATCGACCTGATGCAGCAGGGTCGGGTCCTGGATGATGATTGCATCAGGCTCCATGATCGGCTCGCGCAGGCGGATTTCCTTGTCGTCGATGCGGCAGAAGGCCACCACGGGCGCCCCCATCCGCTCGGAGCCGAAACTGGGAAAGGCCTGGGCATGGCGCCCCTCGTCGAAAGCCGCCACCGACAACATCTCGGCCGCGGTCACCACACCCTGGCCGCCGCGACCGTGAATTCGAACCTGGAACATGACTCCTCCTGAGGTTGCGATACCAAGGCGACTTTACCCCTTCGCGCGCCGAACGGGAATACGTGAAAACCGCTAGTTGAAGCCTGCGCCGGCTTCCGACCGGTAGAATCACGCCTTTATCCGCATTCAAGACAAAGCATGAAGCACATTACCGACGACGTCCGCATCCGCGAGATCAAGGAACTCTCACCCCCCGGGCACATCCTGCGCGAGTTTCCGGCCACCGATCTGGCGGCGGAAACCACCTACGAGGCGCGCCAGGCGGTGCATCGCGTGTTGCACGGCGCCGACGGCCGCCTGGTGGTGGTGGTCGGACCCTGCTCGATCCATGACTACGACGCGGCGATGGAATACGCGCGCAAGCTGCGCGCGGAGGCCGCGCGATTTGACGACGACCTGCTGATCCTGATGCGCGTGTATTTCGAGAAGCCGCGCACCACGGTGGGCTGGAAGGGGCTGATCAACGACCCGCGCATGGATGGCAGCTTCCGGATCAATGACGGCCTGCGCCTGGCGCGCAAGCTGCTGTGGGAAGTCAATGAGCTGGGCCTGCCTTGTGCCACGGAATTTCTCGACACCATCACGCCGCAATACACGGCGGACCTGATCAGCTGGGGCGCGATCGGCGCGCGCACCACGGAATCGCAGGTGCATCGCGAACTGGCCTCGGGCCTTTCCTGTCCCGTTGGTTTCAAGAACGGCACCGACGGCAACATCAGGATCGCCGTCGATGCGATCAAGGCTGCGGCCAGTCCCCATCATTTTCTGTCGGTGACCAAGGCGGGCCACTCCGCCATCGTGTCCACCAACGGCAACGAGGACTGCCATGTCATCCTGCGCGGCGGCAAGACGCCGAATTACGACGCCGCGGCGGTCGATGCCGCGTGCACCGAGCTGGGCAAGGCCGGTCTTGCGGCGCGCGTTATGATCGACTTTTCGCATGCCAACAGCAGCAAGCAGTTCAAGCGCCAGATCGACGTCGCGCGCGATGTGGCGGCGCAGATGGCGGCCGGCGAAGACCGCATCTTCGGCGTCATGATCGAGTCGCATCTCAAGGAAGGCCGGCAGGATCTGACGCCGGGCAAGCCGCTTGAATACGGCGTTTCGGTCACCGATGCTTGTATCGGCTGGGATGACACGCTGGTCGCGCTGGAAATTCTCGCCGACGCGGTGAAGGCTCGCCGCATCGCCCTCGCCGACAAGTAAGCCGCAAGCATGACCGGCCGCCTGTTCGCCGCGCTGCTGGTCCTGACGCTGGTTTTCCGCTTCTGGCTGGCGGCGGCGTTTCCGATCACCGGCGACGAGGCCTATTTCATCTGGTGGGGCTGGAAACCGGACTGGGGCTTCTACGACCATCCGCCGATGATCGGCTGGTGGCTCGCTGCGCTGCTGAAGCTGAGCGACGCCGAATGGTGGCTGCGTCTGCCGGTCATCCTGCAGCCGGCGCTGCTTGCCCTGGGCGTGTATTGGGCGCTGCCGCGACTGGTCGCCGGAACTGGGGGTGCCCCCGGCCGGGAAGAATCGTCCCGGCCGCCCCCCATGGGGGCCAAGTCGTTCTTGGGGCGGCCCGGCGAACGACTTGACGACGAACGCCGGCTGTGGGCGGCCGTGCTGGTGCTGCTGGCGCCGGTGAGTGTCTGGAACGTGTTCATCACCACCGACACGCCGCTGATCTACTTCAGCGTGTTTTCCGGACTGGCATGGATACGAGTCTCCCGCGACGGCGAAGGGGATGGAACGCGCAGTCGCGCTTGGCACTGGTATCTGGCCGCCGGCCTGCTGCTGGCGGGGGCGGTGCTCTCCAAGTATTTCGCGGCGATTCTCGGCTTCGCCTATCTGGTGGATGTGCTGAGGCGGCGCAAGTCCGGCGCATGGACCGGGCTGGCCATCGCCTATGCCTGCACGCTGCCGGCGCTGGCCCTGATGGCCTGGTGGAACAGCGGCCATTGCTGGCCGAACTACATGTTCAACTTCGTCAATCGCCACGGCGATGCCGGCTGGTCGCTGAAGACGCCGCTGCTCTATGTGGTGACGCTGATTTATGTGCTGGGGCCGCCGGTGCTTTGGCTGGCGTGGCGCAATCGCCGCGTTGTGGGGCCGGCTTCAGCCGGCCAAGGAGTTGATGGCGGTGTAGGGCCGGCTTCAGCCGGCCAAGGAGTTAATGGCGGACTAAAGTCCGCCCTACGGTCCGCCCTACGGTCCGCGCCACCGCAATCGGCGCTCGGCACGCTGGCGTGGGTGCCCTTCGTGCTGTTCGCCGGGCTTTCGCTGGTGAAGCAGATCGGCCTGCACTGGCTGCTTTCCTTCGTGCCCTTCGCCCTGATCTGGCTTGCGCTGCGCCTGACACCCGTCAGCTTGCGCCGTCTCGGCCTGTTCTTCGCCGGATTTGCGCTTGCGCACATTGCCGGCATCCTGGTCGTATCCCGCGTGCCGCTGGAAACCTGGCAGAAGACCCGGCTTTACGACGGCATCGTGCTGAGCTTTGAACATCAGGCGCTGGCCACGGAACTGCAACCGTATCGTCAGGACTGGGTGCTGGCGATGGACGGCTATTCGAATGCCGTGACACTGGGCTACAACCTGCGCCAGTACGTCGTGGTCTTCGGCGAGGCGTCGAGCCATGCCCGGCACGATGATCTGGTGACCGATTTCCGCGCACTTGCGGGGCGCAACTTCCTGATCCTGAGGAAGTCCGCACCGAACCTGGACGACTACCGCAAGTATTTCCGCCAGGTCAGTGCGGACAGCTTCGAGATACGCGGCGCGCGCTTCTGGCGGGTGAAGGGCGAGAGCTTCGACTATGCGGCCTATCGCGACGGGGTGCTGGCGGTCGTCAGGCAGAAATACTATGCGATTCCGGCCTGGTTGCCGCAAACTGCGTGCTACATGTGCGATCGATATTTCCCGGGGGAAGCATGCCGTCGTTGATGCCGTCGTTGCTGCGTCTGATGCGCCCGCACCAGTGGCTGAAGAACGGCTTCGTCTTCGTCGGGCTGCTGTTCGGCCACGCCTGGACCGACCCGGTCAAGCTCGGGCAGGCGCTGGCCGCCTTTGCCGCCTTCTGCCTGCTGGCGTCCGCCGTGTATGTGATGAACGATCTGATCGACCGCGAGCAGGATCGGCTGCATCCGAAGAAGAAGAGCCGGCCGCTGGCGGCGGGCACGGTGAGCGGCCCTGCCGCCCTTACCCTCGCCGCGGTGTGCCTGATTGCCGGTGGCACCATCGCCTGGCAGTTCGCCGGCTCGGCGCCATGGATCTTCTTCGCCTATGTCGCGCTCAACGTCGCGTACAGCTTCGGCCTCAAGCACGTCGTCATCCTCGATGTCTTCATCATCGCCTCGGGCTTCATGCTGCGCATCCTGGCCGGCACCCTGGGCCTCGGCATCGCACCGTCGCAGTGGCTGCTGCTGTGCGGCCTGATGCTCACGCTGTTTCTCGGCTTCGCCAAGCGCCGCGCCGAACTCAACGCGCTGCTGGCCGACAGTGCCGGTCACCGTCGCGTGCTGGAACACTACACGGCACCCATGCTCGACCAGTTCATCGGCATCGCCGCGGCGGGAACGGTGATCTCCTACGCGCTCTATACGGTGAGCGCGGAGACCATGGCCCTGCACGGGACGCGCGGCCTGATCGCGACCGTGCCCTTCGTGCTCTACGGCATGTTGCGCTACCTGTGGCGTCTGCACACCCGCGGCGGCGGCGGCGATCCGGCGCAGGAACTGCTGACCGATCCGCATCTTCTGGCGGCGACGGCGGGATGGCTCTTGTTGGTGCTGGCCCTGCTGGGCGGGGCTATAATGCCAAAGCCATGAGTTCGATCGATAAAATCCCCAACGTCGAGTATCTCGGCGATGCCACGCCCTTCGTCGGCCGCATCCGCGAGATCATCGAGGTCATTCAGCTGTTCGAGGACTTCGAAGCTGACGAGCTGGAAGGGCTCGCGCGCTACATGCGCTGCTACCGCGCGCCGCTGGGCACAGAAATCATTCGCGAGGGCGACGACGGGGACTTCATGCTTCTGCTGCTGGATGGCGCCGTCGAGATCGTCAAGAAGGACGTGCGCGGGCTGCCGCAGATCATGGGCAGTGCCGGTCCGGGCAAGACGCTGGGCGAGATGTCGCTGATCGACGGCGAGCCGCGTTTTGCCAGCTGCGTTTCGCTCGATACCGTCGAAATCGCCGTGCTGAATCGCGAAGACCTGTCGCGCATGATTACCG
Source organism: Rhodocyclales bacterium (assembly GCA_026399435.1). GTDB lineage: Bacteria > Pseudomonadota > Gammaproteobacteria > Burkholderiales > Rhodocyclaceae > Sulfuritalea. The sequence continues at coordinate 58,939 of JAPLQX010000031.1, forward strand.
AAGAACCGCGCATCGGCGTCAAGCTGCTGATGGAATTGCTGATGCTGCTCAATCAGCGGCTGCGCAGCGTCAGCGCGCAACTGATGGATTGCGTGGAAGCGCGGCGTTCGCGCATTCGCTAGCCGGCCTGCCCCCGCGCCTGGGTTCAGCGCGGGACCGGGAATACCGGAAACACCCCTGCATCGTCGCCGTGGTCCAACAACAGGGAACGCACCCGCCCCTGCCAGTTCTCGCGGAATTGGGCCGTTTCTTGCTGTGTGGCGCTCCCGTCGAGGCACTTCTGCATCAATTCGACGGTTTGCGGCGCGAAGGGAACGCCTTGCATGCGCGCCGCGACATCGACCGCCTGGCCGGTATCCACCCGCGTGAAGCGGATCTCTTCGGCGACGTCGGCGGAAAAATAGAGCAGCTTGCGTCGATCGAAACGCCCGCCGATGCCCTTGAAGCCTGTGTCATGCGTGGCGCCGGTGAGCATGGCGACGACATTGGCGATAACGCCGGTTACGCCCGACAACAGATCCTGGCGGAACTCAACGCGAATCCCGCCGCGTTGCGGCAATGAATCGGGATACAGGCTGGTCAGCGCCTTCAGCGTCATCCAGTAGGCAGCGGCAACCGTCGGGCAGGAGTGGCCGGCCAGCTTGACGGCATCGATGTAGTGGTACTCGATGCGGCCGTTCTCCGCGGCGCCGAGGAACTCGGCCAGCGGGTCATATACGGTCAGGCTGCGCACCTGGCCGTAGAAGGCCGGCGTCTGCATCCCGTTGATCCTATTTCTTCTTGACGAAGTCGATAACGATATTGCCGGGTTCACGCTGCTTGTAGGTGATTTCCACCGCGTCACCGTAGCGTTGCACGAGCTGGTCGAGCAGCGGCAGGGGATCGTGGTCATTGACGAAACGCATTGTCTCGCCGGCGCGCAACGCATCCAGCGCGCCGAAAATGGCGGCGTGGCGAAAGCGCTTGGCAATGCCGCGGGCGTCGAAGGGATAGATTGAATCGGGGGAGAGATGAACGTGCATGGCGTGGCTTCCTGTGGGTTGGGGTGAGGCCACTATGCACCTTCGCCGATGCCGGAGAATTGATGTAAATCATTTATAAAACAAAAACTTAAAACCATACTAATAAAGTAGGCTTTTACCCTCGGTCGCCGTGTTCCCGGCGCCGACTTCCAATCAGGCGTGCTTGCCTTTCTGCCACAGGACATCGTCGCCACCCGCTGCCTTGTTCAGCCAGCGGCCAAGGACGAAGAGCAGATCGGAGAGGCGATTGAGATATTGTCGTCCGGCGTCGGATACGGTTTCTTCGGCGGCCAGCGCCACCGTTACGCGTTCGGCACGGCGGCAGACGGTGCGCGCCAGATGAGTGAGCGCCGCGGCCCGGTTGCCGCCGGGCAGAATGAATTCCTTGAGCGGTCCGAGGTCGGCGTTGTAGTGGTCGATGGCGGCTTCCAGTCGCGCCGGCTGCGTGGCTTTCAGCAGCACCGCACCGGGGATCGACATTTCGCCGCCGAGATCGAACAGGTCGTGCTGGATGCCGGTGAATAGCTCACGCACGTCGGCGGGAAGTTCTTCGCACAGAATCACGCCGATCAGCGAATTGAGTTCATCCACGTCGCCCATCGCGGCGACGCGCGCCGAATTCTTCGCCGTGCGTGAACCGTCGCCGAGGCCCGTGGTACCGGCGTCGCCGGTACGTGTGTAGATTTTTGAGAGGCGGTGTCCCATGGTGGGTGATCCTGTCGTTGGGGAAGTGCCGGATTATTGCAGAAGCGAACAAGTCCTCCGTCAGGCCTGATTGGCCACGGCGTGGTCGACCTCCGGCGCGTCGGCGCCCGAATGCACCACCAGCACCGCGCAGCCCATGCTGCCGATGATGCGGCCGGCGATACCGCCGCCCCACTGGTGATGGCTGCCGATCACCACCAGGTCGGCGCCAATTTCCCCCGCTGCCTTGGCGATGACCTGATCGGGCGAGCCTTCGGCGACGAGGGTGTTGCACTCGATGCCTTCAAGTTTCATCTGCCCCGACTGGTATGCCAGGTCCTCCTCTGCCTTGTCGCGGGCCTTGCCCGGAGCGACGGTGGCGATCAAGGTGACAGGCGTGCGGGTGGTCCGGGCAATCTGCGTCGCGATTTCCGTGATACGGTCGCTGTCTGGCGAAGCGTCGCTGGCGACCAGGATGCGGTTCTGCCACATTTTCGATTGCCAGCCGGCGATCAGCACGTGACAGTGCGCCTGGGCAATGATCTGCTCGGCGATGTCGCCGACCAGGCGCTCCTTGAGATCGCCGCGCGGCGGCCGGCGGCCGATGATCAGAATGTTGGTGTCGGCCGCTGTCGCGGCAGCGATCACTTCCTTTACCGGCTGTCTGCCGAGACGCACGATTTCCTCGGTGTCGACGCCGGCTACCAGTGCGGCACGCGTGGCGACGGCTAGACGGGCGCCGGCCATTTCCTCGTCCTCCGCGCCCGGGATGGAAGTCATCACATCGAGTGTGACGCCGAAGCTTCCGGCCAGCGCGATGGCGATTTCCTGCGGCGCATGGCTGAACTCGCTGCCGTCCGTGGCCAGCATCAGGCGCAGGCGGCGGAAGCCGTCGGGCAGCAGCTTGCCGTGGCAGGGCCGGAAGATACGAGCTTTGCAGGTGCGGCAGATATCCGGGTCGAGCGTCCAGTACAGCGCACTGGTTACGTCCGTCATCACCGGGAAAAAGGCGCCTTCGCCGATGTCGTGCGTATAGCCGCCCTGGCGCAGGAATTCGTAGTTGGGCCGGTTGAGGCGATAGAAGTACAGGCCGCCACCCAGGCGCCGTCGCCGGCGCGCCTCCTGGGCCAGGATTTCCCCGCCGGCGATGTCGATGCGGACGATGCTGGCCGCCGCGATCAGCACCGACTTCTGTTGCGGGTTGTCCTCGTCGATCTGCTGCAGGGCGGACTGCACATAGCTGGAGGAGCCGAAATAGACCGAGCCGTTGATGCGTACGATCCTGAGTTGCGGGCATTCCGGCCGGCCCGTGGCGCGTACGAAGTGGTAGGCGCCTTGCTCGGGCGCGGGAACCACGGGCACGATTTCCGGCTTCGAAGTGCGGTAGAGATACATCACCAGCGACAGGAACACGCCGAGGAAGATTCCCGCTTCGAGGTTGAACAGCGTACCGATCAGGGTCGCGGCAAGGATTGCCGACTCAGCCTTGCTGGTGTGCCAGATGTGGCCGATGTGATGGAAATCGATCAGGCCCCAGGCGACCAGGAAGAGAATGCCGGCCATCGCCGCGTTCGGCAGATAGGCGGCTAGCGGCGCCACAGCGAGCAGGATCAGCACCAGTGCGATTGAGGCAAATACCGATGCGAGCGGTGTCCTGGCACCGGCCTCGTAATTCACTCCGCTGCGGTTGAAGGAGCCGGAGGATGCGTAGGCCGAAAAGAAGGCGCCGACGATGTTCGACAGGCCCTGGCCGATGAATTCCTGGTTGCCGTCGACGCGCTGCTCGGAGCGCACTGCGATGGCGCGGGCGATCGAGACCGCCTCGGTGAGGGCCAGCATGGTGATGACCAGAGCCGGGCCAACGGTGTGGCGCAGGGAATCCAGCGAGAAGTCCGGGGTCGATAGCGGCGGCAGGCCGGCCGGCAGCGCGCCGACCGTCCTGATTCCGGTGACGGCCTGGCCCAGCCAGAGATTGAGCGCCTCGGCGAACAGGCTGCCGACGATCATGGCTGCGATCATGTAGGGAATCTTCCGGACGTAGCGCTTGGTCAGGATACCGGTGGCCAGCGTGGCCGCACTGACAGCGAGCACCCACGGGTTGATGTCGGCGAACTGAACGACCAGCTGCCGCATGATCTCGTAGAAGGGCGTGCCGCGCGGGATGTCGATGCCAAAGAAGTTCCGCACCTGGCTGGCTGCGATGAGGATCGCCGCACCGGCGGTGAAGCCGATAACCACGGTGTGCGAAATGAAATTGACCAGGGCGCCCATGCGCGCGAGGCCAAGGGTTAGCTGGAAGACCCCAACGAGGAAGGTCAGTGTCAGCACCATCTGGATGTATTGCGCCGATCCCGGCTCGGCCGAGTGGGAGAGTGCGGCGAAGACCGCGATGGAGATCGCAGTGGTCGGCCCGGACACGAGGTGCCAGCTTGATCCCCACAGGGCGCCGATCACCGCCGGCATCATGGCGGCGTACAGGCCAAATTGCGGGGGCAGGCCGGCGATGGTGGCGAAAGCCACGCCTTGCGGAAGAACGATCAGGGCGCCGGTCACGCCGGCGACGAGATCGTCTCTGGCGGTGCCGCGGGTGACCATCGGCCACCAGAGAAGAAAAGGGAAAAATCGGCGCAACAGATTTGTGGATGGCTTCACGAAGAATTCAACAAGACGAGACGATAAACGCGAAAGGGACAATTGTAACGCGCCGGCGGAGCCCCTCCGCTCGGCGCGTCGCCAAAGGCATATCAGGAACGGACGGTGAGTACCGCGCGGTCGGCGAAGCCGATAACGCGCTCGGCGATGCTGCCCATCAGCAGGCGGTCGATGCCGGTGCGGCCGTGAGTACCGACGACGATCATGTCTGCGTCGGCCTTGCGCGCTTCTTCGACGATGACCTGGTCCGGACGGCCTTCAGCAACGATGCCGACGACCGTGATGCCGCGATCCAGGAATGCGGCCTTGATTCGTTCGACGGCGAGCACGCCCTCGTGTCGTCGCTGCTCGTTGTGATGAGGCGAGATGACGGAAAGCGCTATCAGCGGCACCTTGAAGCGCTGCGCAAGTTGCCCGGCGGCCCAGGCGGCGGCGTCGCCATGGCGCGAGCCGTCGGTGGCGACCAGGATGCCATTGCCCTTGAGCGTAACGCCGCGCGGCACCACCAGCACGTTGCAGGGCGCATGGCCGATGACCAGCGACGTGGCATCGCCCACCAGTCCGCGCGCCAGCCCGCGCCGCCCGCGCCGGCCCATGACGATAAGGTCGGCACGGTATTCCTCCGCCGCCTCGACGATGCCGCGGTAGGGGTCGTCGGCTTCGGTGACCACGATTTCGTGCTCAAGCCCCGCCGCCGCCGCGTCGGCGCTGACGGCATCGCGGTTGGCCTTGTCAAGCGCGGCATTTTCGATCTCGGGGACGGTCGATGCGTATTCCGGATTGAACACGGCGACCGAGGTGATGTAGAGCCTGGCCTTGGTCCGGCGGGCCAGATCCACAGCGGCCTGGATCGGGCTGGCGCTGAATTCGGAACCGTCGGTGGCGATCATGATGCGATCGAGCCGCGCGGCGGGATCGAGTGCTCCGGTAGTCGGTGCCAGCGCGGCCATGCGCGCGGCGAGTTCGTGCGCCATTTCGGTCCGACGGTGTTCCGCGATGCCCTTGGTCAGGGAAGTCAGCACCGTGACGGCGCCGAGGATGAGCGCCACGGCGAGCACGGAATCACCCAGGGTCCCCAGCGTCGACACGGTACCGTGGTCGAGCTTCGCGATCAGATCCAGATCGGAAAGGTAGCCGGGGATGTAGAAGAAACGCGAGAAGAGCACGGTGAGCATGATCACCGCCATCACCAGCTTGATCTGGTAATCCTTGACGTAGGTGGTGCCGATGGCGCCGAGCTGGATGCCGAACAACGAGCCAAGCAGGATCAGCATCGCCAGGCGGATGTCCACCGCGCCTTCGAGGCCATAGAGGAGCGTGCCGCCCATGCCCATGACGAAGGCGATCACGAGTTCGGTGGCCGAGGCCATGATGGCCGGCACGCCCATGAGATAGATCATCGCCGGCACGCCGATGAAGCCGCCGACCGCGATGGTTGCCGCCAGCATGCCGGTGGCGATGCCCATCGGCGCGATGAAAATCAGCGAGATCCGCGCGTCGATGGCCTTGAAATACATCATGGTGCCGGGAATTTCGATCGACCGGAGCCAGAGCGCAGCCTTCGGGACGTCGGCGGGCGCGTCATGTCCGGCCTTCCTGAGGCGGCGGTAGTCACGCAGGACGAAGCCGCCGACGATGGCCAGCACGACGATGAAGATAGCGGACACGTACAGGTCGGTGCCGGCGCGGCCGAACTGGTCCTTGATGCCGGTCATGACCGTCTTGCCGTAGAGCATGCCGCCTTCGGCGAAGAGGCCGAGGATGAGTCCGAGCTTGACGTCGACCTGGCCATACTTGTGGCGCTTGGCGGCGCCGACCAGCGCCTTGGGGAACTTGTGGCAGATGTTGGAGGCGACGGCAACCATCGCCGGCGCCCCCAGCGACATCATCGCCGGCGTGAGGACGAAGGCGCCGCCGGAGCCGATGAAGCCGGACACCATGCCCGAGATGAAGCCGATGAGCACCAGCAGGAAGACGGTGGCCGCGTTGAGCTCGATGAACTGGAGGGCTTCCATCTATTTCATACCCTTGTGCGTGGCTGCCCTCAGTCCCATTGCTTCCCAGAAGAGACCTGTGAAGGCGCCATGCACAAAGGAGATGGCCAGGGCGATGAGAAGCGGCAGTGCGACATGCCAAGGGTGGCCAGGCTCCGCGGTTCCTCCCTTGGCGGCGCAGGAGGCGGCATCGATCTTGTGCAGGTAGGCAGGCACGTCCCTGCCGGCGTCCACGATGCAGGATGGCAGCGTCGTATGCGCCATGTGCAGGATCAGCTCGGTGTTCGAGAACATGACCGCGTAGCAAATTGCCGTCACGATTCCCCAGAAGATCGTCTTGCCCCAGATTTTCGGGTCTGTATTCATTTTGGTGGTGTCCTCCCTATGGACATGGCGGATTGTCCGCCCGGCCATTGCGATGCGGACTAAAAAATACTTATTCGTACAGAAGGGGTTTCAAGCCAGAATCCGTATCCGACGAATGCGCCGGGCCGAGTCGCGGCGCATTGATCCGTCGGCCGCCACGCGCTGACCTCGCCGACGGTAATGCCGGAACCCTCGAAGGCCAGGGCGCAGCGGCTGTTAGAATTGCTGCAGGTGCCTCGTTTCTGACATGACTTCTCTGCTGCCCATCGATACTTTGCTGATTGCCGCCTGCGCTTGGCTGGCAATTGGGCTGCTCGGGCTGGTGGCGCCGCGCAATACGCGCTTCATCAGCAAGACCCTGTTCCCGCTCGGCGCCATGATCGGCGCGCTGGTGGGCTCTGTGGCATTGGGTTCGCTCGGTGGCCCGGCGCAAACCGCCGTGCTGGCCATCGGCCTGCCCGATCTGCCCTTCCATCTGCGGCTGGACAACCTTTCCGCCGTCTTCGCGATGTTGTTGGGTTTCGTCTCGGTCGGCATTTCCGTCTTTGCCGCCGGCTATTTCAGAAAGGGCGAAGGCACCGCGCCCGGGCTGCTCTGCCTCGAATACCACGTCTTTCTCGCCAGCATGCTGATGGTGCTGCTGGCCGACGACGCCTACGCCTTCATGGTGGCGTGGGAGACCATGGCGCTGTCGTCCTTCTTCCTCGTCACCACCGATCATCGTCACGAGGAGATTCGTCGCGCCGGATTTCTGTATCTGCTGATCGCCCACGTCGGCGCCATCGCCATCCTGCTGTGTTTCGGCGTCATGACCGGAGGGGCGGGCGACTACAGCTTCGCCGGCATGCGCGCCCAGCAACTGTCGCCATTCTGGGCTTCGGCCGCCTACCTGCTGGCGCTGGCCGGCTTCGGCGCCAAGGCCGGCCTGGTGCCGCTGCATGTCTGGCTGCCCGAGGCACATCCGGCCGCGCCCTCGCCGGTGTCGGCGATGATGAGCGGCGTGATGCTCAAGACCGCCATCTACGGTCTGTTGCGGGTGAGCTTCGACCTGTTGCACACGACGCTGTGGTGGTGGGGCGTCGTGGCGCTGGTGGTGGGCCTCGTCACGGCGCTGTTCGGCGTGCTCTACAGCACGGTGCAAAACGACATGAAGCGGCTGCTGGCCTATTCCTCGATCGAGAACATCGGCCTCATCGCGGTCGGCATCGGCCTCACGCTGATTTTCCATGCCTATCGCATGGAGGCACTGGCGGCGCTGGCGATGACGGCGGTGCTCTACCACTGCCTGGCGCACTCCGCCTTCAAGAGCCTGCTGTTCCTGTGCACCGGATCGGTGTTGCACGCGACCAGGGAACGCAGTCTGGGCAAGCTCGGCGGTCTGATCCATCGCATGCCCTGGGTGGCCTGGCTGGCGCTGGCCGGGGTGATCGCCAGCGCGGGCTTGCCGCCGCTCTCGGGCTTCGTGTCGGAGTGGCTGCTGCTGCAAAGCTTCCTCTTCTCGCCCGGCCTGCCGCATCCCTGGCTCAACATGGTGGTGCCGGTGGCGGCGGCGCTGGTGGTTTTCGTCGCTGCCCTGGCCGGCTTCGCCATGGTCAAGTTCTACGGCATCATCTTTCTCGGCCAGATGCGCGAGCCGGGGCTCAAGGACGCCCATGATGCCGGCCCGTGGGAAAAGTTCGGCCTCGTCTGGCTGACGTTGATCACGCTGTTGCTGGGCATCCTGCCGTCGACGGTGATTTTGCGCATCGATGCCGCCACGCGTCAGTTGCTCGGCACCGGCCTCGCCGACAAGTTGCACGAGCACGGCTGGTGGATGCTGGCGCCGATCTCGCCCGAGCGGGCCAGCTACGAGCCGGTGATCTTCCTCGTCACCATCGCCGCCACGCTGCTGCTCGGCCGCTGGCTGGTGCGCCGCCTCTACCACGGCCGCGTGCGCCGCACCTCGGCCTGGGACTGCGGCTACTACTTTCAGGGGCCGCGCGCGCAGGACACGGCCGAGGGTTTCAGCCAGCCGATCCGTCGCATCTTCGAGCCGATGTTCCGCATGGAGCGGCATTTCCCCACCGCGCGCGACGCGGCGCCCTATTACAGCGTCAAGGTCGAGGATCATTTCTGGTACTGGCTTTACCTGCCGGTGGCAAGAGCGGCCGGCTGGGTGTCGACGCTGGTCGTCACGCTGCAGGGTGGGCGCATCGCCGTCTATCTGATGTACAGCTTCATCACACTGTTGGTGTTGTTGCTGGTGGCCAGACCATGATCAGCATTTCTGGATTGTTGGGTCAGGCATTTGCGATTCTGCTGGCGCTGGTGCTGGCGCCGTTGCTGTCGGGCTGGGTGGGCCAGTGCCGTGCCTGGTTGCAGAACCGCACCGCGCCGCCCCTGCTGTTGCCGTACTACCAGTTGCAGAAGCTGTTCCACAAGGACGTGGTGCTGGCGCATGGCGCCTCGTCGCTGTTCCGCGCCGCGCCCTTTGTCGTTTTCGGCTGCATGGTGCTGGCCTGCGCCATCATCCCCAGCCTGTCGACCGACCTGCCGCTGGCGCCCGCCGCGGATGCCATCGCGCTGGTCGGCGTGTTCGGCCTGGCGCGTGTGTTCATTTCGCTGGCGGCGATGGATGTCGGCACGTCCTTCGGCAGCCTCGGCGGTCGCCGCGAAATGCTGATCGGTTTTCTGGCCGAGCCGGCGCTGCTGATGGTGATTTTCACTCTCGCCATGATTGCCCAGTCGACCTCGGTCGCCACCATCGTCGAGACGCTGGCCCATCGCGAGCTGGTGATTTATCCGAGCCTGGCTTTCGCCGGCGTCGCCTTCACCTTTGTCTCCTTCGCCGAGAACGCCCGGGTGCCGGTGGACAATCCGGCGACTCATCTTGAACTGACCATGATCCACGAAGCGATGATTCTCGAATACTCGGGGCGCTATCTGGCATTGCTCGAATGGGCGGCGAGCCTCAAGCTCTACGCATACTCCTGCCTCGGCCTTGCGCTGTTTTTTCCATGGGGCATCGCGCCGGGAGACGATCTCCTGGCCCTGGTGGCGGCGATACCGCTGCTCGTTCTCAAACTCGCCATCGGCGGCGCGTTACTCGCCGGCATCGAGACCATCAACGCCAAGGTGCGCATCTTCCGCGCGCCGGAGTTTCTCGGCACCGCCTTCATGCTGGCGGTGCTCGGCCTGCTGGTGCGCCTGCTGCTGGAAAGCAAGGTATGAGTTCGGCAATTCCATTTTCGGCGCAGCTGATCAATCTTTTCGCCGCGGTGATCCTGTTGCTGGCGTTCGCCATGCTGGCGCAGCGCCGCGTGGTGGCGCTGATCAACCTGTTCGCCATGCAGGGGCTGACCTTGTGCCTGTCGACGCTGGTGGTCGCGGTCAGCACCGGCCAGTCGCACCTGTATTACTCGGCCGGCCTGACGCTGCTGCTCAAGGTGCTCCTGCTGCCCTGGATCCTGCACCGGCTGGTGCGCAAGCTCAACGTCAAGAGCGAGGTCGAGGCGCTGATCAACATTCCGACCACGATGCTGGTCGGCCTCGTTCTGGTCATGATCGCCTTCAATGTCGCGCTGCCCATCTCCGAGTTGTCCCATACCATCACGCGCGGCACGCTCGGCATCGCCCTCGCCGTGGTGATGCTGGCCTTCCTGATGATGATCACGCGGCAGAAGGCCATTACCCAGGTGGTCGGCTTCCTGTCGATGGAAAATGGCCTGTTTCTCGCCGCCACCAGCGCCACCTACGGCATGCCGATGGTGGTGGAACTCGGCATCGCGCTCGACGTGCTGGTCGGCGTCATCATCCTCGGCGTGTTCTTCTTCCAGATTCGCGACCAGTTCGACAGTCTCGACATCCATCACATGGAACGCCTGAAAGACAACTGATGGATTTCTTCGTCTTGATGCTAGCCATTCCCCTCGTCAGCGGTGCGCTGCTGACGGTATTCGGCGAGTGCGATTGGGCGCCCAACCTCAACATCATCGCCAGTCTCGGCACCTTCCTCGCCGCCGCCGGCCTGACGGCCGAGATCGTCGCCAACGGCCCGCGCTTCGCTTTTGGCGAGCAGTTCTTTATCGATTCTCTCAATGTTTTCTTCGTTGCGCTGACGGCTTTCGTCGGCCTCACCACCAGCATCTTCTCCGGCCCCTACATGAGGAACGAGGCCGAGCATGGCCGGCTCACCAAGCCGCGCCTGCGGCTCTACAAGAGCATGTACCAGCTCTTCATGTTCGCCATGCTGGCGGCGCTGACCACCAACAACCTCGGCATTCTCTGGGTCGCCATGGAAGCGGCGACGCTGACCACCGTGCTGCTGGTGTCGCTCTACCGCACGCCGGCGAGCCTCGAAGCGGCGTGGAAATACTTCATCCTCTGCGGCGTCGGCATCGCCCAAGCCCTGTTCGGCACCATCCTGCTCTACTTTGCCGCCGAGCGCGTGCTGGGCGAGAGCGGCAACGCGCTGCTGTGGACGCACCTGATCGACGTCAAGGGCCAGCTCGAACCGAACATCATGGCGCTGTCCTTCATCTTCCTGCTGGTCGGCTACGGCACCAAGGTGGGCCTGGCGCCGCTGCACAACTGGCTGCCGGACGCCCACGCCGAAGGCCCGACGCCGGTTTCCGCCGTGCTCTCGGGACTGCTGCTCAACGTTGCGCTCTACGCCATCCTGCGCTGCAAGGTGCTGGCCGACGGCGCCATTCCTGGCGACTTTGCCGGCAAGCTGATGATCGGCTTCGGCCTGTTCACCCTGCTGGTCGCGGCTTTCTTCCTGTCGCGACAGAAGGACGTCAAGCGCATGTTCGCCTACTCGTCGATCGAGCACATGGGGCTCATCACCTTCGCGTTCGGCATGGGCGGTCCGGTGGCCAACTTCGCCGGCCTGCTGCACATGACCATGCACTCGCTGACCAAGTCGGCGATCTTTTTCGCCGTCGGCCACGCCACGCAGAAGACCGGCACGCAACTGATGGAGAACATCCGCGGCCTGATCCGGATCAATCCGCTGATCGGCTGGGGGTTGATGCTCGGTACGCTGGCCATCCTCGGCATGCCGCCCTTCGGCGTCTTCGCCAGCGAGTTTATGATCCTGACGCACGCCATGAAGCATTACCCGTGGGCGACGCCGGTGCTGCTGCTGGGCCTCGGCGTGGCTTTCGCCGCCATCTTCGGCAAGGTGCAGCCGATGGTGTTCGGCGAGACCGAGGCCAAGCGCCTGCCGCATGCGCCGGCCATTACGCCGGTATTCCTCCATCTGGGCATCGTGCTGATGCTGGGCCTCTACATTCCACCCTATCTCACGCGCTGGTTCCACGAAGCGGCGCGGATGCTCGGCTAACACTATGACGCCCTTTCCCCCATCCCCTTTCCCGAGGAAAGGGGTGACTTTGGTTCAGCCGCTATGCGGCTTCCATGTTCGTGGCTTCAGGCCCCCTTGGGGCGGCCCGGCGAAGGCCTGACAATGTTCCTCTGCGACGACACCGCCATCGAATTTACGCCACAGCCCGGAGCCGGCGCGCCGGTCTGGCGTGGCCATGCTCCGAGCGGCGATGAGTTGAAGGACTTCGCCGCCGCCGCGCATCTGGCCGGCGGGCGCCTGGCAGCCATCTGGGGCAGCGACGAGCGTCAGCGAGGTAGCGGTTTCCGTCTGCATTGCGTCTTTGGCCTGGACCGTGGTCACGCCTGGGTAAGCTTTGACCTGCCGGCTGACGAGCCCTCCTATCCTGATCTGTCCGGCATTTTTTCGGCGGCCAACCGCATGCAGCGCGCCACCCGCGACATGGTCGGCATCGCCGCCGACGGCGACGACCAGCGGCCCTGGTTGCGCCACGGCGCCTGGCCGGCGGATTGGTATCCGTTGCGCCACGACGCCGTGCACGCGGCGGGGATGGGCGCCGGCTTCGACAATTTGCCCAGCGACTACGACTTCGTCCAGGTTGGCGGCGAGGGCGCCCATGAAATTCCGGTCGGCCCCATTCATGCCGGCATCATCGAGCCGGGTCACTTCCGTTTTTCCGTGATCGGCGAGCGCGTGCTGCGCCTGGAGCAGCGCCTCGGTTATCAGCACAAGGGCGTCGAAAAGCTGTTCATCGGCGCGGACATGGCGCATGGCGCGCGGCTGGTTGGCCGCGTCTCCGGTGATTCCACCTGTGCTTACGCCTGGGCTTACGCCGACGCGGTCGAGGCGGCATGCGGGGTCGCGGCCCCGCCGCGGGCATTGATGCTGCGCGCGCTGATGCTGGAACGCGAGCGTGTCGCCAATCATCTGGGCGATCTCGGTGCGCTGGGCAACGATGCCGCCTTCGCCTTCGGCCTGACCCAGTTCATGCGCCTGAAGGAAGACTGGCTGCGCCTGAACCACAAGTTGTTCGGCCACCGCTTCATGATGGATCGCATCACGCCGGGAGGCGTCGCGGCGGATGTCGACGCGCCGGCGCTTGCTGCCATGGTCGAGCAGTGTGGCGTCATTGGTGGCGAGGTGAAAAAGCTGCGCACGCTCTACGATGAGCACGCCGGCCTGCAGGATCGTTTCGTCACTACCGGCGTCATCGATGCCGCGCTCGCGCGTGAACTCTCCTTGACCGGCATGGCCGCCCGCGCTTCCGGCCTTCTGCTCGATGGCCGGACGCACCGGCAGGGCTACACGCCGCCACCGCCCTATGCCACTCTCGGCGTGCGCCCCGTCACCGACGAGCGCGGCGACGTGGCGGCGCGCGTGGCCGTGCGCTTCGACGAAATCTCCGAATCGCTGCGCCTGCTGCGCGAAATCGCCGTCGGCATGCCGTCGGGCGATACGCGCGTCGCCGTCGCGCCGGTCGCCGGCGCCAGCGGGCTCGGCGTCATCGAAGGCTGGCGTGGCGAGGTGCTGGTCGGCGTCCAGTTCGACAAGGACGGCAAGCTGGCCCGCGCGCACCCGCACGATCCCTCGTGGCAGATCTGGCCGGCGCTGGAGCACGCGGTGATGAAAGACATCGTCCCCGACTTCCCGCTGATCAACAAATCCTTCAACCTGTCCTACAGCGGAGCCGACCTGTGATCCCGTTGCTCAGACACATCTTCCGCACCGGCATCCTCACCGAGCCGGTGCCCGACGCGGACGATGGCCCGCGGCGCGAGATCGACCGCCTGCACGACGAAATCCTGCATGTTCTCGGCCGCGCGCTGACCATCCGCGAGGTGGATGCCGGTTCCTGCAACGGCTGCGAGCTGGAAATCCACGCGCTGAACAATCCCTACTACAACCTCGAAGGGCGCGGCATCAAGTTCGTCGCCAGCCCGCGCCACGCCGACATGCTGCTGGTCACCGGCCCGGTGACGAAGAACATGGAGAACGCGCTGCGCATCGCCTACGACTGCACGCCCGACCCCAAGCTGGTGGTAGCGGTCGGCGACTGCGGCTGCAACGGCGGCGTGTTCGGCGAGAGTTACGCGAGCTGCGGCGCCGTCGAGAATGTGGTCGGCGTCGATCTGCGCATTCCGGGCTGTCCGCCGACGCCGCTGGCCTTGATGCAGGGGATTCTGGCGGCGGTGCGCAAGAGCAAGTAGCGCACTGTTCGTTTCGGCAGAACCGCGTTGATGCGGCGTCGACCAAAGTCGGCGCTGGTGATACGGTGATTCAGGAGCCGAAGCCGGTCAGATCGAGGTTTCTGTGTTCGGCCCGTGTCCGGCATCGAGCAGCGTTTCACGATCCAGCGCGGCAACATCGGTCACGCCTGTCAGCGCCATGGCCACGGCCATTTCGTTGCGCATCACCGACAGCATGTGGGCGACGCCGGCCTCGCCGCGGGCGGCCACCGCGTAGCCCCAGGCGCGGCCGAGCATGCAGGCTTTGGCACCGAGCGCGAGCGCCTTGACCACATCGAGTCCGCTGAGCACGCCGCCGTCCATCAATACCTCGAGTTTGTCGCCGACGGCGTCGACAATCCGCGGCAGGGCGTCGGCGCCGGCCGCGACGCCGTCCAGCTGGCGTCCGCCGTGATTGGAGACGACGATGCCATCGACGCCGACCGACGCCGCCTGGCGGGCATCGTCCACGTCGAGAATGCCCTTGAGCACGATCTTGCCCGGCCAGTTTTCCCGCACCCAGGCCAGGTCCTTCCAGGTGATGCGCGGATCGAACTGGCTATCGACCCAGGCCTTGAACTCGGGCAGGCTGCGCGCATCGGGCACGGCAGTGGTCAAATTGCCGAAGGTCAGGGGTTGGCCCCTGATTGCCACATCCAGCAACCAGCCTGGATGCGAGAGCAAATCCCACGCCTTGGTCAGCTTTCCGCCCAGCGACAGGCCGCCCGCCATGCCGTTGCGCACGTCGCGATAGCGGGCACCCATCACCGCGAGATCGACCGTCAACACCAGCACCGGGCAACCGGCCGCCTGCGCCCGTGCCAGCAGCGACCGGGTGTAGCCGCGGTCGCGCATCACGTAGAGCTGATACCAGAAGGGCGCCGCGGTTGCGGCGCGAACTTCCTCGATCGAGCAGATGGACACCGTGGATTCGCAGAAGGCCACCCCGGCCCGTTCGGCCGCGCGTGCCGCCTGCACCTCCGCCCGGCGCGCCATTGCGCCGGCGAGTCCGAGCGGGGCGAGGATCAAGGGCAAGGCAAGCTCCTGCCCAAGGACGCGGGTGGACAAGTTCAGCTGCGAGACATCGCGCATGATGCGCTGGCGCAGATGCAGGCGGCGGAACGCCAGCTGATTCTCGCCTGCCGTCAGTTCTTCGTAGGCTGCGCCGTCGAGATAATCGAACAGGTGTCGCG
This sequence comes from Rhodocyclales bacterium, assembly GCA_026399435.1. Taxonomy (GTDB): domain Bacteria; phylum Pseudomonadota; class Gammaproteobacteria; order Burkholderiales; family Rhodocyclaceae; genus Sulfuritalea. Next base: position 74,401 of record JAPLQX010000031.1, read on the forward strand.
GCAGGCGCTTGCGCGCCAGTTCCCGATAATCGCCCGCCGTGGCGGGCGCCAAGCCGAGTCCGCAGGTTTCATCGTTCATGGCAGCCATTTCCTGAAAATGGTTTTGCGTATCTTAGACGTGCTGCCGTTAGGCCGCCATAAGGAAATTGAAATCGCGGGACGGCCGAGCTTGGTTATGCTTGCTTCCATGTCGCAATGGCTGACCCTTTCCCGTGCCGCACACCTGCTCGGCATTTCACGCGTCGCGCTGCAAAAGCGCATTCGTGAAGGAGAGTTGCGTTCGTTTGACGGCATGGTCGCGGCGGATGATTTGCAGCGGGCCTGGCCGCAACTGGACCTGGAAGAGTCGGGCAGCTTCGAAAAGACCCGCGCGATTCGCGAGGATGCCTTTGCCAAGCGCCTGCGCGAACGGGTCTTGCCGTCGCAGGAGGCACTGGCCCAGCGCCTGTTTGCACAGGGGCAGGATCTCGCCGAATTGCAGCGGACGCTGACCCGCTATCACGCGCTGTTCGAGACCCTGCACGCGCGTCTTGCCGCCGTGCCGGCACCGACGGCGGACGAACTGGCGCGCTTGCTCGACGAAGGACTGGCGCAGGCGCTTGCCGCTCCGGCGCCCGCGGCCGACATGGCGGCGCTCGATGCTATGCTGCGCGTCATGTCGGCGCACGTTACGGTCAAACCATCGGGTCGCGAATTCTTTGTCGAAGGTTCGGAGACGCTGCTGAAGGCGGCGCTGCGCGCCGGGCTGGCGCCCAACTATGGCTGTGGCAACGGTGTGTGCGGCTTGTGCAAGGCGCGCGTGGTGAGCGGCGAGGCGCGCGCGGTGTCACCCTCCGAGTACCGCTTTTCGGCTGCCGAGAAGGCCCAGAACCACGTGCTGATGTGCGCTTGCACGGCGCTTGGTTCCGACCTCGTACTGGAGCTGCTGGAAGCCGGCGCCCCGGAGGACATTCCCGAACAGCGCGTCGTCGCCAAGGTGCGCAAGGTCGAGGCGTTGAACGGCGAGGTGACGCGCCTGCACCTGCAAACGCCCCGCAGCAACCGCCTGCGCTTTCTCGCCGGGCAACGGGTCACCCTGGGCATCGGCGCGGGGCTGGCGGGAGGCAGCGACCTGCATGCCGAATACCCGGTGGCGAGCTGTCCCTGCGACGACCGCAACCTGATTTTCCATCTCTGCCGCACCGATCGCCGTGCTGCCAGCGCCGACTTTCGGCAATGCGTTTTCGATGGCCGGATCAAGGCGGGCGACGATGTCTCGGTATGGGGGCCGTGGGGCAGTTTCGTGCTGGAGAAGGACTCCGCCCGACCCTTGGTGTTCATCGCCATCGACGAGGGGTTTGCGCCGGTCAACAGCTTGATCGAACATGCGATCGCGGTGGATGCCGCCGAGTCGATTTCGCTCTACTGGGCGAGCTCGCAGCCGGGCGGCCAGTACCTGCCCAACCAGTGCCGCGCCTGGGACGAGGCGCTCGACGAGTTCAGCTACCTGCCGCTGGCGACCGATGACCTGGCGGCAAGCCTGGCGGCGAATGCCGCCTTGCCGGCGAGCGACGTCTACCTTGCCGGCGCCGCGGAGCGGGTGGAACCGCTGGCAGCCGTGCTGCTCGCGGCCGGCGTGCCGCCGCAACAATTGCATATCGAGGCATTTTGACATCATGAGCCAATCACCATGACCCAGGCGCAACGCATCATCCCCATACAGCCGCAGGGTGTCGATCCCGAGCTCGATGCCTGTTCCTCCGCCGAGCCATTCGCCCTGATGGTGCTCGGCGACAGCATGGAGCCGGAGTTCGTCGAGGGCGAGATCATCCTGATCGAGCCCGAAGGACTGGCCACCGACGGCTCTTTCGTCCTCGCCCGGCTCGATGGCGAGTGGATTTTCCGCCAATTGGCGAAGCATGGCGCCGGCTGGAGATTGCAGGCCCTGAATTCGACCTACCCCGCTGCGGATATTCCCGACCTCGACGCAGTCAAAGGGGTCATCATCCAGAAATCCAAACCCGGTCGTCGCAAGGCGACCAAGCGTTACGTGGAGTAAGCCAGATGCCGTATTACATTTATCGTGTCACCTCGCTCGGCCCGGTTCCCCGGCTCGAAAAAATCACCCAGTTCGATGCCTTCAAGGAGGCCTCGCAGGAAGTCAAGCGCCTGCGTCGCGAAGCCGATCTCGGCGCCGGGCAGACGATCAAGACCATCTTTGCCGAAACGGAATTGCAGGCGGAAGATCTGCTGAGTCAGCCGCGCGTTGAAGAGCCGATGACGGGAGAGGACTACTAGCCCCGTGGTCGACGAAGCCGCCTTCCGTCAAACGCGAGGCGCGATCAATCGCCTGCCCTGCGTCTTCGAGCGCGCGCTGCTGGCGCGCCATGCGACCTGCGAACTGGCGGTGCGGCACCAGATCGCCGAGCGTGAAACGGTGGCCTGCGCACAAGCGACGGCCCATGCGACCTGCACGGAAATGTCGACGCTGCTGCGCGAAAAATCGGCATTTGCACTGGGCCTGACCGGCACCCAGGGCATTCTGCCGCATGCGATGGTGATGAAGATCCAGTGCGGCGGGCTCGACGGGCTGAAGGCTCTGCTCGATGCCGATGCGGCGGCGCCGGACGTGCGACGTCTGGTGGGCCAGGCGCAGGAGCGCTATGGCGATCTGGCGGCACTGCCCTTTTCCGAGATCGTGCAGGGCATGGCGGCGTGGAAGCCCCGCCGCCGTCATTCGGGAGCGCCGCGATGATCGCCGGTATGGGCGCACTGGTGAGTGCGGTGCAGACCAACTGCGACATCGCCGATGCGCGCCATGCGCGCGACGTCAGCTTGTGCACCTATCTGCTCGGCATGCGCGAGTTCTATCGCTGGGAACATGAACTGCCCTATGGCGTTTCGCCGCCGCGCAGCGAGGTGGGGCGCTGGATCGCCGAACGCGAGGCGCGCTGGGAACAGATTGCCGACGAGGAGTTCGTCGCGTTGCCGGTTGCCGGCCACGAGTTCGACCCCTTCGCGGCGCCGCAGGTCAACGCGGCACTGGCAGGCAGCGGGCTGGTGTACGGCGCTGGCCTGGGACGTTTCCACAAGCCGCATTTCTTCCTCGGGCAACTCGCCCGCGAAGAGCAGCGCGGCGAGGCCCGGCTGCTGATCTGCGGCTGCGAGTATGCACGCGATGTTTCGGCCATCCCGGCGGCTTCGCAGGGCACCACGGTAATCGTGCGCCGCGAGGCGCTGCGCCAGTGGCTGTGGGAGAAGGCCGAGGGCTGGAACGTCAAGCAGCAGGACGGTGCGCTGAAGTCGGCCTTGCTCGCCTACCGCTTCGACGTCGATCCGCAGGCCGCCATCGAGCGCATGACCGACGGCGAAATCGAAACCCTCGTGCTGCACGAGGAAGGCGAGATTGCCGCTGGCCGGCTGCTGGGCGGCGACTGGTCGGCGAAACTTCAGGGTTTCAGCGGCAAGCGAGCAGAACTGCTGGCCCGCGCGGTGCGCGACAACCTTGCGGATTGCCTGGTGACCTTGCCCGGCCTGCTGCAACGGGACGCGGACGACTCGCTGCATTTCTGGTTCTCGACCTTCGACGGCCTGCGTCGCGAACTGTTCCCGCGTCTGGTCGATGCTTACGGCTCAAGAGTCGGCGCTGGCTCGCTCTGCGTGCCTGGGATTCCGCTTCGCGGGCAGGCAACGGCGATTCTTGCAGATGCCGCAAAAGCCGGCGTCATCCATTTCGCCGCACTCGGCCAGCGCCTGCTTGAAATGGACGAAGCCGGCATCGCAGGTCTGTCCCACGAGCCGGCCTCGATTTCCCTGTAGCCGCTGGCCGCGGCTGGCTGATGCTTACTCCTTGATGGCTTCGACGGCGATGGTCAGGGTGACCTCATCGCCGACATAAGGCACGTTCTTGCCCATGTTGAATTCCGAACGCTTGAGTTTGGCTGACGCATTGGCGCCGATCGCATCTTTCTTCAGCATCGGGTGCGGCATCGACTGAAACGACGTCACGGTCAGGGTCACCGGCTTGGTCACGCCCTTGATGGTCAGATTGCCGTCGACGGCCACCGGCTTGTCGCCATCGAACTTGACCGCGGTCGACTTGAAGGTAATGGTCGGGTATTTCTCGGTGCTGAAGAAGTCCTCGCCCTGGATGTGGCCGTTGAACAGCGCGTAGCCGGTGTTGACCGACTTGGCATCGATCGTTACATCCACCGATCCGGTATGGGCCGCACGGTCGAGGACGATCTTGCCGCTGGTCTTGTCGAAACGGTGCATCTGGTTGGAATAGCCCAGATGGGTGTATTCGAAGCGCGGCGCGGTGTGCGTCGGGTCGATGTTGAAGGTTTCTGGAGCGGCGATGGCCGCGGCGGTGAAGGCGCTTAGGGTAGATACGGCGATAACGAGAGCGATTTTTTTCATGGGTTTTCTCCTGAGGGGAAGGGGACTTACTTTTTGGCGGCTGCGGCGGCCGTAGCTGCCGTGGCCACCAGACGGAACTTGACTTGTACTTCGTTGGCGACGGTGCCGAAGTCGGCCCACATGCCCTCGCCCAGGGCGTAGTCGGCGCGTTTCAGCACCAGGCTGCCTTCGAAGGTGGCGCTGTTGCCTTCCTGGCGCAGCGTGACGGGCGTGGTCAGGTCCTGGGTCCGGCCCTTGATGGTCATCTTCCCGGCGAGCTCGAAGCGGTTGCCGCCCAAGGGCTTGACCGAGGTGGCGACGAACTTCGCGACGGGGAATTCCTTCGTATTGAACCAGGCCTTGCCTGCCACCTCGTCGTTGGCATCCTTCGAACCCGCATCGATGCTGGCCAGGTCGATTTCCAGCTCGGCCCTGGCGGCAGCCGGTTTCGCCGGGTCGAACGCGATCTTGCTGCGAAAGCTCTTGAACTGGCCTTCGACCGGAACGTTCATCTGTTTCGACACGAAGGAGAGCGCGCTCTTGCCGGCCTGGAACTGATTGAACTCGATGGCATGCGCCGCCGGCGCAATGATCAGGAAGGCGCCGGCGAGGGTCGGGCCGAACAGTCTGCAATTCATTTGATGTCTCCGGTGGTCCTGGCGAGAAAGGGCAGCATGCGGGCGAGCACGTCGTCGCGGTCGATGAAATGATGCTTGAGTGCGGCGCCGAGATGGGCTATGACCAAGGCCGCCATGCCGAAGTTCAGCAGTTCATGAACCTCCTGCAGCAGATCGCCCAGTTCCTTGTTCTTGTCCAGCAGGTCGGGCAGCGGCAACACGCCGAACCAGACCGTCTGAAAGCCCTTGGCCGAACTCATCAGCCAGCCGGACAGCGGCACGGCGAACATCAGCAGGTAGAGCAGCACATGCGTCGCCTCGGCCGCCTTGCGCTGCCAGACCGGCATGCCGGCGGGCAACTCGGGCGGGCGGTGCAGCAGGCGCCAGACGAGGCGCAGCGCCACGAACATGAAGATCGTGACACCGGCCCACTTGTGCCAAGAGTAGATCCTGAGCTTCTGCGGCGACAGCGGCAGCTCGTGCATGTACAGGCCGACCGAAAAGGTGCCGATGATGGCGATCGCGATCAGCCAGTGCAGGCCGATGGCGACACCGGTAAAGCGCGTGCCGGAATTCGGCGTAGTAGTTGGGAGGGAACTCATGGTGACTGGGTTGGTGTGAGGCAATCCTTGGAAGAAGTCGTTACTTTACGCATCAATCAAAGGATAACAAAGATCGGGAGCCACAAATGATTGGTGCATGCCAGGCAACAATGCGTCCCGGCCCGCCATCCCCCTATCCCGCCGGGGGATACCGTCCCCGGCGCAAGCGCACGGGGACATATCCCACCAGGGGATACCGTCCCCGGCGCAAGCGCACGGGGACATATAATCGACTCATGCCACGCTTTGCCGCGAACCTTTCCTTTCTATTCACCGAGCGTCCCTTTTTCGAACGCTTCGCAGCGGCGCGGGCGGCCGGCTTCGCCGCCGTCGAGTTTCATTTTCCGTATGAATTCGACCGCGCGGCGCTGGCCGAGGTGGTCATGACCTCGGGCCTCGATATCGTCCTCTTCAATCTGCCACCAGGCGATTGGGGTGCCGGGGAGCGGGGCATTGCCTGCCATCCGCGGCGCGTCGCCGAGTTTCAGGATGGTGTCGGGCAGGCCATTGAATACGCCAGGCTGCTCGGCTGCAGCCGGCTCAATTGCCTCGCCGGCATCGCGCCCGGCGACGTCAGCCACGACAAGGCGCGTGAGACCCTGATCGAGAACCTGCGCTTTGCCGCGGCCGTCACTGCGCGCGCGGGCATCGAACTGGTGCTGGAACCGCTCAACACGCGCGACACGCCGGGGTTTTTTGTCGCCACGACGCGCAGCGCACTGGCGCTGATCAAGGACGTCGGCAGCGACAATCTGCGCGTCCAGTACGACATCTACCACGCCCAGGTGATGGAGGGCGACCTGGCCCGCACATTGCAGGAGCATCTGCCGCAAATCGGCCACATCCAGCTGGCGGACAATCCGGGACGGCACGAGCCGGGCACGGGCGAGATCAACTTTCCCTTTCTGTTGCAGCATCTCGATCGAATCGGCTATGCCGGCTGGGTCGGCTGCGAGTACAAGCCGAGCGGGCGCACGGAAGACAGTCTGGATTGGCTGAAGCCGTGGCGGTGATTCACGCGAGGCAGCGGGCCGTGCTGCGCGGCCTGTTCGACGCCGCCGTGGCCGCTGCCGATCCGGCGCGTTGCCTGCCTGCCTGGCTGCCGGAGCCGCCCGAGTCACCCGATTCACCAATGGGCCGCACGGTCGTGGTCGGCGCCGGCAAGGCGGCCGCGGCGATGGCGCGCAGTGTCGAGGACCACTGGCGCGGCGATTTGCAGCGACTCTCGGGGCTGGTCGTTACGCGCTACGGACACGGCGCCCCGACGCGGCGCATCGAAGTCGTCGAAGCCGCGCATCCGACGCCCGATGCAGCCGGGCAACGGGCGGCCGCGCGCATCCTCGATGCGGTAACGGGGCTGACCGCCGACGATCTGGTGCTGGTGTTGCTTTCCGGAGGAGGCTCGGCGCTGCTCGCGGCGCCCATGGCGGGCATCACGTTGGAGCAGAAACGTGCCGCGACCAAAGCGTTGCTCGCCAGCGGCGCGAGCATCGGCGAGATCAACTGCGTCAGGAAGCACCTCTCGGCGATCAAAGGTGGCCGTTTGGCGCTGGCTGCCGCGCCGGCCCGCGTGGTGACCTTGGCGATTTCAGACGTACCCGGGGACGACTTGTCCACCATCGCCTCCGGCCCCACCGTGCCCGATCCGACCAGCTGCGCCGATGCGCTGGAGATCGTCGAACGTTACGGCATCGAATTGCCTTCCGTCGCGCGTCAGGCGCTGCTGACGCGCACTGCCGAAACGCCCAAGGCCACCGACCCAGGTTTCGCGCGCTGCGAGGCGCACGTTATCGCCACGGCCCAGAGTTCCCTTGCGGCCGCGGCCGCGGCGGCGCGCGCGCAGGGCATCGCGCCGCTGGTGCTGGGGGACGCGATCGAGGGCGAGGCGCGCGAGGCGGCGCGCGTGCTCGGCGGCATCGCGCTGTCCTGCGCCGCACACGGCGTGCCGCTGGCGGCGCCCTGCGTGCTGCTCTCGGGCGGCGAGACCACGGTCACGGTGCGCGGCAGCGGGCGCGGCGGACGTAATGCCGAATTCCTGCTCGGCCTGGCGCTGGCACTGGGCGGGCATGCGCGGATTCACGCCATCGCCTGCGATACCGATGGCATCGATGGTTCGGAAGACAATGCCGGCGCGCTGCTTCTGCCGGATACTCCCCTGCGCGCCATGCAAGCAGGAATTGATTTGCGCCAGCGGCTGGCCGAAAATGATGCCTACAGCGTGTTCGCGGCTTTGGGCGACCTGGTCGTCACCGGACCGACACGCACCAACGTGAATGATTTCAGGGCGATCCTGATCGAGGCCGCAGGAAGTCCTGCGGCAGTGGAGAAATGATGAGTCAGCCCGAAGATTCTGCCGCGACGGTAACGGATGCCGCCAACCCCGACCGCGAAGCCTTATTGGCCGACTTGGCGCGTGTGCTGCCGGCGGCGGCGCTGCTGTCTGCGGCCGAGGATCTGAAACCCTACGAATGCGATGGACTCACCGCCTATCGCGCGCTGCCCTGGGCGGTGGCATTACCGCAGAATGACGAACAGGTCGTCGCGGTGCTGAAGGCCTGTCACGCGCGAAAGGTGCCGGTGGTCGCGCGCGGTGCCGGCACCGGCCTTTCCGGCGGCGCCACGCCGGTCGTGCAGGGCGTGGTGCTGTCGCTGGCGAAATTCATGCGCATCCTGGAAATCGATCCGCTGGCCCGCCTGGCGCGGGTGCAGCCCGGCGTGCGCAACCAGGCCATTTCCGAGGCCGTGGCGCCCTTCGGTCTCTATTACGCGCCGGATCCGAGTTCACAGATAGCCTGCACCATCGGCGGCAACGTCGCGGAAAATTCCGGGGGCGTGCATTGCCTGAAGTACGGCCTCACCCTGCACAACGTGCTGAAGCTGCGCGTGGCGCTGATGAACGGCGAGGTCATCGAGATCGGCTCGCATGCCCTGGATGATGCCGGCTACGACCTGCTGGCCCTGATGATCGGCTCCGAAGGCATGCTCGGCATCGTGCTGGAGGCCACCGTCAAGCTGACGCCGAAGCCGCGCACGGCGCAGGTGGTGATGGCCAGCTTCGACAGCGTGATCGATGCGGGCAACGCGGTGGCGGCCATCATCGCCGCCGGCATCATCCCGGCCGGGCTGGAAATGATGGACAAGCTCGCCACGGCCGCCGTCGAGGATTTCGTCCACGCCGGCTACGACCTTGCGGCGGCGGCAATCCTGCTTGCCGAATCCGACGGCACGACGGAAGAAGTCGCCGAGGAAATCGCCACCATGTCCACCCTGCTGGAGCAGAACGGCGCCCGCCAGCTGCGCATTTCGCAAAGCGAGGCGGAACGCCTCAAGTACTGGGCCGGGCGCAAGGCCGCGTTTCCTGCCGTGGGCCGCATCACGCCCGATTACCTGTGCATGGACGGCACGATTCCGCGCAAGCATCTGTCGCACGTGCTGACCCGCATCGCCGAGTTGTCTGCGGAATTCCACCTGCGCTGCGCCAACGTATTCCATGCCGGAGACGGCAACCTGCATCCGCTGATCATGTTCGATGCGCGCAATCCGGGCGAAACGGAGCGGGCGATTGCCTTCGGCGCCAAAATCCTCGAGCTGTCGGTCGATGTCGGCGGCACCATCACCGGCGAGCATGGCGTCGGCATCGAAAAGGTAAAGCAGATGTGCGTGCAGTTTTCGCGCGAGGAACTCGACGCCTTCCACGCCGTCAAGGCCGCCTTCGATCCGCTGACGCTGCTCAACCCCGGCAAGGCTGTGCCTTACCCGAGGCACTGTTCCGAGTATCGTCTGACCGGGAGCGCGCGATGAGCGCCCCGCACGGCCGCCCGAAGGGGCGCTACTCAACATACGGAGCCGCGCAGCGGCGAATCGCCGGCACCCCCTGCCTTGGGCAGGGGGCTGGGGGGAGGGTACTCCAGTGAGCGATTCCATCGAGGAGTTCCGTTCGCGTATTCTCGAACGCAAGCCCCTGCGCCTGAAGGGCGGCGGCAGCAAGGATTTCTACGGCGGGCCGCTGGCCGGCGAAGTGCTCGATACGCGCGGCTACAGCGGCATCGTCGGCTATGAGCCGACGGAACTGGTGATCACCGCGCGCGCCGGCACGCCGTTGGCCGAGATAGAGTCGGCGCTGGCGACACGGCGACAAGTGCTTGCCTGCGAGCCGCCGCACTTCGGCAATGCCACCATCGGCGGCGAAATTGCTGGAGGCGCCACCATAGGCGGCGCCGTCGCCGCCGGATTGTCCGGACCGCGCCGGGCGGTGGCCGGCAGCGTGCGCGACTACGTGCTCGGCGTGAAGCTGATGGATGGCGAAGGCCGCGAACTCAATTTCGGCGGACAGGTGATGAAGAATGTCGCCGGCTTCGATGTCTCGCGCCTGGTCACCGGCAGCCTCGGCACGCTGGGCCTGATTCTCGAAGTGTCGCTCAAGGTGATGCCGCAGCCGGTGGCGCAGGCCACATTGCGTTTCGAGATGCCGCAGGACAAGGCGCTCGACGCGCTGAACGGATGGGGCGGCCAGCCCGTGCCGCTGGCGGCGAGCTGCTGGCAGGACGGTGTGCTGACGCTGCGCCTGTCCGGCGCAAGGGCTGCCATCACGGCCGCCTGCGAAAAACTGGGCGGCGAGCGCGTTGCCGAGCCGGAGGCGGCGAGCTTCTGGGATTCGCTGCGCGAGCAGACCGCGGCGTTCTTCGCCGGTGATGCTCCGCTGTGGCGGCTCTCGCTGCCGTCGGTGGCGCCGCCGCTGGATCTGCCTGGCCCGCAACTGATCGAATGGGGCGGGGCGCAGCGCTGGCTGCGCGGCGCCGTCGATGCCGCCCATCTGCGTGAAACTGCCGCGAGGGCGGGCGGACACGCAACGCTGTTCCGCGGTGGCGACAAGACCGGCGGCGTGTTCGCACCGCTGTCGCCGGCGCTGATGGAAGTGCACCGCCGGCTCAAGCAGAGCTTCGATCCCTATGGTGTTTTCAACCCCGGCCGTCTCTACCCTGAATTCTGATGGAAACCCATCTCGCCGATTTCATTCGCCATACGACCGCCGGCCGCGAGGCCGAGGAGATCCTGCGGCGCTGCGTGCATTGAGGTTTCTGCACCGCGACTTGCCCGACCTATCAGCTGCTGGGTGACGAACTCGACGGACCGCGCGGCCGCATCTACCTGATCAAGCAGGTGCTCGAAGGCGTCGAGCCGACGGAGAAGACCCGCCTGCATCTGGATCGCTGCCTGAGTTGCCGTTCCTGCGAGACCACCTGTCCCTCGGGCGTGCAGTACACGCGACTGCTCGACATCGGCCGCGAAGTGGTCGAGAGCAAGGTGCCGCGCACCGGGAGCGACGCGTTCATGCGTGGCGCGCTGAAGAACCTGTTGCCGCGTTCGACACTGTTCGGTGCGGCGATGAAGCTGGGGCAGTCGGTGCGGCTCGTACTGCCGGGAGCGTTGCGGTCCAAGGTGCCGCCGCTTTCCTCGGCCGGGCCGGCGCCGCAGCGCAGCCACGCGCGAAAACTGATCGCGCTGGCCGGCTGCGTCCAGCCCTCGATGTACCCGAACGTCAACGGCGCGACGCGGCGAGTTCTCGATCGCCTCGGCATCGAGATGGTCGAAGCGGCCGGGGCAGGCTGCTGCGGTGCGGTGCGCGCGCACCTCAACGCTGCGGAAGGCGCGCGAGAGGATGCCCGGCGCAACATCGACACCTGGTGGCCGCTGCTCGAATCCGGAGCGGAAGGCCTGGTGATGACGGCTTCCGGCTGCGGCTCGCACGTGCTCGAATATGCCCATCTGTTGCAGGACGATCCAGACTACGCCGTGAAGGCCGCGCGGGTGGTGCTGGCGACGCGCGACATCAGCGAGGTCATCACGGCCGAAGCGGCTGGCCTCGCGCCTCTGCTTCAGGCCTGCCATCCCTTGCCCGAGAGCGAGCGCCTGCTGGCGTTTCAAAGCCCCTGCAGCCTGCAGCACGGACTCAAGATTCGCGGCACCGTGGAATCCCTGCTGACTGCAGCCGGATACACGCTGACCGCAGTTTCCGACTCGCACCTGTGCTGCGGATCGGCCGGCACCTACTCGGTGCTGCAGCCGGAGATATCGAAGCGGCTGCAGGCAAACAAGATTGCCGCGTTGACGGCCGGAGGCCCTGCCGTTATCGCCAGCGCGAACGTGGGTTGCATGGCGCATCTGCAGGGCGCCACCACCCTGCCCGTGAGGCACTGGATTGAACTGCTCGACGCGCGTTTGTCCTCATGAGCGGAATCGGACTCGACGCCAAGGCACGCGACTGGCAGACCCTGCGGGCGTCGTTCCGTTGGCAGGTGCCGGCCCGCTACAACATCGCCCGCGCCTGCTGCGGACGCTGGGCCGATGATCGATCGCGCTTCGCCCTCTACTACGAAGACGAAGCCGGCCACACCGAAGCCTGGAGCTTCTGGGATGTGCAGCAGGCCGCCAACCGCCTGTCCAATGTGCTGGGCGCCATGGGCGTCATGGCCGGCGATCGCGTCGCCATCATCCTGCCGCAGCGGCCCGAAACCGGCATCGCGCACATGGCCTGCTACCAGATGGGCGCGATCGCCGTGCCGGTCTCGCACCTGTTCGGCGCCGATGCGCTCGAGTTCCGCCTGTCGCACGCCGGGGCGCGGGTGGCCATCGTCGATGAGGGCGGCATCGAAAAGCTCGCCGCCGCGCGTGCGGCCTTGCCGCAACTCAAACACGTGATCGGTGTCGGCGCCGCGCGCGAATCCTGGGTCCGCGAATGGGCTACCCTGCTGCCGCTCGCCTCGTCGCACTACACCCCGACGGACACCGCGGCCGACGACCCGGCGATGATTATCTACACCAGCGGCACCACCGGCAACCCCAAGGGAGCGCTGATCGCGCAGCGCAGCCTGATCGGCAACCTGTCGGGCTTCGTCTGTTCCCACGATTTCTACCCGCAGCGCGGCGACATGTTCTGGTCGCCGGCCGACTGGGCGTGGACCGGCGGCCTGTTCGATGCGCTGCTGCCGAGCTGGAATTTCGGCCAGCCCATCCTCGGCTATCGCGGACGCTTCGATCCGGAGAAGGCCTTCTGGTTGATGGAGAAGTACGGGGTGAGGAACAGCTTCCTGTTCCCCACTGCGCTGAAGATGATGATGAAGGCGGTGCCGCAGCCGAAAGAGAAGTACGACCTCGCCCTGCGCAGCATCATGAGCGCCGGCGAGACCGTCGGCGAGGCGGTGTGCGGCTGGGCGCAAGAGGCACTGGGCGTGACGGTGAACGAGATGTACGGCCAGACCGAGATCAACTACATCGTCGGCAATTGCGCCGCCGTGACGCCGCCCAAGCCCGGGGCCATGGGGCGCGGCTACCCGGGCCACCAGTTGGCCGTGCTGGACGATGAAGGCAATCCGGTGGCGCCGGGCGAACTCGGCGAAGTATGTGTCCAGCGCAGTTGCAACGGCGAGATGGATCCGGTGTTCATGCTCGGCTACTGGAACAATCCGGAGGCCACGGCGGAAAAGTTCTTCGGCGGCGGCATAGCCGATCCGCAGGCCTGGGGCCGCACCGGCGACCTGGCGAAGGTGGACGAAGACGGTGTGCTCTGGTATCAGGGGCGCAGCGACGACATGTTCAAGAGCGCGGGCTATCGCATCGGCCCGGGCGAAATAGAGAATTGCCTGGTCAAGCATGCGGCGGTGGCCAACGCCGCCGTGATCGGCGAACCGGACCCGGTGCGCGGCACGGTGGTCAAGGCCTTCATCGTGCTGCAGGCCGGCGAGTCGCCATCGCCTGAACTGGAGGCTTCGCTGCAGCAGCATGTGCGCCAATTCCTGGCGCCCTACGAATATCCCAGGATCATCGAGTTCATCGATGCCCTGCCGATGACCACCACCGGCAAGGTGCAGCGTCGGCTGCTGCGCGGCAGATAGCGCGCCTTCCGGCAGCGCGGTGGGCTATTCCAGCCAGCGCCGCCGCCAGAAGATGACGCTCAGCGTAGTGGCCACCGCCACCATCATGCCGATGGCGATCAGGAATCCGTTGGGCCAATCAAGCGGCGGCATGACCTTGAAGTTCATGCCGAAAATGCCGGAGATCAGCGTCGCCGGCATGAAGATGATGGCGACCACGGTCAGCGCCCTGACCTCCTGATTGACGCGGTTGCTGACCGCGGACAGGTAGATGTCCAGCATGCCCCCGATCACGTCGCGGTTGGCTTCCAGCGATTCGATGGCGTGTACCGTGTGGTCATACACGTCGCGCAGGTAGGGGCGGGTTTCCGGGCGGAAGAAGCGATCGTCGGCGCGGGTAAGACTGTTGATCACTTCGCGCAGGGGCCAGATCGAGCGTCGCATGGTCAGCGTTTCGCGCTTCAACTGGTGCACGGCCTGCAGCGAACCCGGCTTTGGCCGTTCCAGCATCATGTCCTCGAGCTCTTCGGTGCGCTCGCCGATGCTTTCCAGGATCGTGAAATAGCGGTCGACGATGGCGTCGAGCAGCGAATAGGCAAGGTAGTCGGCACCCAGTTTGCGAATCTGGCCGCGATCCTGGCGCAGCCGCTCGCGCACCGGGTCGAAGCGGCCGCTGGGCCGCTCCTGGAAGGTCAGGACGAAGTCGCGGCCAAGGATCACGCTGACCTGGTCGGAATTGATCTGGTTGCTCTCGCTGTCGATCTCGAAGAAGCGGGCGACCATGAAGAGGTAGTCGCCATAGTCGTCGATCTTCGGCCGCTGGTTGGTGTTGAGGATGTCTTCCAGCACCAGCGGGTGCAGTTTGAAGCGGCGACCGATTTCGGCCAGGACCGTGGGTTCGTGCAGGCCATGCACGTTGAGCCAGAGCACCGGCAGCCTGGGCTGGTAGGCCTTGGCTTCCTCGATCGACGTGAAGCAGTATTCGGCCAGTTCGGCGTCGCCGTACTCGATCAGGGTGATCGTCGGCTGTTCGGTCTTGCGCTCGCCCAGATGGATCAGCGCGCCGGGAGCGAGGCCGACCTTGGCGGCCTGCGACAGCCGTTTGGCGGCGCGCGCGCGGGAGCGATTCGGTTTTGAGGTCGTCATGTCGAGGCTATTGAAGAAGGCTTGATAACGATCAAATGGATTGATGTGGAAGGCGTATCATACCGGCGGCGCGCCCTCTGCGTTGGCAAAGGCGCATAAGTTACGGGCGACAAAGAACAACAGGCGCTCGTCGATCGGGCGGTAAATGAACATGCGAATGGGAGAATCATGGCGCTGACAATTGGAGTTCCCCGGGAAACACTGGCAGGTGAAAAACGCGTTGCCACGGTACCCGAAGTCGTTGAAAAACTGATCAAGCTGGGTTTTGCGGTGGCCGTCGAATCCGGCGCCGGCGATGCGGCGAATTGCAGTGACGACACCTATCGCGCCGCGGGCGCCCAGATCATCGAAGGCGCCGCCAAACTGTGGGCGGCGTCCGACATCGTTTTCAAGGTATGCGTGCCGACGACGACGGAGGTCGGCCTCCTGCGCGAAGGCGGCACCCTGATCGGCTTCATCTGGCCGGCGCAAAACCCGGAATTGATGCAGCAACTGGCGGCAAAAAAGGCCACCGTGCTGGCCATCGACTCGCTGCCGCGCCAGCTTTCCCGCGCCCAGAAGATGGATGCCCTGACCTCCCAGGCCGGCGTCGCCGGCTATCGCGCCGTCATCGAGGCCGCCAACGCCTTCGGCCGCTTCTTCAACGGCCAGATCACCGCCGCGGGCAAGGTGCCGCCGGCCAAGGTCTTCATCGCCGGCGCCGGCGTCGCCGGGCTCGCGGCGATCGGCACCGCGGCCGGTCTGGGCGCCATCGTGCGCGCCAACGACACCCGCGCCGAAGTGGCCGACCAGGTCGTGTCGCTCGGCGGTGAATTCGTCAAGGTCGATTACGAGGAAGAAGGTTCCGGCGGCGGCGGCTATGCCAAGGTGATGAGCGAGGGCTTCCAGCAGGCCCAGCGCGAGATGTACGCCAAGCAGGCTGGACATCATCATCACCACCGCGCTGATCCCCGGCAAGCCTGCGCCCAGGCTGATTACCGCCGAGATGGTGCAGAGCATGAAGCCGGGTAGTGTCATCGTCGACATGGCGGCCGAGCGGGGCGGCAACTGCGAGCTGACCGAGCCCGGCCAGGCAGTGGTGAAGCACGGCGTGACCATCGTCGGCTACACCGACCTGAATTCGCGCCTGGCCAAGCAGTCGTCGACGCTGTACGCCACCAACCTGTTCCGCCTCACCGAGGAACTGTGCAAGACGCAAGCTGTAAAAGGCGACGGCACCATCGACGTCAATATGGAAGACGAAGCGATCCGCGGCCTGACTGTCATCAAGGAAGGCAACATCACCTGGCCGCCCCCGCCGCTCAAGCAGTCGGCCGCTCCGCCAGCCAAGCCCGCTGCAGCACCGGTGCCGCAGGCGAAGAAGGGCCACGGCCATGGCGCCGCGAGCGAACCGATGGCGGGCAACAAGCTGGCCATCATGTTCGGCGTTGCCGCCGCGCTGTTCTGGTTTGTCGGCGCCAACGCGCCGGGGGCCTTCCTCGCCCACTTCACGGTCTTCGTGCTGGCCTGCTTCGTCGGCTACATGGTGGTGTGGAACGTGACGCCGGCCCTGCACACGCCGCTGATGAGCGTGACCAACGCGATTTCCAGCATCATCGCCATCGGCGCCCTGGTGCAGATCGCGCCGCCGCTGGCCGGCGGCCTGCCGCCCGACCAGTGGATACGCTGGCTGGCGGTGGTGGGGATCGTGCTCACCTCGGTCAACATGTTCGGCGGCTTCTCCGTGACCCAGCGCATGCTGGCCATGTTCCGCAAATAACCCAGGAGACACGACATGTCTGGAAATCTGGCAACCGTCTCCTACATCGGAGCAACCATTCTTTTCATCCTCAGCCTCGGCGGACTTTCGAATCCGGAGAGCTCGCGCCGCGGCAATCTCTTCGGCATGATCGGCATGGCGATCGCCGTGCTGGCCACCGTGTTCGGACCGCGCGTGACGTCGGCCGGCATTCCGTGGATCATCGGCGCCATGGTGGTCGGCGGCGCCGTCGGCCTGTATGCGGCCAAGGTCGTCAAGATGACGCAGATGCCCGAGCTGGTGGCGCTGATGCACAGCCTGGTCGGCCTCGCCGCCTGCCTGGTCGGCTACGCCAGCTACATCGACACCTCGACCCCGTTGGCCGGCGCCGAAAAATCCATCCACGAGATGGAAATATACGTTGGCATCCTGATCGGTGCGGTGACCTTCTCCGGTTCGCTGATCGCCTTCGGCAAGCTGTCGGGCAAGATCGGCGGCTCGCCAATGTTGCTGCCGGCACGCCACTGGATGAACCTGACCGGCCTGCTGGTGGTGATCTGGTTCGGCCGCGAGTTCATCAACGCCCACACCATCGTCGACGGCATGACGCCGCTGATCGTGATGACCGTGATCGCGCTGCTGTTCGGCATCCACATGGTGATGGCGATCGGCGGTGCCGACATGCCGGTGGTGGTGTCGATGCTTAACAGCTACTCGGGCTGGGCGGCGGCCGCAACCGGCTTCATGCTTTCCAACGACCTGCTGATCGTGGTCGGCGCGCTGGTCGGATCAAGCGGTGCGATCCTCTCCTACATCATGTGCCGCGCCATGAACCGCAACTTCATCAGCGTGATCGCCGGCGGTTTCGGTACAGGCGGCGGCACGCCGGCGCCCAAGGGCGATGCGGCGCAGCCGGCCGGCGAAGTGGTGCCGATCAGCGCCGTCGAAACGGCGGAACTGCTAAAGGACGCCAAGAGCGTGATCATCGTTCCCGGCTACGGCATGGCGGTGGCCCAGGCGCAGCACACGGTGTACGAAATCACCAAGTATCTGCGCGAGAAGGGCGTCAATATCCGCTTCGGCATCCACCCGGTGGCGGGGCGCATGCCTGGCCACATGAACGTGCTGCTGGCCGAAGCCAGGGTGCCCTACGACATCGTTATGGAAATGGACGAGCTCAACGACGACTTCCCGACCACCGACGTTGCCATGGTGATCGGCGCCAACGACATCGTCAATCCGGCAGCTCAGGATGACCCGAGCAGCCCGATCGCCGGCATGCCGGTGCTGGAAGTCTGGAAGGCCAAGACCTCGATCGTCATGAAACGTTCGATGGCATCCGGCTACGCCGGCGTAGACAATCCGCTCTTCTACAAGGAAAACAATCGCATGCTGTTCGGCGATGCGAAGAAGATGCTGGACGAAGTGCTGGTGGCGCTGAAGAGCTGATTCCTCGCTTAGCGTCGGTAAAACGCCACGGCATGCCGTGGCGTTTTTATGTCCCCGCGGGACGTGGGGACGGTATCCCCCGGTGGGATTTTTGCGCGGAACCGATCAGGTCGGATTCGTCATCCCGTCAAGCAACTCCATGCTCTCAATCCGGATGCGCCGGTTTTCAAGTCGCATCAGGCCCTGACGCTGCAACTGGCTGAGAACGCTGGTCACCGTCTGGCGCGTGGTACCTACCATGTCGGCGATTTCCTGGTGGGTAAGCTGAACATTGAGGTGGATGTCCTGATCGACCCTGACGCCATATCGGGTGGCAAGCCTCAGGATCAGTTTGATGATGCGCGTCTGCGCGTCGTCATTGATCAGATTGACGACGACATCACCGAGCGCGCGCAAGCGGTCGGCCAGAATTTGCATGATGAGCAACGCGGCTGCCGAGTGGGTCTTCAGGTAATCGGTCAACTCGGTCTGGGAAAGGACCAGCACTTCGGACGCTTCGCAAGCCTGGGCATGGACAACGCGTCCGCCGCCCCGGGCGACCTCCGCCATGCCGAACATGTCGCCGGCGAAGCAGAACCAGAGAATGACGTCCTTGCCCTCCTGCGCCGGCTGGCAAATCTTGACTCGGCCCTGCTGCAGGAAATAGACGTGCCGGCCGGGGTCGCCCGCCTTGAAGATGAACTCGTTTTTGGCGAAGAGCTTGCGCTGGCTGGCCGCGACCAGATCCCGCGCGTCGGCACTGCTCAAGCGGGCCAAAAAATCCGTCGGCCCCGATTGGCGGGAAAGGTGCCCCTGGTTCGCTTCCACACCGCCTCCTTCAAGTATCCGGCAAACGCGCCGCTCGCTTCCGAATGTCGGCTGGCCGACAGACAGAGGGTGCGCAAGGGCGAATACTAGTCACGTGGTTCAAGGTGCGCAAGCTAGAGTACCTGGTGACAAGGCGGCGGGGTCGGGGCAATCCTTCCTGCCGGACAATGGAATCGGACATACGGAGGAGGACGCCATGACATACGGTGGATTGGGTCAGTGGATTCGGCGGTCAGCAATACCGGCAATGGTTTGCTGTTTCATGCTGGCGGGGGCAGGTGCGGCCCTGGCTGCCGATGTTACGGCGAAAATGCAGCCCGGGATCGACGCCTACAAGAAGCAGGTGCTTGCCTGGGCGGCCGATCCATCGATCGTGAAGGCAGTGAAGGATTCCAATGCCGCCGGGCCGATTCCCATGATGGGCAATGCCAAGTGGCGCGACCTGAAGGAGAGCGATCCCATCGCCAAGGGCCTGGTCGACAATGCGGCCGGGCAACTCATGACCAAGTGGATGAATGCCGATGCGAAGGGCATCAACAAGATCGTGCTTTCCGGCGACAAGAGCCATCGCGTGGCCTTCACTTCCATGCCGGCGATCTACATCGGCAAGGGCAAACCGAACTTCGACGAGGCTTTCGGCGGCAAGCCCTGGCAGCAAGGGGAATCGAAGCCCGATCCCAGCACCAACATCGACACCGTGCAGATTGCGGCACCGGTGAAGGACGGTAACGCAGTGATCGGCGTACTGCTTGTTTCTCTCACCGCAGCCAATCTCAAATAGGGGCCTGCCATGAGCCGAGCGACGCCAAACACCGATGCGGGATTCCTCGCGAACTGGGGGACCAACATTCGGGAGTCCGGCCGTGCCCCGGGCAAATGCGCCTGCGGATTCGTCGTGGGCTGGGCCGCCTTCTTCGCCATTCTCTGGCTGATGCCGACTCCCGACGGCCTCACCCCGGCCGGGAAGGCGACGCTGGCGGTAGTGGTGTGGGCCTGCATCATGTGGATTACCGAGGCGATCCCCGTTGGCATCTCCGGCATGTTGATCCCGATGCTGCTGGTAATGAGCGGTGCGATCAAGGGCTTTCCCAAGGCGGCGAGCGGCTTCACGACGCCCGTGGTGTTTCTCTGCCTGGCCGCGTTCATTTTCGCTGCGGTGATGCAGGCCGCGGGGCTGGACCGGCGGATCGCCCTGAGCCTGCTGCACAGGATGAAGGTGAAAACCGTCAACGGCGTCATCTGGGCCATGTTCGCGGCAAACATGGTGCTGTCACTCATCATTCCGGCGGCCAATGCCCGTGCGGCGACTCTGCTGCCCGTGGTGAATGGCATCACGGAGATGTTCGGCGACACGCCCGAGGAGCGCGCGGGCAAAAAGGCCATTGTCATCCAGACGCTGGTCTACGGCTCGATGATCAGCGGCATGTGCATCATGACGGCCCACCTGCCCAACCTGGTGCTGGTGGGGCTGTTCGAGACCGAACTAGCCCTGAATCTGTCGTATATCGACTGGTTCAAGTTGCAGTGGCCCTATCTCGGAATGTTCGTCCTCACGCAGTGGTGGGTGCAGCGCTACTTCAAGACGCGCAGCGTCGGCATACACGGCGGATTCGCCTCCGTCGAAAGGCAGCATGCGGAACTGCCGAAGACCGGTCAGGCGGAATGGCTGATTCTTGCGGTGTTCGGACTGATCGCCGCGGCGTGGGTGACCGAGGCATGGCACGGCGTGAAGTCGCACAATGCGGCCCTGATCGGTCTTGCGATCCTGTTTGCGCCGGGTCTGTTCGGATTCAAGTGGAAGGATCTGCAGGATCGCACCATCTGGGGCACCTTCCTGCTGCTGGCCGGGGCCTTGTCCATGTCGGCGGCCATGGGCAGCAGCGGCCTCGCGCAATGGTTGTCCGACATCATCCATCCGCTGGCCCACGGTCATGCCTGGTGGATGATTCTGCTGATCCTGATGTTGGGAACCCACATCATTCGACTGGGCATGCTCTCCAATGTGGCGGCGATCACCATGCTGGCGCCGATCCTGGTGGCGCTGGCGCCCAAGCTGGGCCTTCATCCGGTGGCCTTCACCATGCTGGTGTCCGACACCGATACCTTCGCCTACATCCTGCCCACCCAGATCACCGCCGCGGTGATCGCCTACAGCAGCGGAACTTTCAGCATGGCCGACTACGCCAAGGTGGGCTGGGTATCGGTGTTGATCGCCATTGCCTATGGCATCTGCATCATGGCGCCATGGTATGCCTTCATGGGCATTCCGGTGTGGGATCCGGCAGCACCCTGGCCGTTCAAGTAGGAGATCAACATGTCCGTGTCGAACTGGAAAGAGATCGCGTCGAGCTTTCTCAAGATTGGTTGCATGGCCTATGGCGGTCCCGCGATCATGGGCATCATGCAGAATGAATTCCAGGAAAAGCGCCGCTGGGTCGACAAGGAGCGTTTTCTGGAGGGGCTGTCGCTGGTCAATCTGCTGCCCGGCGCCGGCGCCACCCAGCTCGGGATTTTTCTGGGCTACGCGCGCGGCGGCTGGTGGGGCGGGTTGCTGGCCGGTCTGTGCTTTGTCCTGCCCGCCTTGTGCATCATGCTGGCGCTGACCGCAGCCTACGCCGCGCTCGGCGCCACGCCGTTGATGCGCGGGGCGCTGTATGGCCTGGGTCCGGTGGTCCTGGCGATCTTCACGGTCGCCGTCTATCGCCTCGGCAAGAACGCCATCACCGGTTCTGCGCAAATTGCGATCGCGGCAGCGGCAGCGCTGGCAACCGTCGCCAGTCCGCTGGGAATCGCCACGGTGCTGGCTCTGGCGGGCGGAGTCGGCATTCTGCTGTTTGCCTCGCGCCGGCAGGGGCTTGCCGTGCTGGCCGCAATTGCGCTTGCGGCGGCGCTGATGCATTGGCTGGGCGGAACGCAAATGCTTGCGTTCGGGCCAAATGCAGGCGCCGGTGAGAGGCCTGCCGGGCTCTTCGACATCGGCGCCTTTTTCTTCAAGGTAGGCGCTTTTACCTTCGGCGGCGGCCTGACCATGATCGCCTTCGTGCAGGAGCAGGTAGTCAATCAGCTTCACTGGCTCACGCCGCGCGAATTCGTGGACGGTCTGGCACTCGGCCAATTCACCCCCGGCCCCATTCTGATGGTGGCGGCCTATGTCGGCTTCAAGCTTGCTGGCGTCGCCGGCGCGCTGGTCGGCGCAGCCGCGATTTTCCTGCCTTCCTTCATTTTGATGCTGTCGCTGCTGCCGATGTTCGAGCACATGCGCAAGCTCGCCTGGATGAAGGCGGCGATGCGCGGCATCAGTCCGGCGGTGACCGGTGTGCTGATCGTTTCGCTGATACAGATGGCGCCGCACGCCGCGCCGGACATGTTCGCCGCAAGTGTATTTGTCGCGACCGCGCTGATATTGCTGATCTGGCGCGTCGGCGCAATCAAACTCATGCTGGGCGGCGCGCTGCTGGGAACGCTGCGTGACCGGCTTGCTTGAATATTTTTCTGTTTAGGAGGCTGTTCGTACCATGAAAAAGAAGACCGCTGCCGAGTTGAAGGAAATACTCGGGGATTACACCGCGCCCCCAGGGCTGTACCAGATCACCAAGGACATGCCTTTTCTCGGCAAGGTTTCCTGCAACATCGAGCGCATGGAAGCCGGCTCCTGGCAGGAGATCATCATCGATTACGAGCTGGGCGCTTCAGGCATGGCCGACGGCTCCTGGTTCAAGGCGACCTTTCGTTTCTATTCGGACTGGGCGTTGTTCCAGAACACGGATCCGGCCGGTGCGAACTACATCTCGGCCGAATATCACGCCGCGCCGACCATTCCCGGCCAGAGCCCGGCGACCGTACAGAAGCTCAGCGTGCGCTTCGACCAGAAAGGTCATGAGCGGCCCTTCCAGAAAGCGGTGATCGTCGATACCTACGACGGCTATCTGAAAGCCGGCGACCACATCATCATTCGTCTGGGCGATCGCCGCTTCGGCGGCGCCGGTACGCGGGTACAGACGTTTGTCGAAGAATTCTTCCGCATCCGCTGCTATGTCGATCCGCTCGGCACCTCGCGCTTCGCCGCGATCGGCGAGGACCTGGTGATCGACATCAAGGCCGGTGCTCCGGCGCAGTTGATGTGGGCCGGGTCGCGCATTGTGCGCGCCGGGGAAAAATTCCCGCTGCGGCTGCGCTCCGAGGATCAGTGGGGCAACACCTGCTGGAACCGCGGCGACAAGGTGCTGGTCAAGGCAGCGCTGAACGGTCGGGCGGTCTACAGCAAGGAGCTGCACCTCGCCAAGAAAGGCTGGGCGGCGCTCCTGCTCGAAGACTTGCCGACCGGGGATGCCGGCGAACTGGTCATCACGGCCAGCCTGCCGGAGCATCCGTGGGTCAAGCCGCAGAACTTCTACGTGACCGTAGACCCGGCGCTGGCCATGCCGCGCATTTATTACTGCGACCTGCACGTGCATTCCGAAGACACCATCGGCACCAATTCGACGTCCTACAACCTGACTTACGGTCGCGACGTGACGGGCATGGACATTCTCGCCTTCGCCCACAACGACTTCAACATCACCACCGAAAAGTGGAAGAAGACGGTCGAGCTGATACGCGAAATTACCAGGGACGGCAGCTTCGTCGCCTACCCGGGTACCGAGTGGTGCGGATCGAGCTGCGCCGGCGGCGACCACAACGTGGTGTTCCTCCACGACGAGGAACCGGAGTTCCCGTATCTCAAGACCGGCGAACATGTGCGTTCGGTGGAATGGAACGAGGAGATGAAAGGCGGCGGCGTCGAACCGGGAGCCTGGCCGCTGGAAGAACTCTGGGCCGCGTACGCCAAGGACCCGGAAGGACACCTGCTGATTCCGCATGTCGGCGGGCGGCGCTGCATTCTCGACTGGCATTACCCGAAGCTCGAGCGTTTGATCGAGATCGGATCGAGCTGGGGACACTTCGGCTGGCTCTACCAGGAGGCGATGACGCGCGGCTACAAGATCGGCGCCTCGATGGCCGGCGACGAGCATCGCGGCCGTTGCGGCGGCGGCGTACCGGGTACGGCCGTGTTCGGCACCAAGGGCGGCATGTCCGGGGTGGTCGCGCCGGAGTTGTCGCGCAAGGCCATTGCCAAGGCCCTGCGCGCGCGGCACACATTCGCTTCCACCGGCGAACGCAGTTACGGCCTGATCCGTTGCGGCGAGCACATCATGGGTGACGAGTTCACTTACAAGGGGCCGGCCACCGTCGAGTACCGCTTTCTTGGCGATGCCGGCTGGGACGAGATCGTCGCCTTCGACCATACCGGGGAAATCTGGCGCCGCGATCTGCAGCAGGAACTCGGCCACTCAGACCGCAAGATCCGTTTCCGCTGGGGCGGTGCCCGCGTCAAGGACCGCTACCGCTGGGCGGCGTGGAAGGGCAAGATCACCATCACCAACGCCGTGATCAACGACTTCACGGGACGCGGCTTCGAACACATCGAGGAAACCTGCTGGCGCGACTCGGCCACCACGGTAGGCTTCAAGAGCGACACCTACGGCGACGTCGATGCCATAGAGCTGGATGTCTCCCATCTCGCCACGGCCAGAATCCGCGTCGAAGGCACCATCGACGGCTACGTCAAGGTCGGCGATCCGCTCAAGGGCAATCCCTTCGTGCACTGTCCGACCTTCGCCTGGGAAATCACCGGGGCCGAACTGATCGAGGCGGCTCGAATGAAGCGTGACCTTCCGGGCGTGGAAATGTTCCTCGCCTTCGAGCGCATGAGCGACGCTCCGGCGCCGCGCGAAGTCAGCGGCACGCTGAACATCGATCCGCACAATGGCCCGCACGGCCATCGCCCGGTTTACTTCTTCGGCCGGCAGATCGATGATGCGAAGGTATGGACTTCGGCATTGTTCCCCACGTTTACCTGACCGCGCGGGCGGTCGGCGGCCTTGGCTAGCCTGAACTGGCCGGAGGAGGCCGTTGGCCCGGCCGGTTCAGGGGACTCAAGCTTCGTCCAGCCGGGGTCCAATGTTTGCCTGGATTTTCACGGCGATCCGCTCCGTGCGCGGTTGGTGGTGCTGTCCGACGGCAATCACCACATGGCGCTGCGCGAAGCGCTGGCGGCGTTTCTCGCGCAGCATCCTGCCGTCGATGACATCTTTTATTCGACCACGCCGCCGCGCGTGGCGATGCAGTGGCTGTCCGCCGGGCATGTGGACATCGGAAATCTCCGTCTTTCCGTCAAGCCGCATGTCATGATCGGGCCGCCGCCGGTGCTCGATCAGGCGGTGGCGGATGGATACATGGTGGCTTACCGGTCGTTCATGCGCAGCCGGGGTGTTGCGTTGCTGGTGCGGAAGGGAAACCCGAAGCGCATCGTCGGTGCAGCGAACCTGTTGCGCGATGGCGTGAAGCTGTTTCTGTC
This sequence comes from Rhodocyclales bacterium, assembly GCA_026399435.1. Taxonomy (GTDB): domain Bacteria; phylum Pseudomonadota; class Gammaproteobacteria; order Burkholderiales; family Rhodocyclaceae; genus Sulfuritalea. The sequence continues at coordinate 99,405 of JAPLQX010000031.1, forward strand.
CAACCCGCTGACCGAAAAGCAAAGTTACGCGATCTATCGCAAGGCCTTGCAGCACCTCGCTGTTGCGGAAGGGGTGTCGCTCGGGTTTCTGGACCATGCGCCCGGGTCGCCCGACCACGCGAAACTGCTTTACGGCGAGGCGATCCATCACCGCGAGGCACCGCAGGCGCTGGCGGATGACAGGGCCGATGTCGCTGCCGTGTTCTATCACCTCGCGCTGCGCTACCAGCGCATCTTTCCCGAGCTGTTCGAGTTCGTGCAGCCGGCGGCGTGGGCTCAGGACGATCAGGGTGAGATTGGCCGCGCGGACTGCGGGCTGGTGGGCGATGGCGGGGCCTGGGGCGGCGAACTCCTGGATTTCTTCGATACTGACGTCGTCACGCAGATCTATCGGGCCCATGGCCTGGAGCGAGCAGGGCAGCCGTAGCGGGCATTGCCGGGTGGCCGCGCAATCTGTCCCAAGTCCGCGTAGCATTCCATACATGAAACTCGAACCGGAAGCGCTGCGCCAAGTCGTCGACCGCACGCTCGATCATTACCACACGCGTGCCGAGGCTTTTTGGGAAGGCACGCGCCACCACGACGTCGAGCAGAACATCGATGCCTTGCTGCGCCATGTTCAGGCGGTGCTGCCATTCACCATCCTCGACTTCGGCTGCGGCCCGGGGCGCGACCTGCCGGCGTTCGTCCGGCGCGGACATCGCGCCATCGGGCTCGAAGGCGCGCCGGCCCTGGCGGCGATGGCGCGTGCCAACAGCGCCTGCGAAGTCTTGCAACAGGATTTCCTGCGGCTGGATTTGCCCGAATCCTGTTTCGATGGTGTGTTTGCCAACGCCTCGCTGTTCCATGTGCCGAGACAGGAACTGCCGCGCGTGCTGCGGCAACTGCACGCGGCGCTGAAACCCCATGGCGTCTTGTTCAGTTCGAATCCGCGCGGCGACAATCAGGAGAGCATCAACGGCGAGCGCTATGGCGCCTATTACGACCTCGCCGCGTGGCGCGGCTATCTGACGGCGGCCGGTTTCGTCGAAATCGAACACTACTACCGGCCGGCCGGTTTGCCCTTCGAACAGCAGCCCTGGCTCGCCAGCGTTTGGCGCAGGGAGGAGCGGGCATGACGTCGCGCCTGCTGCTGGTCGGAGCCACCGGTGCCGTCGGTCATGCAGTGCTTACGCTGGCGCTGGCCGATCCGCGCGTGGCGCAAGTCGTGGCCTTGACACGCCGCCCCCTGGCCGCGGCGAAGAAACTCACCAATGTCGTGGTCGACTTCGACAACTTGCCGGCGGACGCCCTTTGGTGGAAGGTCGATGCCGTGGTCTGCACCCTGGGCACGACACGACGCGCGGCCGGCTCGAACGACAAGTTCGCCGCCGTGGATAGGGATCTGCCGCTGCGCATCGCTCGACTCGCCCGGGCCGCCGGCGCCACGCGCTTTGCGTTGAACTCCTCGCTCGGCGCGGATGCCGAGTCGGGCAACTTCTACTTGCGCACCAAAGGCGAAGCCGAAGACGCAATCCGGCAGCTCGGCTATCCCGGCTATACGATCGTGCGCCCTTCCCTGATCGATGCCGATCGCGCCGAGAGCCGGCCGGGTGAAGGCCTGGCCCTGATAGTTGCACGCGCGTTGAATCCCTTGATTCCCCGTCGCTGGAAGGCGGTGAAGCCCGCCGCGATTGCCCATGCCCTGCTCGACGCTGCGCTGGCTCCCGTGCCAGTCAGTCGGATGATCGAGTCCGAGGAACTGCACGCCACGTCTTCCACGGGGTGATCGTGCGACTCGGCACGATTCAGGCGACTCTTTGGTGGAGTGCGGCGCTGGGTATGCTGGTGGCGGGCGCTGCTTCGATTCTGGCCAGTGGATCAGGTCACCTCTTCTTCGATCGTGGGGGGCTGATTCTGGCAAACGCATGGCGCAGCCCATGGCTGGACGGAGTATTTCTCGGCCTGACCCGGCTGGGGTCCATGCTGGTGCTGCTGCCTCTGGTAGTAGCAGTCGGCATGCTCTTATGGCGCCGGGAGCATCGGGGCGAGGCCCGTTTTATCGTCGCGGCCCTGGCCGGCGCGGCGCTGCTCGCCCAGTTGGCGAAGCATCTGACGCTGCGCCCGCGGCCCGATCTGTTTGCAGCGCTGACGCCGGTTGCCTCGCCGTTTTCGTTTCCCAGCGCCCACGCGGTACAGGTGACTGCCGTCGCTGCGGCCTTGTGGCTGGTAGCGGCGCGCTTGGCACCGCGTTACCGGCAGTGGCTCATGCCGGTGCTGCTGTCGATCGTGGTTCTGGTGGATTTTTCGCGCCTCTACCTGCAGGTGCATTATCCCAGCGACGTTCTGGCAGGCACCATCGCCGCGGCATGCTGGGTAGTCGGACTGCGTGCCCTGATGTTGCCGAAGGCTGGCGCCCCGGCCACTTGAGAGGAGCATCGGCGGGGGGATACCGTCCTCGACATGGATGTCGGGGACATATCCCACCAGGGGATACCGTCCCCAGCGCAGGGCGCTGGGGACATAAAAAAGCGGGCCGCAGCCCGCTTTTGGTATTTCAGGAAGCGAGAATTACTTCTTCTCAGCCTTCTTTTCTTCCTTCTTTTCTTCCTTCTTCTCTTCCTTCTTCTCGGCCTTCTTCTCGGCCTTCTTCTCGGCCTTCTTCTCAGCCTTCTTGTCAGCCTTCTTCTCTTCCTTCTTCTCTTCCTTCTTCTCAACCTTTGCTTCCTCTTTCTTCGGTGCGTCGGCAGCGAAGGAACCAACGGAAACAGCGGCGAAGGCAGCGGCGATCAGGATGGAAAGTAGCTTGCTCATGTAGAACCCCTTGTATGTTATAAAAAAGTCACGGCCGATTTGGCGCGGAGGAACTATATATAAAGTTGGTGGCTCTTGGCAAGCCCCCCGCGAATTGGACTTTCCCGGTCTGAGCCGGAACGTTCGACCTGAAATCGATCAGCGCCTGAACAGGCGCTCGGCGTTGCGGAAGGCGATCTTCTCGGCGACGTCCCTCGGCAGTTGTGCCAGCCACGAGCGGTAGTCGCTCATGGTGCTGCCGTAGCTGTCCCAGCGCTCATTGATCCAGGTGTCGGAGCCGAGCAGGAAGCGCTCGGGATAGCGCTCGAACAAGGCTTTCCATTCCGCCGTCAGCTTGCCGCCGGACGTGATGCCGTAGCGGTAGGAGAGCTCGCACCACAGCGCCGGATAGCGTTCGAGATAGGCGGCGACCTTTTCCGGCGCGGTGGAAAAGCCGGTGTGGGCCCATACGATCCTCGCCTTCGGGTTGTGGGCGAACAGGATTTCCAGCGCTTCGTCGTCGGCGTGGGCATGCAGGTAGAGATTTTTTTCAACGGCGAAATCCACGGTGCGCTTGACCCATTTCGTCGCGGCGCCCTTGCCCGAGAGATGGAACTCGCCAATGCCGACGTAGTAGCCGCGCTTGTATTCGGTTTCGATCAGATCCTGAATCGAGGGGTCATCCATCCAGGTCTGAATGTCCGCGCGCACGCGGTAGGGACGGATGAAGGGCACCACCCAGAGGCCCTTGGGCTTCGCTTCGTAGAGGGCACGGGTGCCGTCGTTGGGACGGCTGGTGGCGAGAATGCCGGTGACGTTCTGCTGCCGAAACAGGTTCAGTACCTTTTCCAGCGGGTAGTAGGGCGCGGGCTCCCAGTTGTAGTGCAGATGGGCATCGAAGATCGGCAGCGGAGCCGGGTCGGCGGCGCGTGCCACCGGGGCCGTGGCAAGCACCAGCAGCGCGGCCAGCAATCGGGCATGCCGCCGCAGCGGCCCGGTCATGGCGCTACTTGAGCTTCTTGCACGGCTGCGCATAGATCATGTCGCTGAGCGCCGAGCCCGCCGTCGTATGGCGCTTGTTCTCGATCGCGCAAGTGCCGTCCTTGATGGTGATTCCGGTCACCATGAAGCTGTCCGCAACCGAGTTGCCTTTGCCTTCGTACTGGATCGAAATGATCTCCCCCTTCTTCACTGTGGTGGGAAGGCGGATCGAAATGCTCTGGCTGACCTGCGCAATCATGGCCTCGGAGGCCCTCTTGAGTTCCGCGGTCCCGCTGGTCTGGACCATGTCTGCCGATTCCTGCGCGTTCACGGACGCGCTCAAGGCAACGCAGAGTGTGAAAATGCCAAGTGATCTATTCATGGGAGGTGCTCGCTTTCCTGATTAAGCATGCAGTCGATAAGGGCGGGTTGGTGCCGGTGCTATTTGAGCACGGCGCGCTTTGAGACGGCAAGTCTAGCCCATGCCTGAACTTGCGCCAGCGCCGGCGGGAATGATCAGGGTTTTCCTTGGCGAAGATCGTGCTCGGCCCACAAGGCGCGGGCAAAAGACTTCCACGCCGCGCCGCCATGGGTATGAATGTCCGCGTTCGCGCTTTCCTTCATCACGGTCAGCATCAGTTGCGCCAGACCGAAAAGTTCGATACGAGCGCGATCCAGAGGATCGTCCGGTTCGCAGTTGTCCTTGCCAAGTTTGCAGTCCAGGGCCTCGCGGGCCAGTTCGCGCACCTGCGCGGCATCGTTCCAGTCGATGCCCAGAACCACGCCCTTGCGTTCGATCTCGTGCTCGATTTGCCGGGCTTCACGGGAATAGTTTTCGAAGCCGCTCATGGTGCCGCCTCTTTTGTGCGGTTCGACGCCTTGGGTTTCGCCGCCTTTTTCGGCGCCGTTCTCGACGCCAGCCGCGCGGCAAGAAATCGGGCGAGGTAGCGGCCCGTATAGCTGCCCTTCACCAGAGCCACGTCTTCGGGCGTGCCGGCGGCAATGATGCGGCCGCCGCCGTCGCCGCCTTCCGGGCCGAGATCGACCACCCAGTCCGCGGTCTTGATCACGTCGAGGTTGTGCTCGATGACCACCACGGTGTTGCCATGGTCGCGCAGCCGGTGCAGCACCGAGAGCAGCATTTCGATGTCCTGGAAGTGCAGGCCGGTGGTGGGCTCGTCGAGGATGTAGAGCGTGCGCCCGGTGTCGCGCTTGGAGAGTTCCAGCGCCAGCTTGACGCGCTGCGCCTCGCCTCCCGAAAGCGTGGTGGCCGACTGCCCGAGCTGGATGTAGGAGAGGCCGACATCCACCAGTGTCTGCAATTTGCGGGCGATCACCGGCACCGGATCGAAGAACTCGCGCGCCTGCTCGACGGTCATGTTGAGCACTTCGTGGATGGTCTTGCCCTTGTAGCGGACTTCCAGCGTTTCGCGGTTGTAGCGCTTGCCGTGGCAGACGTCGCAGGGCACGAAGATGTCGGGCAGGAAATGCATTTCGACCTTGATCATGCCGTCGCCCTGGCAGGCCTCGCAGCGGCCCCCCTTGACGTTGAAGCTGAAGCGCCCCGGCGAGTAGCCGCGCTCGCGCGATTGCGGCACACCGGCAAACAGTTCGCGGATCGGCGTCAGGAGCCCCGTGTAGGTCGCCGGATTGGAACGCGGCGTGCGGCCGATCGGCGACTGATCGACGTTGATCACCTTGTCGAAGAATTCGAGGCCTTCGATCTCGCGGTGCGGCGCCGGCTCCAGCGCGGAGCCGTAGAGATGGCGCGCGGCGGCGGCATACAGCGTGTCGTTGATCAGCGTCGATTTGCCCGAGCCGGAAACGCCGGTGATGCAGGTCAGGAGGCCGACGGGAATTTTCAGGTCGACATGCTTCAGGTTGTTGCCGCTGGCCTCGCGAATGCGAAGTTCGCGCAGCGCGTTGGGCGGCGTGCGTTTGGCCGGAGTCGCGATCTCGCGCCGGCCGGAGAGAAAGGCTCCGGTCAGCGACGCGCTGTTGGCGGCCACCTGTGCCGGCGTACCTTCGGCTACTACATAACCGCCGTGCTCGCCGGCGCCGGGACCCATGTCCACCACATAGTCCGCCGACTCGATGGCTTCCAGATCGTGTTCGACCACGATCACCGTGTTGCCCAGATCGCGCAGGTGCGTCAGGGTTTCCAGCAGGCGCGCGTTGTCGCGCTGGTGCAGTCCGATCGAGGGCTCGTCGAGCACATACATGACGCCGGTGAGGCCCGAGCCGATCTGCGAGGCCAGCCGGATGCGCTGCGCTTCGCCGCCCGAGAGTGTTTCCGCCGAGCGGTCGAGCGAGAGGTAGTCGAGGCCGACATTGATCAGGAAGGACAGCCGCGCGGTGATTTCCTTGAGGATCTTTTCACCGACCTGGGCCTTCTGCCCGGTGAGCTGCAGCAGGTTGAAGAAGTCGCGGCAATTGATCAGGGAGAGGCGGCTGATGTCGGAGATCGTCTTGCCGCCGACGAAGACGTATCTCGCTTCGCGGCGCAGGCGCATGCCGCCGCATTCGGGGCAGGGCTTGTTGTTGAGGTACTTCGAGAGTTCTTCGCGCACCATCATCGAGTCGGTCTCGCGGTAGCGGCGCTCGAGGCTGGGAATGATTCCTTCGAAGGCATGCGTGCGGTCGAAGCGCGTGCCCTTCTCGTTCAGATACTTGAACTTGATCTGTTCCTTGCCCGAGCCGTAGAGCACGATGTCGGTGGTCGCTGCCGGCAGCTTCTCGAAGGAAATATTGGTGTCGATGCCGTAATGTGCGGCGAGCGATTCCAGCATCTGGAAGTAGAACTGGTTGCGCCGGTCCCAGCCCTTGATGGCGCCCGCGGCCAGCGAGAGGTGCGGATAGGCGACCACCCGCGCCGGATCGAAGAACTGGATCTGGCCGAGCCCGTCGCATTTCTGGCAGGCGCCCATCGGGTTGTTGAAGGAGAACAGGCGCGGCTCCAGTTCCTGCAGCGCGTAGCTGCATACCGGGCAGGCGAACTTCGACGAAAACAGATATTCCGTGCCGGTGTCCATTTCGACCGCCAGCGCGCGGCCTTCGGCATGCATCAGTGCGGTTTCGAAGCTTTCCGCCAGGCGCTGGCGCACGTCGGGTCGCACCTTGAGGCGATCCACCACGATGTCGATGGTGTGCTTATGGGTCTTGGCCAGTTTCGGCAGGCTGTCGATGTCATGTACCTTGCCGTCGACGCGCAGGCGGACGAAACCCTGCGCCCGCAATTCGGCGAACAGGTCGAGCTGCTCGCCCTTGCGATTGGCGACCACCGGGGCGAGGATCATCAGCTTGGTGTCCTCGGGCAGCGCGAGGACGTGGTCGACCATCTGCGAGACGCTGTTGGCTTCCAGCGGCAGGTCGTGGTCGGGGCAGTGCGGCGTGCCGGCGCGGGCGTAGAGCAGGCGCAGGTAGTCGTGGATTTCGGTGACGGTGCCGACGGTGGAGCGCGGGTTGTGGCTGGTGGCTTTCTGCTCGATCGAAATGGCGGGCGACAGCCCCTCGATCAGGTCCACGTCGGGCTTTTCCATCAGTTGCAGGAACTGCCGCGCGTAGGCCGACAGCGACTCGACATAGCGGCGCTGGCCCTCGGCGTAGAGCGTGTCGAAAGCCAGCGAAGATTTGCCCGAGCCGGACAGACCGGTGATGACCGTCAGCTTGTTGCGGGGCAGGTCGAGGCCGATGTTCTTGAGATTGTGCGTTCGCGCGCCGCGAATCTTGATGTATTCCATGATGCGGGATGGAGGTTGGGGAACCGGAAACTATACCCCGGCAGAGTTGCGATAGCCACCGCGCGCAAGTCCCTGTCGCAGCAGGGGCCGCCGTAGCGTCAGCGCCGACTCCTGGCTGTCGCGCCTGTGCTTCAGAGGGCGCGAATGCCGTGGAACAGGATGCTGAGTCCCCCGGCGGCGATCAGGGTTTCGATGATGGCGATGTGCAGCCTGTGGCCCAGGCGCCTTACCAGCAGGGAGGCGACCCAGGATCCGGGCAGCGACGCCAGTCCGATGATTCCGCCGAGCACCATGTCCGGCATGGGCAGCAGGTCGAACTTGCTGAACAGCACGGAGCGCGTGATGTCGACGGCGATCGTCACCAGGGCATCGGTGGCCAGCACCGCTGTTCCGCTCAGGCCGGAGCCCAGCAGCAGGGAAATCAGCACTACGCCCATGCCCGAGGCAATGCCGTTGAGGAAGCCGAAAATTCCGCCGCCCACCGCGAGCCCGCGTGCGCCCAGGTGCAGGTTGTGGGCTTTCAGGTAGCGGCGCGCCGGCAAGGCGGCGAGCACCACCAGCCCGATGACGATGGCAAGGCGTGCCGCATCGAGATGCCGGTAGAGCAGCGTGCCGCCGAGCAGGCAGACAAGCGCCGGCGGCAAAACCAGCCTGACCGCGCGCGCATCGAAGTCGCGGCGGTAAAACCAGAAGCGGCCGATATTGATGATGATGCCGGCGAGCGCCAGCACGGGCACCACGGCCTTGATGCCGAGGATGGGCGTCAGCGTCGCGGTGAGGATGATGCCGGTACCAAAGCCGCCCATGCCGCCAATGATGGCGGAGCCGAAGGAAACGGCGACGACCAGCATGAGCAGGTTGGGCGAGAGATCCATTGCCGCATGATAGCCGGCCGCGGGAGGGCTGCGACCGTGCCCGCGTCTTCGGCGTCGCCGCGGGATGCCGCTGCGCACGGCTTCCCGGCCACTTTCATCTGTTGCGGGTTTCCAGGGCGCCCCGATGGGATTCGCATGTTTGTGCTTTAAAATGCGCCCATGCGCAGTACGACCGGGTCTCCGGTGATCTGATATCCCGGAAATCCCCTGAACCCCATGCTATCCCCCACTCCAGACGCCATGAGCCGCGACGAAAAGCGTGCCGGCGCCGCCTTGGCTTCGATCTTCGGCCTGCGCATGCTCGGGCTGTTCCTGATCCTGCCGGTATTCGCGATCCATGCGCAGAACATTCCCGGCGGCGACGACATGACCCTGGTCGGCATCGCGCTCGGGGCTTACGGCCTGACCCAGGCGATGTTCCAGATCCCTTTCGGCATGGCCTCCGATGCCTTCGGCCGCAAGCGGGTCATCATTTTCGGCCTGCTGCTGTTCGCCGCGGGATCGGCGCTCGCGGCCCTGGCGACGGACATCTGGTGGACCATCGGCGGCCGCGTGCTGCAGGGCGCCGGGGCGATTTCGGCCGCCGTCACCGCACTGGCCGCGGATCTGACGCGCGAGCAGCATCGCACCAAGGTCATGGCGCTGATCGGTTCCTCCATCGGACTGGTGTTCGCCCTGTCGCTGGTCGCCGCGCCGGTGCTCTACGCCGCGATCGGTATGAGCGGAATTTTCTGGATGACGGCGTTCCTGGCGGTCGCTGCCATCGGCCTCGTGACGCACGTCGTGCCGCCGGCTCCGCCGCTGCCGGCCGGACCCAAGCCGCCCTTTCGCGACGTATTGTTCGATACGCAGTTGCTGCGTCTCAACTTCGGCATCTTCACCCTGCACTTGGTGCAGATGGCGATGTTCGTCGTCGTCCCCGGCCTGCTGATCCGTTACGGCGGCCTGCCGCTGGCCGCGCACTGGAAAATCTACCTGCCCGCGGTGCTCGCCTCCTTCGTCCTGATGGTGCCGGCGATCATCCTCGCCGAGAAGCGCCAAAAGGTACGGCCGGTGTTCGTCTTTGCCATCGGCCTGCTGCTCGTCACCTTGCTGGTGATGTGGCTTGGCAGCGCGAATTTTGTCGTGATCGCTGGCGGCCTGCTGAGTTTCTTCGTCGCCTTCAATATCCTCGAGGCCATGCTGCCTTCGCTGATCTCCCGGATTGCGCCGCCGCGTGCAAAGGGTGCGGCGCTGGGCGTCTACAACACCACCCAGGCGCTCGGCCTGTTCGTTGGTGGGGCTCTGGGCGGTTGGCTGGTGAAGAATTTCGATGCAGGCGCCGTGTTCATCTTCGATGCGGCGATGGTCGCCTTGTGGCTGTTTGCCGCGGCGACCATGACGGCTTTGCCCGTGCGGCGGGCGACGGCGACAGCAGCGCCTGCGCATGGCATACTTGAAACAAAATCCTGAGGAGGAATTCACATGGCGTCAGTCAACAAGGTCATCATCGTCGGCAACCTGGGCCGCGATCCGGAAGTACGCTACACGCCCAACGGCGACTCGATCACCAATGTCACCATCGCCACCACCGACACCTGGAAAGACAAGGCGACCGGTGAGAAGAAGGAAGCCACGGAATGGCATCGCGTGGTGTTCTTCGGCAAGCTGGCCGAGATCGCCGGGCAGTACCTGAAGAAGGGCCGCCAGGTGTACGTCGAAGGCGCCTTGCGCACCCGCAAATGGACCGACAAGGAAGGCCAGGAGCGCTACACCACGGAGATCGTCGCCAATGAAATGAAAATGCTCGGCTCCCGCGAGGGCATGAGCGACGCGCCGCCGCGCGAAAATGCCGGCGGCGCGGCTGCCGGCGGTGGCGCCGGCAATCGCCCGGCAACGGCGCCCCAGCCTGCCGGCGGCAACTTCAACGACTTCGAGGACGACATTCCGTTCTGACGGCTTTGCCGGCCCGGGCTGATGTTCGCCAAATGCGCCATGTCCGCTGAACATGCCTGAAAAACTCAAACTTCTTTCCTGGCGCGACATCGTGTTTGTCGCGCTGCCTTCCTTGCTGGTCGCGATCGGCGCGTTCTGGCTGGCGGCGCAGTTCATCGAGCCGGCGCCGCCCGATCAATTGATCGTCAGCACCGGCGGCGAGGGCGGCGCCTACCAGCGCTTCGCCGCGCGCTACAAGGATGTGCTGGCGCGCTACGGCATCACGCTGGTGGAGAAGCCCTCGGCCGGTTCGATAGAAAACCTGCAGCGGTTGCGTGATCCGGAGTTCGCGGTCGATGCCGCCTTCATTCAGGGTGGCACGGCGCGCCTGGAAGAAGCGGACGAACTGGTTTCCCTGGGTGATTTCTATTACGAACCGCTGTGGATTTTCACGCGCGAGGCGAGCTTGCGCGGCGGCGACAAGATTCTCGATCTCAAGGGCAAGCGCGTGGCGGTCGGTGGCGCTGGCAGCGGTACGCAGCATCTCGCCATGGAACTGCTGGCGGCCAACGGCATCGATGCGACCAACACCAAGCTGATCGAAGCGGGGGGCCTGGGTGTGGTCGAGCGCCTGCAGAAGAACGAAGTCGATGCCGTGTTCGCCGTCGGGCCAACCCAGTCCGCGCTGGTATGGACCCTGCTCTATACGCCGGGAGTACGCCTCATGAGCCTGGTGCATGCCGAGGCCTACACGCGGCGCTTTCCCCATCTGGCGCGGCTGGTGCTGCCGCGCGGGGCCATCGACCTGACGCAGGACATTCCGCCGCACGACACCCAGCTCGTTGCGCCGATGACGACCATACTGGTGCGCGAGGACACGCATCCGGCCCTGATCGATTTGCTGATGCAGGCGGCGGCCGAGGTTCATGGCGCGCCGGGCGTGTTCCAGAAACCCGGCGAGTTTCCGCGCGCCGGGCACGGCGAGTTTCCGTTGTCGAAGGAGGCCGAGCGCTACTACAAGTCCGGCAAGCCCTTCCTGCAGCGCTACCTGCCGTTCTGGGCGGCCACCCTGATCGACCGCATGGTGGTGATGCTGGTGCCGCTGCTCGCCGTGCTGATCCCGCTGATCAAGTTCGCCCCGCAGATCTACGGCTGGCGGGTGCGCTCACGCATCTACCGGCGCTACGGTGAATTGAAGTTTCTCGAGAATGAGGTCAATGAAAATCCGGGCCGGTACAGCCGCGCCGAGTGGATCGAGAAGCTGGATCGCATCGAGGCAGACGCCAGTCGCATTCGCACCCCGCTGACATTTTCCGACATTCTTTATACCCTGCGCGGGCACATCGATCTTGTGCGGGACATGATTCTCAGGCGAACCACGGCCTGAATTGCCGTACCGCCAGCGCCGACTTCCGATTCGGAGTTTTAGGGCCGGCTTCAGCCGGCCGGGGTGGATGGCGGACTGAAGTCCGCCCTACGTCTGCGCTCAGAGTTTGCGAATCTTCTCCATCAGTGCCGTGGTCGAGCGCTCGTGAATGAAGGGGATCGAGTGCACTGTGCCGCCCCAGGCGCTCACTTCCCGGTAGCCGACGATTTTTTCCACGGGCCAGTCGCCGCCCTTGACCAGCACGTCGGGCCGGCAATCGAGGATGCGCTGCAGTGGCGTGTCCTCGTCGAACCAGGTCACCAGCGAGACGCTTTCGAGCGAGGCCAGCAGCGCCATGCGGTCGGCCAGCGGATTGACGGGCCGGTCGTCGCCCTTGCCCAGGCGCTTGACCGAGGCATCCGAATTGGCGGCGACGATCAGGGATGCCCCGAGGCTGCGGGCCTGCGCCAGGTAGGTGACATGGCCGCGGTGCAGGATGTCGAAGCAGCCGTTGGTAAACACCAGCGGTCGCAGCAGCAGCGCGATGCGTGCGGCCAGGTCGGCGGGGGCGGTGATCTTGGCCTCGAAGGCCGGTGGCAAATACGCCATGCGGCGCCGGCTCTACTTCTTGACGGCGGCCGGCTTGGCGTCCTGTGCCGGCGCCGCCGGTGGCGGCGTGTGGTCCAGCGCCTTGGCTTGTTCCGTGCTGATGATTTCGAGCACGCGCACCACTTTCTGCACGCCGCCCGTGGTGCGGGCGATCTCCACCGCCGCATCGGCTTCGGCCTGGGTCACCAGTCCAAGAAGAAACACGACGCCGGCCTCGGTCACCACCTTGACGTGGTTGGGGGCGAACTTGCCGGCATCGACGAAGCGCGCCTTGACCTTCGAGGTGATGTAGGAATCATTGCTGCGCCCGCCGTAGCTCGACGGCCCGGCGATGGCCAGTTCGTTGCTGATCGATTTGACGTTGGGCACGCCGGCAGCGATCTTTTCGACGTCGGCCTTGATCGCGTCGGTCGGCACTTCGCCGGTCAGCAGCACCATGCGGTTGTAGCTGATCACATTGACATGCACCTTGTCGCCGTACTTCTCGCCGATGCGGTTGAGGGCGCGAATTTCCATGCCTTCGTCGGAGACAAATGTCTCCGGATTGCGGCGGTCCGCCAGCATCAATGCACCGGTACCGACGCCGACGGCGGCAGCGCCGAAGCAGCCGGCGAGAATGGGGGCACAGAGCGCAAGCGCAGCGAGGTTGCGCAGTTTTGCGCCAATGTCGGTTCGGACGTTCATTGAGTTTCTCCCAGTATCAAGGCATCGATGCCGTCGCACAGGCAATGGAGGGTGAGCAAGTGTACTTCCTGAATTCGGGCGGTGCGTTCGGCCGGCACGCAGAGGTGGATGTCGTCGGGGCCGAGCAGTGTGGCGATCTTGCCGCCTTTCTTGCCGGTCAGTGCCACAACCGTTACGCCGCGGGCGTGTGCCGTGTGGATGGCCTCGATCACATTGGGCGAATTGCCCGAGGTCGATATGGCCAGCAGCACGTCGCCGGCGCGCCCCAGCGCCTGTACCTGCTTGGCGAAGACATCCTCGTAGCGGTAGTCGTTGGCGATCGAGGTCAAGGTCGAGGTATCGGTGGTCAGCGCAATCGCCGCCAGCGGCGGGCGTTCCTTCTCGAAGCGGTTGAGCAGTTCGGCGGCGAAGTGCTGCGAATCGGCGGCCGAGCCGCCGTTGCCGCAGGCCATCACCTTGCCGCCGGCCTTGAGGCTGGTGACCATGCGGCGTGTGGCCGCTTCGATCGGTGCGGCCATGGCGGCCATCGCCGCGAGCTTGGTTGCGGCGCTGTCCTTGAATTGTTGCTGAATGCGGTCGGCGAGTGACATGGAGCGGGTCTTTGTGTCCTGGATGAATGGAATTGGCTGAGGATAGCTGGCCCCGGAACCGGACCGAGGCCGGAATAGGGCGCCTAGAGTACGACAAATACTTCGATCAGCACCCGCTGCCAGGGGTTTCGGTGCTGGCGCAATTTGGCGATGCGGGCATCCACGGCATCGCCGTTGTCGATGGCGGTGGCGACGGCGCGGTTTTCGGCGCGCGGCAGATAGCCCAGCTTCTGCCCGCGCCACTCGATGCGTATGGCGTTGGCGTCATGCGGGTTGTCGGCTTCGCGCACCAGCGTCAGGCGGTCGCCCTCGCGCATCTCCTGCCACAGGGCCTCGCCTGCATAGTAGCGAAAGCCCGCCAGGGGCGAGCTTTGCACCACGATGCGGACATCGCCGGCCAGCGCCGTCAGGCTGAGGGCAAGGCCGAGGCTCAGGCCGAGCAAGAATTTAGTCAGCGGCAAAGGCATCGCGCAGCCATTCAATGTTTTCGGCTTCGACGCCGTCGAGCAGCATGCAGTCGAAGCGGCAGGGCGTTTCGCCGTGGCGCAGCAGCCAGTGACGCGCGGCGAGAATCAGGCGGGCCTGCTTGGCGGCCGTGATGCTGGCAGCCGCGCCGCCGAAGTCGCTGCGGCTGCGCAGACGCACTTCGACAAACACCGTGGTCCCGCCCTCGCGGCAGACCAGGTCGATCTCGCCGCCCTTCACCCGGAAGTTGCGTTCGATGACGGAGAGCCCCTTGCGCCGGAGATAATCCGCCGCCAATTGCTCGGCCGCCGCACCTTTGGCCTGCCTCGTGCTCATCGGACTGCTGGGGGCTCTAGAATGACGGACATGGAAATTGCATTGTATGTCGTCGCCACGCCGATCGGAAATCTCGGCGACATCACGCTGCGCGCCCTTGAAACCCTGCGCGGCGTCGATCTGGTCGCCTGCGAGGACACCCGTCACGTGCGCCATTTGCTCGATCATCACGGCATCAAGGTGCCGACCCTGGCGCTGCACCAGCACAACGAAAACGAAGCGGCCGCCAAGCTGATCCGGCTGCTGGGCGAGGGCCGGCGAGTGGCGCTGGTCTCGGATGCCGGCACGCCGGGCGTCTCCGATCCCGGGGCGCGCACGGTCGCGGCGGTGCGCGCGGCCGGCTTCCGGGTGATCCCGCTGCCGGGGCCGAGCGCTGCGATCGCGGCGATGTCGGCGGCGGGCCTCGCCGATCCACGTTTTCTGTTCGTCGGCTTCCTGCCAGCGAAAGTCGGCGCCCGCAGGACGGCGATTGCGGAACTTGCCGGCGTCGATGCGGCGCTGGTGTTCTACGAAGCGCCGCACCGGGTGATGGAAACCGTGGCCGAGCTTGCCGCATTGTTGGAGCCGCAACGCGAAATCGTCATCGCCCGCGAGTTGACCAAGATGTTCGAGCAGATCGAACGCATGCCGCTCGCCACCGCGCCGGCCTGGCTGGCGGCGGACGCCAATCATCAGCGCGGCGAGTTCGTGCTGGTGGTTTCCGCGCCGCCGCCGCGCGAAGGCATGGATGCCGAGACCGAGCGCGTGCTGGCCGCGCTGCTGGCCGAACTGCCGGTCAAGCAGGCCGCCAAGCTGGCGGCGGAAATCACGGGCCAGCCGAAGAACGCCTTGTATGCGCGTGCGCTGCAGCTCAAGGACGCCTGAAGAACGCCCCCGTATAATTCGTTCCATGCAGACTTTAACGATTACCCGCCCCGACGACTGGCATTTGCACCTGCGCGATGGCGAGGCGCTCGCCGCCGTTCTGCCCGACACCGCGCGGCGCTTTGCGCGCGCGATCGTCATGCCGAATCTGCGGCCGCCGGTGACCACCGTGGCGCTGGCCGCGGCCTATCGCGACCGCATCCTGGCCGCACTGCCGGCGGGGATGAGCGCCCCGGCGCCGGGCCGACCCAAGGCGGGGCAAGCCAACAGTATGGAGCCGCGCAGCGGCGAACAATCGTCACTCCTCCGCGAGGGGGGGGCGGGAGGGGCGGGCCATTTTGAGCCGCTGATGACGCTGTATCTGACCGACAACATGCCTGCCGCCGAGATCGATGCGGTCAAGGCCAGCGGCTTCGTGCACGCAATCAAGCTCTATCCGGCGGGGGCGACCACCAATTCCGACGCCGGCGTCAGCGACTTGAAGAAATGCGCGGCGACGCTGGCGCGCATGGAAAAGCTTGGCGTGCCGCTGCTGGTGCATGGCGAAGTTACCGATCCGGCCGTGGATATTTTCGATCGCGAAGCGGTATTCATCGACAGCGTGCTGGTACCGCTGCTGCGGGATTTTCCGGCACTGAAAGTGGTGCTCGAACACGTCACCACGAGCAACGGAATCGACTTCGTGAAGGACAGCGGCGCGAATGTGGCGGGCACGCTGACGGCCCATCACTTGCTGCTCAACCGCAATGCGCTCCTTGCCGGCGGCATTCGTCCGCACAACTACTGCCTGCCGGTACTGAAGCGCGAGACTCACCGTCAGGCGCTGCTCGCTGCGGCGATTTCGGGCAGTCCGAAATTTTTCCTCGGCACCGATTCGGCGCCGCATGCGCAAAGCGCCAAGGAGACGGCCTGCGGCTGCGCCGGTTGCTACACCGCGCATGCCGGCATCGAGTTGTACGCCGAGGCCTTCGAGGCTGTCGGCGCGCTGGACAAGCTGGAAGCCTTTGCCAGTTTCCATGGCGCCGACTACTACGGTTTGCCGCGCAATACGGAAAAGATCACTCTGCGGCGAGACGCGGTGACCGTTCCCGCGAGCCTCGACTATCTCGCCGGGGAAAGGCTGGTACCGCTGCGTGCCGGCGAGTCCGTCGCCTGGCGCCTGGCCTGATTCGCTCCACCCGGTCGTGATCCCGGCCGTCGAGGAACTCCATCCGCTGTCGGCCTTCCTGCGGCCCTGGTTTCCCGCGGGGCCGCCCGAAATATCCCGACTGAATTTCATTGCCCGCGAGCGCGGGCTGGTCACGGGCAGCGGTGCGGCCCTGCGCTTTGTTGCGCCCTCTGCCGGTGCCGAGGGCTACGAAGAGCGGGCTTTCCTCGCCGGTGAAATCGCGACGCGGCCCGGCAACCGGCATGACTTGTTCAATGCGCTGATCTGGCTGGCCTTTCCGCTGACCAAGGCGGTGCTCAACCGGCGCCATGTGGCTGCACTGCGCGAGGCCCGAGCGCATGCAAGCGCAGTACGCGGTCCCTTGCGCGACGCCTTGACCCAGTTCGACGAGTGCGGCGTGGTGGTGGCGGGATCCCGTCCCGAGCTATGGTCGGCCCTGTGCGCGCATCGCTGGCGCGAGGTTTTTGTGGACCGGCGCGAAGAACTGCTGCGCACCACGCGCTTCCTGGTCTTCGGCCATGCCAGCCATGACGCCCTCGCCGCACCCTTCGTCGGATTGTGCGGCAAGGCCCTGTTCGTGGAGGTCGATGACCCATGGCTGCATCTTGCCGATGAAGCGGCGCCGGCCGCGCTCGATGCGCGTCTGGCTGCGCTGTTCGACACGGGCAGCTTTTCGCCGCGCGACTGGCGGCCCTTGCCCTTGCTCGGCATCCCCGGTGCAACGGCCGATAACGAAGGGCCTGACTACTACGACGACAGGCGCCAGTTCCGTCCGGCGCGTACAATGCGCTCGGGAAGTTCGCCAGGCAGCCGCTGATCACGAAAGTGGTTGGAGGAAAGTCCGGGCCCCATAGAGCGGGATGCCGGCTAACGGCCGGGCGCCGTGAGGCGACAGACAGTGCAACAGAAAGATACCGCCGATGGCTTCGCCTGACTTTGACGCCGCAAGGCGGCAAAGTCCCTCTTAAGTGAGCAGGGTGGAGATCAGGTAAGGGTGAAATGGTGACGCGCCGCAAGGTGCGTCAAGGCTGCGCAAGCGGCCTTGGAGTAAGAGCCCACCGCGGACGTGGTAACACGGACGGCATGGCAAACCTCATCCGGGGCAAGGCCAAATAGGGGAGCATTGGCGTGGCTCGCGTCGCTCCCGGGTAGGCTGCTAGAGGCCGCTGGCAACAGCGGTCCCAGAGGAATGGCTGCTCACGACAGAACCCGGCTTATCGGCGGACTTCCCACCCGTCTTGCGGAGTAAGCTGCGCGCTTCCGGCTAGCGGACCGAAGAGGTAAGCCTTGTCACTGGACGTCATGACAATCGTGTTGTTTGCCGCCGCGCTTCACGCCGCCTGGAATGCCCTTGTCCGCGCGTCGTCTCATAAATTCCACGATACCGTCCTGATCGTTCTGGGTGCGGGAATCTGGACAGCGCTGCTGTTGCCGCTGCTTCCCGTTCCGGCCGTTGAAAGCTGGCCGTACCTGGCAGCATCCGTGGTGATACACGTCGTCTATTTCGTCCTCGTCGCGGTGTCCTACCGCAGCGGAGAACTGAGTTTCGTGTATCCGCTGATGCGAGGCTCCGCGCCTGCGCTGACCGCGGTTTTCGGGGTGCTGCTGATCAATGAATCACCTTCGCTGGGTGGCTGGGCCGGCGTCCTCCTGATTTCCTGTGGCGTGCTGGTGCTCGCCGGCGATTCCTTGCGTACCGGGACATTTCGCGCCGCGCCCGCCATGTTCGCCCTGACCAACGCCGGCGTCATAGTTATCTACACGCTGGTAGATGGGCAGGGGGCGCGGCTTTCCGGCCATGCATTCAGCTACACGGGCTGGATGTTCCTGTTGACGGCCCCGCTGTTGCTGGCCATTGCGCTGGCAGGCCAGGGCAGGGCGGTGCTTCAGCGTATCCGGCTGGGTTGGCGCATGGGCCTGCTCGGGGGCGCCTGCACCCTGGCATCGTACGGACTGGCGCTCTGGGCAATGACGCGAGCGCCGATCGCACTTGTCGCAGCGCTGCGGGAAACGTCGGTGGTGTTTGCGGCGATCATTGCGGCCACCTTGCTCAAGGAGCCGATTACCCGGACCAGATACATATCGATTGTCACCGTCTGCGCGGGGGCTATCGCAATAAAACTCTTCTAATTGGCTGCGCTGTCCCGGTCGAGATCGAGCGCCAGCTTGATGCCGAAGCGGCCGGCGGTGCCGCGCAGATGGTCGAGCGCGCAGCGGCGCGCGGCTTCTGCGTTGCCCAGCGAGATGGCGTCGAACAGGGCGCGATGCTCGCGCTGGGCTTCCTGCGGGTGGGCAAGTTCGCGGCGGGTCCCGTGCCACGACAGCTTGCGCGAATCGGAAAAATGCCGGCCGAGAAATTCGACCAGCCGGCTGACGTAGGAATTGTGTGTTGCCTTGGCCATGGCGATATGGAAGTTGTCGTCCGCCTCCGTACCGTCGTGACCGCCGGCCATCGCGTCATCCATTTCCTTCAGGTGGCGGGCCATTGCCTTGAGATCTTTCTTGTCGCGGCGTTGGGCCGCGAGTTCGGCCACCGCGCCCTCGACCATGGCGCGCAGCTCAAAGATATCGCGCAACTCGTCCATTTCCGAACCGACGCCCTTCCAGAAGCGCAGGTTGATGGTTTTCGGCGCCTCGACGACGAAGGCGCCCGAACCTTGGCGGGTTTCGATCAGACCATCGGCCTTGAGGCGGGCGACGGCTTCACGTACCACCGCGCGGCTGACCCCGAAGGCCTCACCCAGCGCTTTTTCCGTTGGCAGGCGATCACCGGCTTTCAGTTCGCCGCGCGCGATGCGACGCTGCAAATCCCCCCACACCTCCTCCGAAAGGCGCAACGGCCGAGCGATGCGGCTCAGTTCCGAGCCAAGTTCGGCAGCTTTGGGATGGGTCGCTGACATGGATGCCTTTTAGTTGTTGTCCTATTGTCAGACAAATTCTCTTTCTGGTAAAGTGGTCCCGTCTTTTGCAGTGCCCGATACATCCGCAACAAGAACTGCAGGCCGTCATGGCAACTGCTAAAGCGGCCGCAAACTCACATTTGTTCTCAGGAGGAGACTATGTCCGATACCAAGCAACCCGAGCAAAAGCCGTCCCGCCGCAAGTTCCTCGCTGCCGCCGTCACCGGCACGGCGGGTGCAGTCGCCGCAGGCTTCCCGATGATCGCCAAGGCGCAGGCCGGACCGATCAGCATGCGCTGGCAATCCACCTGGCCGGCGAAAGACATCTTCCACGAATACGCCCTCGACTTCGCCAAGAAGGTCAACGACATGACCGGCGGCGATCTCAAGATCGAAGTGCTGCCCGCAGGCGCGGTGGTGCCGGCTTTCGGCCTGCTCGAGGCGGTGCAGAAGGGCACGCTCGATGGCGGCCATGGCGTGCTGGGCTATCACTATGGCAAGCAGAACGCCTTGGCCCTGTGGAATTCCGGCCCGGCCTTCGGCATGGACGCCAACATGCTCCTGTCGTGGCACAAGTATGGCGGCGGCGCCGATCTGCTGGCCAAGCTCTACGCCTCCATCGGCATGACCAACGTGCAGTCCTTCCTCTACGGCCCGATGGCGACCCAGCCGCTGGGCTGGTTCAAGAAGCCGGTGACCAAGCCGGAGGACTTCAAGGGCCTCAAGTACCGCACCAATGGCCTCGCCATCGATTTGTTCACCGCCATGGGCGCTGCGGTGAATGCACTCCCCGGCGGCGAGATCGTGCCCGCCATGGACCGCGGCCTGCTCGACGCGGCCGAGTTCAACAACGCCACGTCCGATCGCCTGCTCGGCTTCCCCGACGTGTCCAAGGTCTGCATGCTGCAAAGCTACCATCAGAGCGCCGAGACCTTCGAGATCATGTTCAACAAGACCAAGTACGACGGCCTGCCGGGGAAGATGAAGGCGATCATCGCCGGTTGCGTCGAAGCGGCGTCGGCCGACATGTCCTGGAAGGCCATTGATCGTTATTCCAAGGACTACATCGAACTGCAGACCAAGGACAAGGTCAAGTTCTACAAGACCCCGGACTCGGTGCTGCAGATTCAGCTCAAGTTGTGGGACGAGATCCTGACCAAGAAATCGGCGGAAAATCCCATGTTCAAGGAAATCGTCGCTTCGCAAAGAGCCTTCGCCGAGCGCGCCGTGAAATGGGACCAGGACACCATCATCAGCCGGCGCATGGCCATGAACCATTTCTTCGGAGCCAAGGCGGCTGCTCCCAAGAAGGCTTGAGGGATTTTGTGCCATTCATCGACCATCCGGGCATAGTCCGGATGGTTGATTTTTTTGGGCAGGACAGAATATGCAAAAACTATTTCTATTCGTAGACAAGGTGAGCACCAAGGTCGGTCACGCCTTTTCCTGGCTGATCCTGGTGCTGACCATCATGATCACCTGGGAAGTGTTCTCGAGGTACTTTCTCGACCATCCGCATCCCTGGGCTTTCGATGCCATGATCATGATGTACGGTTCCATGTTCATGATGGCGGGCGCCTATACCCTGTCGAAGAACGGCCACGTCCGCGGCGACGTCCTCTACGGTTTTTTCCCGCCGCGGCTGCAGGCCGGGCTGGATCTTGCGCTCTACATCCTGTTCTTCATCCCCGGCGTCGTTGCACTGGCCTGGGCCGGTTACACCTACGCCGCGGAGTCCTGGGCCATCAAGGAGATTTCGAACATCACCTCCGACGGCCCGCCGGTCTATCCCTTCAAGACCATCATCCCGCTGGCGGGCGCCATGCTCCTGGTGCAGGGTGTGGTTGAAATACTCCGCTGCATTGTCTGCCTGCAAAAAGGCGAGTGGCCCTCCCGCGAGGAGGATGTCGAGGAAGTCGATGTCGACAAGCTGAAGGACATGGTGCACGTCAAGGACGCAGACATCGCCGGGCTCGATGCAATCGTGATTGCCCAGGAAGAGGCCGACAAATGAAGAAGGAAATCTGGTTCGGCCTTGCCATCCTGGCCGCCGTGGTCATCGGCGTGTTCGTCCTGATGCCGGCCCCCTCACAGATGACCAACGGCCATCTGGGACTGCTGATGCTGGCCTTGATCGTCGTCGCCATCATGCTCGGCTTTCCCACGGCATTCACCCTGATGGGCATGGGCATGATGTTCGCGTGGTTTGCCTTTCGCAGCCGGGCTCCCGACCTGGCGGTGCAGCAGACACTGGACCTGATGGTGCAGCGGGCCTATTCGGTGATGTCCAACGACGTGCTGATCTCGATCCCGCTGTTCGTTTTCATGGGCTATCTGGTCGAGCGCGCCAACCTGATCGAAAAGCTGTTCAAGAGTCTGCATCTGGCCATGGCCAGGGTGCCGGGATCGCTGGCTGTGGCGACGGTGGTGACCTGCGCGATATTCGCCACCGCGACCGGCATCGTCGGCGCAGTGGTGACGTTGATGGGCCTGCTGGCGCTGCCGGCCATGCTCAAGGCCGGCTACCACGTCCGGCTGGCCGCCGGCGCCATTACCGCAGGCGGTTGCCTGGGCATACTGATTCCGCCCTCGGTATTGCTGATCGTGTACGGCGCCACTGCGGGTGTCTCGGTAGTGAAACTCTACGCGGGCGCTTTCTTCCCCGGCATCATGCTGGCGGCACTGTATGTCGGCTACATCATCGTCGTGGCAAAACTCAAGCCCAGCCTCGCGCCGCCGCTGTCCGAGGAGGACCGGAAGGTGGTGCTGCCAAAATTTGCCGAATCCGTCTCCACGACTTTCAGCAACAATGTCATACGCGGTCTGATCGCTGCACTCAAAGGCAACCTGAATCCCGACGCGCCGCGCCGGATTCTGGCGAAGCAACTCTTCATCGCCTTGCTGCCGGCGCTGTTCTTCACCGCCGCCATGGGCCTGACCTACCGCATGGTAACGACGCCTCCGGAGGCTATTTCATCCGACGTGGTTGAAATGGGCACCGGGTTTGGCAATGAGGACGAAAAATCGGACAGTGGCGGCCTGCAGGAGCCAAAGGACGAAGGCGGGCTCAAGGAACCTCCGGCCGAAGGGCTCAAAGAACCGCCGCTGCCTGCCGCAACAAAGGCGCCGGAACCCGTGGCGGCTCCGGTCGCGGCGGCAAAGCCAATGGCGGAAACGGCACCCGCCGAGCGCTTGCCGGCTCCGCTGGGCTACTGGATCGCCTTCGGCATCGGGGTGGCCGGCCTGGCGGTTTTCTATGCCATCTTCACCTTCGCCCGCCTCGAAATCTTCAAGATGCTGCTGGGATCGTTTTTCCCGCTGGCGATGCTGATCATCGCGGTGCTGGGTACCATCGTTTTCGGCTTGGCGACGCCGACCGAAGCGGCGGCGATGGGCTCGATGGGCGGCCTGCTGCTGGCAGCGGCTTACGGGCGCCTGAACATCGGGGTGGTCAAGGAGTCGGTGTTCCTGACGGCCAAGACCAGCGCCATGGTGTGCTGGCTGTTTGTCGGCTCGTCGATCTTTTCGGCGGCCTTCGCCCTGCTCGGCGGACAGGAGATCATCAACCAGTGGGTGCTGTCGCTGGACATGACCCCGACGCAGTTCATGATCCTGGCTCAGGTCATCATTTTCATTCTGGGATGGCCATTGGAGTGGACCGAGATCATCGTCATCTTCATGCCGATTTTCATCCCCCTGCTGCCGCATTTCAACATTGACCCATTGTTCTTCGGCCTGCTGGTCGCGCTCAACCTGCAGACGGCTTTCTTGTCGCCGCCGGTGGCGATGGCGGCGTTTTACCTGAAAGGCGTTTCACCGCCGCATGTGACGCTGAATCAGATCTTCCTCGGCATGATGCCGTTCATGGGCATCCAGTGTGTGGCGCTGGTCTTGCTCTACGTTTTCCCGGGCATCGGCTTGTGGCTGCCGAGCATCCTTTACAAGTGAGGCAACACGCGAGGAAAATGCAGCGTGATTGAGTTCGGAACGCCAGCCTTCTGGCTGGCGCTGCTGCAGATCATCGGCGTCAACATCGTGCTGTCGGGCGATAACGCCGTGGTCATAGCATTGGCCGCGCGCTCGCTGCCGCCGCAGCAGCAGAAGAAGGCGATCTTCTGGGGCAGCAGTGCGGCGGTGGTGATGCGCATCATCCTCACCATCGTCGCCGTCGAACTGCTCAAGCTGCCGGTGCTCAAGCTGATCGGTGCGCTGCTGCTTTTGTGGATCGCCGTGCAGTTGCTGCTGCCGGAGGAGGATGGCGAGGGCGGCGCGGAAACATCCTCGACCATGGTGGCCGCCATCCGCACCATACTGATCGCCGACCTGGTGATGAGTCTGGATAATGTGATCGGCGTGGCGGCCGTGGCCAAGGGCAGTCTCCTGCTGCTCATCATTGGCCTCGCGATCAGCATCCCGCTGGTGATTTTCGCCAGCACCCTGCTACTCAAGATCATGGAGCGCTATCCGGTCATCATCACGCTCGGCGCGGCGCTGCTCGGCTACGTAGCGGGGGATATGGCGGCGACCGATCCGCTGGTGGTGGCCTGGATCGAAGCCAATGCCGCTTGGCTGCATACGGCATTGCCGGTGGCGGGGGTGGTCATCGTGATCGGGCTCGGCAAACTGCTCGCGGCTCGCGCCGAGGCCGAGGAAGAAGAGCGGCCGCTGGTCGAAATCGAAGGCGCTGCCGAAGCATCCGGAATGGGGGGTACAACCGTGCACAAGCTGCTGCTGCCAGTCGATGGCTCCGATGCCTCGCTGCGCGCTGTCGATCGATTGCTGACCATGCGTGATTGGTACAGGGAAGCACCGGAGATCCATCTGCTGAATGTCCAGCATGTCCTGCACAAGGACGTGTCGCAGTTCGTCTCGCCCGAGGACATCAAAGGCTACTATCACGATGAGGGACTCAAGGATCTGGCGGCGGCGCGCGCGCGGCTCGACAGCGCCGGCGTACCCTGCCAGCATCATGTCGTGATCGGTGAGCTCGCGGCCGAAACCATCGCGCATTTCGCCCGTGAGCATGGCATCGGGCAGATCCTGATGTGCACCCACGGCCGGTCGGCGGTGGCCGATCTCGTCCTCGGTTCGGTCGCCAGGGGAGTGCTGCAGCACTCTGATGTGCCGGTGACGCTGGTAAGGTAGCATTGCGACGGCGGCACTGGCTGCCCGAACAGCAAAGTGAAAATATGATGAAACCCAGGGTATTGGTTAGCCGTGAGGTATTTCCGGAGGTGCTCGCGCGTTTGGCCGAGCATTTCGAGGTCGATGACAATCAGGCCGATGCCATTCTTGGCGTCGAGGGACTGAAGGCGCGACTGGCAGGCAAGGCAGGCGCGCTGACGGCGGCCACCGATCCGCTGACGGCGGAAGTAATCGCCGCCGCACCAGCGTTGAAGGCGCTGTGCAACTTTGCTGTCGGCTACAACAACATCGATCTCGCCGCCTGCACGCGCGCCGGAGTCATGGCGACCAATACGCCCGGTGTGCTCGACGACACGACGGCCGATCTGGCCTGGGCGCTGCTGATGGCGACGGCGCGGCGCCTGCCTGCCGCCGAACGCTGGCTGCGCAACGGCGAGTGGCAGGGGTGGCAGTTCATCCAGTGGCTCGGCACGGATGTGCATCACGCTACGCTCGGCATCCTCGGCATGGGCCGCATCGGGCAGACGGTGGCGCGGCGTGCGCTGGGCTTCGACATGAAAGTGATCTATCATAAGCGTACCCGGTTGCCGGCCGACAAGGAGGCCGCCTGCCGTGCGAGTTGGGTGGACAAGGAAACGCTGTTGCGCGAGTCGGATTTTCTGGTGCTGCTCTTGCCCTATTCGGCTGAAAGCCATCACACCATAGGCGCTGCCGAACTGGCACTGATGAAGCCGACGGCGCACCTGATCAATGTCGCCCGCGGCGGCATTGTCGATGACGAAGCGCTGATATCGGCGTTGCGCCAAGGCCGACTCGCGGGTGCCGGTCTCGACGTGTTCGAGGGCGAGCCGAAGTTAAATCCCGGATTCCTCGAACTCGACAACGTCGCACTGACGCCGCACATTGGATCTTCGTCGCGCGCCACGCGCATGGCGATGGCCATGCGCGCTGCCGACAACCTGATAGCAGCCTTGTCGGGTCAGCGGCCACCGAATCTGCTCAATCCAGAAGTTCTCGGATGAATTCGGTTCCCACCCGGCCGGCCGTGTTGCTCGGCCTCGGCGTGGCGATAGCCGCCTATCTGCTGTCCTTCTTTCACCGTGTCGCGCCGGCGGCGATCTCCGGCGACCTGCAAGTCAGCTTCGCCATCGGCGGCGCGCAGCTCGGCACCCTGGCGGCGACCTACTTCTACGTCTATACGCTGATGCAGATTCCCACCGGGGTTCTCGCCGATACCCTGGGGCCGCGCCGCATCCTGTTCTGGGGCGGGCTGGTGGCCGGCGCCGGGGCGATCCTGTTCGGCCTCGCACCAAGTTTCGAACTGGCCTTTGCCGGCCGCACGCTGGTGGGTCTCGGCGTGTCCGTGACCTTCATCGCCATGCTCAAGCTGCTGGCGCTGGGTTTCGACGAGCGCCGCTTCGCCACCCTGACCGGTTTGTGCATGCTGATCGGAAATCTTGGTTCGATACTGGCCGGCGCGCCGCTGGCCTGGGCGACTCAGGCCGCCGGCTGGCGCCAGGTGTTCGTCGTGGTCGGGCTGTTGTCCTTCGCCCTTGCTTTTGCCAGTCGCGCCTGGGTCATCGAAACGCCGGCGGGGAAGGTCGATCGCGCGGCCTGGCTCAGCGGTCTGGTTTCGGTGCTGAAGAACCGCGCCACCTGGCCCGGCTTTTTTGCCAATGCCGGACTATCCGGCGCCTTCTTCACCTTCGCCGGACTCTGGGCCGTGCCCTACCTGACCCAGATGCATGCCATGTCGCGCGGCGTCGCCTCCAACCATGTGAGCATTTACTTCCTCGGCTTTGCCATCGGCTCGGCCCTGTGGGGCCGCGTCTCCGATGCATTGGGGCGGCGCAAGTCGGTCGCGCTGGCGGTCTCCGGTCTGCACGTACTCGGCTGGTTCGTCTGGTTGTGGGCGACCTGGCGGGCTGACGGCGCTTTGCCGCTGGGGGCGACCTATGCGCTGTGCATCGTGATGGGTCTGGCCACGGCGGGCTTCACGCTATCCTGGGCCAGCGCCAAGGAAGTCAATCCGCCGCAGCTTTCGGGCATGGCCACCAGCGTCGTGAATGTCGGCATCTTTCTCGGCCCTGCGATCCTGCAGCCGACGGTCGGCTGGCTCATGGAGCGCACCTGGGATGGCAGAATGGACGCCGGGGTGCGGATCTATTCCGCCGGCGACTGGCGCAACGGCCTCATGCTATTGACGGCTGCAGCCGCCGCGGGCTGGATCGCGACGCTGTTCGTCCGGGAAACCGGTTGCCGCAATGTCTGGAAGGCAAAGGAAGAAAAGTGAAGGGAATATTGCTGTTCGGTCATGGCGCGCGCAACGCCGCGTGGGCGCAGCCTTTTCATCGCATCCGCGACGCCATCCTCGCCCGCGAACCGGGGGCGCTGGTTGAACCGGGTTTTCTCGAACTGATGCGGCCGAGTTTCGATGAGGGAGTGGATTGCCTGGTGCGCCAGGGCGCGACGGAAATCATCGTCGTGCCGATTTTCATGGCCGCCGGCAGCCATGTCAAAAAAGATCTGCCGCAGATGGCCGCCAATGCCATGGACCGCCATGCCGGGTTGGTGATCGCGCTGGCCGCGCCGGTGGGCGAGGCCGAAACGGTGCTGGCGGCGATGGCGGACTATGCGCTCGGGGCCAAGGCTGACGTGTAACGTCGCCATGCGCCGCAATAGCAAACGGGGGCTTGCGCCCCCGTTTTATTTGCTGCAGATGACCAGTGAATCAATACACGTCGTGCTGGGTATTATTCACGTTGAACTTGCCGGTCGGCGTGATCAGCTTGGGATCCTTGATCACGGCCTTCAGCGCCCGCGTCTTGTCATCGACGACGACAATGGCGGAGATCTTGTCTTTCGCGCTCCACACCGAGAACCAGACTTCGTCGCCGGCCTTGTTGTACTCCGGCTGGACGATGCGCTTGGCGCCGTCATCCTTGATGCCGGCCCATTCGCCGATCGGCAGCACTTCGAAGCCCTCGTTCAGGTGGTCGATGTTGAACACGGCGATCGACTGGCTGACCTTTGCTTCCGGATTCAGCGGGGTATCGACCCACAGGTTTCTCGACTTCGGATGGGTCTTGATGAACAGCGACCCGCCGCCCTGGGCCTTGAGGGTTTGCACCACCTTCCAGGCCTGGTCCTTGTGCTTCACCGGATCGGTGCCGATCAGGCTGACCGTCTCGTCGCCGAGGTGGCTGGTGGCCCAGACCGGGCCAAACTTCGGATGCACGAAGTTGGCGCCGCGACCCGGGTGCGGCACCTTGCCCACGTCGATCAGGGCGGTCAGCTTGTCTTCCTTGGTATCGACCACACCGATCTTGTTCGAGGCATTGGCCGCGACCATGAAGTAGCGTCCGGTGGAATCCATGCCGCCGTCGTGGAGGAACTGCGCGGCGTTGATGGTGGTGATCTTCAGGTTGGTCAGATCCTTGTAGTTGACCACGAGGATTTTGCCGGTTTCCTTGGCATTGACGATGAACTCGGGGTTGTAGTGCGACGAGACGATCGCCGCGACACGGGGCTCCGGATGGTAGTCCTGGGTGCCAACCACCATGCCGCGCGTTGACTCGATGCGCAGCGGCTTCAGCGTGTCGCCTTCCATGATGACAAACTGCGGCGGCCAGTAGGTGCCGGCAATCGCATATTTGTCTTCGTAGCCCTTGAACTTCGAAGTTTCAACGGAACGCGCTTCGAGACCGACCTTGATTTCGGCGACGCTGAACGGAGTTTCCATCCACAGGTCGATCAGGTTGATGCGGGCATCGCGGCCGATGACATAGAGGTAGCGACCGGACTGCGACATGCGCGAAATATGTACCGCATAGCCGGTCTTGATGATGGTGACGATCTTCTTGGTCTTGCCGTCGATCAGCGCTATCTCGCCTGCGTCACGCAAGGTGACGGAGAACAGATTGCTCAGATCGAGATCGTTCAGCTTCTTGGTCGGGCGCTTGCTCGGCGGTACCAGCACCTTCATCGAGGCCAGCATTTCCTTCATGCCCCATTCGGGCGGCGTCGGCGGTTCCTGCTGGATGTAGCGCGCCATCAGGTCGACTTCGGTATCGTTGAGTTCGCCCGAGGTGCCCCAGTTCGGCATGCCACCGGGCGAGCCGTACTTGATGAAGACCTTTAGGTATTCGGTACCGTTGGCAATCGTCTTGTCGGTGGTCAGCGGCTTGCCGGTGGCGCCTTTGCGCAGCACGCCGTGGCAGCCGGCGCAGCGCTGGAAGTAAATGTTCGCACCCGTCTGGAACTCGGCCTCGGTCATCGGCGGAGCCTTCGGGTTGGTGTTCTGGTGGACTATCGCCGCACCGACGGGCGACGAGTCACCCGCCTGGTAGCTCTTCTCGGACGGATTTCTTTGTTCCTGAGTCTTGACCTGGGCCATGACCGCGGTCGTCCCCAGCGGCAAAGCCAGCGCCATGATCAGCCCGACTTTGCGCCAGACTGCAGAGTTGCTTTTCTCCATGCTTCCTCCCTTGATACTGTTGATATTTAAATAAAATGTTCCTATCGCGAGCGCGGAGGGTGCCCGATATCCAAGTTAATCAACTTGATCAGAATCAACCTAGTCGTAACATGGTCAAAATAGTCAGGGTGTTCAGTAAGGCTTTAGTCAGCTTCGCCAGTTCTTGAAGCGAAAAAATGGGTTCCTGGGTTTCTTGCGGTTGGTATTTAATTTGCGGCTTGATTTTTTTTAATATAAGCATATACTAATATTAATGACGATACCTACCCGTTTCCTCCCCAAGGGCCTTCTCCTCCTTCTGACGGCCCTTGCTTCAGTGCTCGCCGGCGTGATGCCGGCGAGCATTTCTTTTGCGGCGGACGCCCCGGCGACCAGCGTCGTGGTGCAGTTGCGGGAAGTGGATCTCGGTTTTCCGGTCGAGGCCACGGTCGAAGCGGTGCGTCAGGCCACGGTCGCAGCGCAGATTGCAGGCCGCGTCCTCGAGGTTCGGGTCGATGCCGGGCAGCGTGTCAGGCAAGGCGAACTGCTGATGCGGCTGGATGCGCGCGAGGCCGCGGGCTCGGATGCGAGTGCGCAGGCCACGCTCGCGCAGGCGAGTGCGGCCTATGAGCGCACCAAGAATCTTCATGCCCAGAAGTTCGTCAGTCAGGCCGCGCTCGATCAGGCGGCGGCGGCGTGGAAGGCAGCACAGGGTGCCGTGGCCGCCTCCGGAGCCGGCGTGTCTCACGGCACGGTGACCGCGCCGATCACCGGTGTGGTGGCTCAGCGACATATCGAGTTGGGCGAGATGGCCGCACTGGGCAGGCCGCTGATCACCGTATTCGACCCGAAGAGTCTGCGCGTGATCGCCAGCTTGCCGCAGTACAAACTGGCTGAACTCAAAAAGTCCGGCCGCGCCCGCGTCGAGTTTCCTGAAACCGGCACATGGGTTGATGCGCTGCGCGTGGAAATACTGCCCACGGTCGATGCGCGCAGCCATACCGCGACGGCACGTCTTTACCTGCCGGAAAACATCGAAGGCGTGGTGCCCGGCATGTCCGCCCGTGCACACTTTACGGTCGGCAAGGCACAGAAGCTGACGGTGCCACCCGCCGCAGTCATGCGCCGCGGCGAGGTGACCGCAGTGTATGTGCTGGACGACAAGGGTGGTGCCCGCCTGCGTCAGGTACGCTTGGGCGAGGCCGTGTCCGGCGGCGAACTCGAGGTGCTGGCCGGCGTCAATTCCGGCGAGCGGGTGAGTCTGGCACCGGTCAAGACCGGGATCGACCTGAAAACGCATGCTTCGCACTGACGCGGATTAATTTTAGTCATGGCTGCAATAGCTGGAATAATGACCGTGCCGACCGTATGGTCTGATACTCTCCTACCCGTTTACAACCAAATTCAGGAGGAGACATCATGGCCCACATAGTAATTCTCGGAGCCGGCATCGGTGGCATGCCCGCAGCCTATGAAATGAGTGAAATGCTTCGTCCCGGCGACAAGCTGACGGTGATTTCAAACAATCCGATGCACCACTTCACGCCGTCGAATCCCTGGGTCGCGGTCGATTGGCGCAAACGGGGCGACATCGAAGTGGAAATCGCTCCGTTGCTGGCGAAGAAGAAAGTCGACTTCATCCCGGTCGGTGCCAAGCGGGTGCATCCCGACAAGAATCAGATTGAGCTCGACGATGGCCGCAGCATTGACTACGATTTTCTGGTCATCGCCACCGGCCCCAAACTGGCTTTCGAGGAAGTCGAAGGGCTGGGACCGAACGGACACACCCACTCGATTTGCCACGTCGATCATGCGGTCGAGGCCGAGAAAGCCTGGCAGGAATTCGTCAAGAGCCCCGGCCACGTCGTGGTGGGCGCGGTGCAGATGGCGTCCTGTTACGGACCGGCCTACGAGTTCGCCATGATCATGGATACCGATCTGCGTCGGCGCAAGATTCGCGACAAGGTGCCGATCACCTTCGTTACCGCTGAACCCTACATCGGCCACCTCGGCCTGGGCGGCGTCGGCGACTCCAAGGGCCTGATGGAGTCGGTCATGCGCGAGCGCCACATCAAGTGGATCTGCAATGCCAAGACCACCAAGGTCGAGGCCGGCAAGATGTACGTCACCGAACACAACGACGACGGCACGCCGAAGAAGGAACATGTGCTCGAGTTCAAATACTCGATGATGCTGCCGGCCTTCAAGGGTATCGATGCCGTCATCGGCATCGAGGGCCTGACCAATCCGCGCGGCTTCATCCTGATCGACGCCTTTCAGCGCAATCCGAAGTTCAAGAACATCTACTCGGTGGGCGTCTGCGTCGCCATTCCGCCGGTGGAGGCAACCCCGGTGCCGACCGGTGCGCCGAAGACCGGCTACATGATCGAGTCGATGGTCAACGCCACGGTGCACAACATTCGCGAAGCGATGGATGGCAAGGAGCCGACGCACAAGGCAACGTGGAACGCCGTTTGCCTAGCCGACTTCGGCGACAACGGGGCTTGCTTCGTGGCCCTGCCGCAGATTCCGCCGCGCAACGTGAGCTGGTTCTCCCAGGGCAAATGGGTGCATCTGGCCAAGATCGCCTTCGAAAAGTTCTATATGCGCAAGATCAAGAAGGGCACCAGTGAGCATGTGTTCGAAAAGTTGGTGCTCAACTCATTGGGCATCATGAAATTGAAGGACAAGTAAGCAGGTAGTCGACGCAAAGACGCAAGGCAAAGTGGATCCAGGAAACGAAGAGGCCTGACAGAAACAGACCAACACTTCCCTCCTTCTCCTCTGCGTCTTTGCGTCGACGTTTTTTCCGGTAGTTTCAAACAGAGGTGATGGTGGGAATATCAGGCCGAATCGCGGAGTACTTTCTCAGGAATTCCCTGACGCCCCTGATCGCGCTGATCGCGCTGCTTCTGGGCGTGGGCGCGACCCTGATCACGCCACGCGAGGAAGAGCCGCAGATCAACGTCACCATGGCCAATGTCTTCGTTCCCTTCCCGGGGGCGTCGGCACGGGACGTCGAGGCGCTGGTGGCGCGCCCGGCCGAGCAGGTGCTGTCGCGCATCGCCGGCATCGAACACGTGTATTCCGTTTCGCGCCCCGGCATGGCGGTGATCACCGTGCAATACAAGGTCGGCGAAGATCCGATTCAGGCGCTGGTCCGCCTCTACGACACCATACAGGCCACCCGCGACTGGGCCTCGCCCAACCTCGGCGTGCTCGATCCAGTCATCAAGCCCAAGGGCATCGACGACGTGCCCATCGTCACATTGACCTTTCACAGCGCCGATCCGGCCAAGTCGGCCTTCGAGATGCAGCAGGTGGCGCGCGCGACCGAGATCGATCTCAAGCGCATCCCCGGCACGCGTGACGTTACGACCATCGGCGGCCCCGGCCACGTGATTCGCGTGGTCATGGATGCGGATAGCATGAACGCGCACGGCATCACGGCGCAGGACCTCAAGGCGGCCTTGCAGGTGTCGAACGCCTCGCAGCCGGGCGGGAGCCTGGTTGCCGGCAATCGCGAAGTGCTGGTGCAAACCGGCACCTATATCGAGTCCGCCGCCGACGTGAAGCGTCTGGTGGTAGGAGTCTACGAGCGCAAGCCGGTGTACCTGGCCGATGTCGCCCAGGTCATCGACGGCGCCGACCAGCCGACGCATTATGTTTGGCATGGTGACCGCAAGGCCGAGTTTCCCGCAGTGACGCTCTCGGTATCGAAGAAGCCCGGCGTCAATGCCGCCGACGTCGCCGAAGCGGTGATCGCCCGTGCCGAAGCGCTGAAGGGCGCGGTGATTCCCGAAGGCGTCGAATTCACCGTGACGCGCAACTACGGCGCGACCGCGACCGACAAGGCGCAGAAGCTCATCGGCAAGCTGGTGTTCGCCACGGCCTTCGTCGTGCTGCTCGTGTTGTTCGCTTTGGGCAAGCGCGAGGCCGTGATAGTCGGCACCGCGGTGACGCTGACGCTGGCGGCGACACTGTTCGCCTCTTGGGCATATGGTTTCACGCTCAACCGCGTGTCCTTGTTCGCGTTGATCTTCTCGATCGGCATTCTGGTCGACGACGCCATCGTGGTGGTGGAGAACATCCATCGCTGGCACATGCTGCAACCGGACAAGCCGCTGTGGCAGATCATTCCCCCGGCGGTCGATGAAGTCGGCGGCCCGACCATTCTGGCGACCTTCACCGTGATCGCCGCCCTGCTGCCGATGGCCTTCGTCACCGGCCTGATGGGGCCCTACATGAGCCCGATCCCGATCAACGCGTCGATGGGCATGTTCATTTCGCTGGCAATTGCCTTCGTGATTACGCCCTGGCTGGCGCTGAAGCTGATGAAGCCGGCGGCGCACGGCAGCGCTGGCGGGCATGGCGAAGACAAACTCGCCGGCAAGCTCGACCGCTTCTTCCGCCGCATCATGACGCCGCTGCTCGATGCCCGCACCGGCAAGGCCGCGCGGCGAAAGTTGTGGCTCGGCATTCTGGCCGCGATTCTCGTTTCGGTCAGCCTCGGCTTCGTCAAGCTCGTCGTGCTGAAGATGCTGCCCTTCGACAACAAGAGCGAATTCCAGATCGTGCTCGACATGCCGGTCGGCACCCCGCTGGAAGACACGGCGAAAGTGCTGCGCGAAATCTCTGCCGAGATCGCCCAGGTCGAGGAGGTCGCCGACTACCAGGCCTATGCCGGCACCGCCAGCCCGATCAATTTCAACGGTCTGGTGCGCCAGTATTACTTGCGCAGCGCACCGGAAATGGGCGACATC
Organism: Rhodocyclales bacterium; assembly: GCA_026399435.1. Lineage (GTDB taxonomy): Bacteria > Pseudomonadota > Gammaproteobacteria > Burkholderiales > Rhodocyclaceae > Sulfuritalea. Next base: position 133,033 of record JAPLQX010000031.1, read on the forward strand.
CAGGTCAATCTGGTGGACAAGAAGCACCGTCATCGCCAGAGCCATGAAATCGCCGTTTCGGTGCGCGACCGGGTGGTGGCCGTGGCGAAGAAGCATGGCGGCAATGTCAAGGTGGTCGAAGTTCCGCCGGGGCCCCCGGTGATGTCGCCGATCGTCGCCGAAGTTTACGGCCCCGACTACGCCGGGCAGATCGCCGTGGCGAAGCGGGTACGCGCTGCTTTCGAGACCACACCCGACATCATCGGCATAGACGATACGGTGGATGAAGATGCCGAAAAGCTCGTGCTGCGCGTGGCTCAGGCCAAGGCCGCCCTGCTGGGGGTGGTCCAGAAGGACGTGGTCGATGTGGTGCGCATGGGTCTCTCCGGCGAGGACGTGACGCCGGTGCATGACGGCGACGCGAAGTACGAGATTCCGGTGCGCATCGTCCTGCCCGCCGAGCGCCAGAACAGCATCGACCAGTTGCTGAAGCTCAAGGTGCGCAGTCGCGACGGGCAACTGGTGCCCGTGTCCGAGGTGGTGGAGATCAAGCGTACGCTGCGCGAGAAGGTGGTCTATCACAAGGATCTGCTGCCGGTCGTCTATGTCACCGCGGATATGGGTGGCAAGCTCGATTCCCCGCTGTATGGCATGTTCGACATTCGCAACAAGCTGGCGGGTGTTGCGTTACCCCAGGGCGGCACCCTGGGCGAATACTTCATCAAGCAGCCGAAGGACCCTTACGCCCAATACTCGCTGAAGTGGGATGGCGAATGGCAGGTGACCTACGAAACCTTCCGCGACATGGGCGCGGCCTACGCGGTCGGCCTGATCCTGATTTACCTGCTGGTGGTGGCGCAGTTCAAGAGTTATCTGGTGCCGCTGATCATCATGGCGCCGATTCCCTTGACCATCATCGGCGTGATGCCCGGCCATGCGATCTTCGGTGCCCAATACACGGCCACTTCGATGATCGGCATGATCGCGTTGGCCGGCATCATTGTGCGCAACTCGATCCTGCTGGTCGATTTCATCAACGAGCAGGTGGCCGGCGGCATGGACTTCGCCGAAGCCGTGATCCAGGCTGCCGCGATCCGCGCCAAGCCGATCGTGCTGACCGGGCTCGCCGCCATGCTCGGCGCGCTGTTCATCGTCGATGACCCGATCTTCGCCGGCCTTGCGCTGTCGCTGATCTTCGGCATTTTCGTGTCCACCGTGCTGACGCTGGTGGTGATCCCGGTGCTGTATTTCGCCGCGATGAAAGATCGTATCAAACAGCCATAACCCCACTCTTTCCAAGGAGCATTTCGCATGACCGTCAATCAATTCGTTCGCATCATCGCCGGCTTTTTCATCATGACTTCGCTGGTTCTGGCGCACGCCAGCGGCCAGGTCGACATAACCAAACTTTCCTGGCTGTGGTTCACCGCCTTCGTCGGCGCCAACCTGTTCCAGAGCGGCTTCACCAAGTTCTGTCCGCTGGACATGATCCTGAAGAAGCTGGGCGTACCGGAATCCGCCGGCAACAGCTGCGCCTAAGCGAACAGCCGGGCCAGTTCCGCTCCGGGTGACGGAGCGCGCATGAAGGCTTCGCCGACGAGGAAGGCATGCACGCCACCGGCGCGCATCAGTTCGACGTCGGCCGGGGCGAGGATGCCCGACTCGGTCACCACGATGCGCCCGGCCGGAATCCGGCCGAGTTGCGAAAGGGTGGTATCGAGGCTCACTTTGAACGTGCGCAGGTTGCGGTTGTTGATGCCGATCAGCGGCGTCTTCAACTGCAGCGCGATATCGAGTTCGGCAGCGTCGTGGCACTCGACCAGCACGGCCATGCCGAGGCCGTGGGCGATGGCTTCCATCTCCTGCATCTGCGGCAAGGACAGCGCGGCAACGATCAGCAGGATGGCGTCTCCCCCCATCGCGCGGGCTTCATATACCTGGTAAGGATCGACCAGAAAATCCTTGCGCAGCACCGGTAGCGAGCAGGCATTGCGTGCCTCGCGCAGGTAGGTCTCCGAGCCTTGAAAGAAAGTCTGGTCGGTCAGTACCGACAGACAGGCCGCACCGTGCTTCGCGTAATCGGCCGCGATCTCCGCCGGGCGAAAATCCGCGCGGATCACGCCCTTGGATGGGCTGGCCTTCTTGATCTCGGCGATCACCGCCGTACCACCAGCGCCGTCCGCAGGGGATACCGCCCCCTGCTTCGCACGGGGCATAACTTTTTCCCGGATGGCACCAACGAAATCGCGCGCCGCCGGCTGCGCTTCGGCCTCGGCCCTCACCGCCGCTAGCGGCCTGGCGGCGGACGCCGTCGCGACTTCTTCGCGTTTGACCGCGAGGATCTTCTGCAGGATGTCGGACATCAGGCGAACTTGCGGGTGAAGTTGATGAATTCGTCGAGCTTCTTGCGCGCCGCGCCGCTGGCCAGGGCTTCGCGCGCCTTGACGATGCCCTCGCCGATCGAGTCGACGAGGTTGGCCGTGTAAAGCGCGGCACCTGCATTCAGCGTGACGATCTCGCGCGGGGTGCCGGGCTTGTTCTCCAGCGCCTCGAGCAGCATCGCCTTGGATTCGGCGGGATCGGCGACGCGCAGGCCGCGGTTGGACATCATGGCCAGGCCGTAGTCCTCGGGATGAATCTCGTATTCGGTGATCTCGCCGTTCTTCAGTTCACCGACCAGCGTGGCGGCACCGAGCGAGATCTCGTCCATGCCGTCCTTGCCCCAGACCACCATGACGTGATCGGCGCCGAGCTGCTGCATGACGCGCACCTGGATGCCGACGAGGTCCGGATGGAACACGCCCATCAGGGTGTTCGGCGCGCCGGCCGGGTTGGTCAACGGTCCCAGGATGTTGAATATCGTGCGCACGCCCATTTCGCGGCGCACCGGTGCGACATTCTTCATCGCCGGGTGGTGGTTGGGCGCGAACATGAAGCCGCAGCCGATGGTCTCGATGCATTCGGCGACCTGCTCCGGCTGGAGCATGATGTTGGCGCCGAAGGATTCCAGCACGTCGGCGGCGCCTGACTTCGACGAGACGCTGCGGTTGCCGTGCTTGGCTACCGTGGCGCCGGCGGCGGTGGCGACGAACATCGTCGCCGTGGAGATGTTGAAGGTATGCGCGCCGTCGCCGCCGGTGCCGACGATATCGATGAAGTGTGGGTTGTGCGGCGTCACGACCTTGGTCGACAGCTCGCGCATGACCGTTGCCGCGGCGGAGATTTCGCCGATGGTTTCCTTCTTCACGCGCAGGCCGGTGAGGATCGCGGCGACCATCAGCGGCGAGATCTCGCCCTTCATGATCTGCCGCATCAGGTGCAGCATTTCGTCGTGGAAGATTTCACGGTGTTCGATGGTGCGCTGGAGCGCTTCCTGGGGCGTGATCATGATTGGCTTCCTTGCAGGAAATTGCGGAGCAGCGCGTGGCCGCTGTCGGTCTGAATCGATTCGGGGTGGAACTGCACGCCTTCCACGGAAAATTCGCGGTGGCGCACGCCCATGATCTCGCCGTCCTCGGTCCATGCCGTGATTTCAAGGCAGGCCGGCAAGGTCTCGCGCCGGATCGCCAGCGAGTGATAGCGCACCACGGTCAGCGGATTCGGCAATCCGGCAAAGACGCCCTTGCCCTCGTGAAATACAGGCGATGTCTTGCCGTGCATGAGTTGCTTGGCATGCACAATCTCGCCGCCGAAGGCCGCGCCGATGCTCTGGTGGCCGAGGCAGACGCCGAGCAGGGGGATCCTGCCGGCGAATTCCTTGATTGCCGCCACCGAGATGCCGGCTTCGGCGGGCGAGCAGGGGCCGGGCGAGACGACGATGCGCGCCGGATTCATGGCGGCGATTTCCTTCAGGGTAATCGCGTCGTTGCGAAACACCTTGACGTCCTCGCCGAGCTCGCCGAAATACTGCACCAGGTTGTAAGTGAAGCTGTCGTAGTTGTCGATCATCAGCAGCATGGCGGCCTCCCGGTTATTCGAAACGCGTGTCGAGGCCGGCTTCGGCCATCTCGGCGGCGCGCAGTTGCGCCCGTGCCTTGTTCAGCGTTTCCTGCCATTCCGAGTCGGGGTCGGAATCGGCAACGATGCCGGCGCCGGCCTGGACGTGGATCTGCCCGTCCTTGACGACGGCGGTGCGGATCGCGATGCACAGATCCATGTCGCCGTTGAAGCCCAGATAGCCGACGCTGCCGGCGTAGATGCCGCGCTTCGAGGGTTCCAGTTCATCGATGATTTCCATGGCGCGCACTTTCGGCGCGCCGGATACCGTGCCGGCGGGGAAGGTGGCCTTG
>JAPLQX010000008.1 GCA_026399435.1 Rhodocyclales bacterium
ACGCGCTTCCGGTGGCATCAAGCGCGGGAGTGCGTTCAAGCGCCACATCCTGACCAAGAAAACCACCAAGAGCAAGCGCCAGTTGCGCGGCGTGCACACTGTGCATGCATCCGACGCGAAGTCCGTGCGCGCCATGCTGCCTAACGGTTAAGGAGAGACACCATGCCAAGAGTAAAACGTGGTGTAACGGCGCGCGCGCGCCACAAGAAGGTTCTCGACCTGGCCAAGGGTTATCGCGGCCGTCGCAGCAAGGTCTACCGCATCGCCAAGGAAGCGGTGATGAAGGCCGGGCAATATGCCTACCGCGACCGTCGTCAGCGCAAGCGTCAGTTCCGTGTTCTGTGGATCGCCCGTATCAATGCGGCGGCCCGCGAACTGGGCATGAAGTACAGCACCTTCATGAACGGCCTGAAGAAGGCCTCGATCGAGGTTGATCGCAAGGTGCTGGCCGACCTCGCCGTGTTCGACAAGCCGGCATTTGCCGCCCTGGCCGAACAGGCCAAGGCCAAGCTGACGGCCTGAGGCTGCCTGTACCCGGAGAAGGAGGCCCAGGGTTGTTGGGGGTCTCCTTTTTTATTGCTGTCATTTTGTTCTGATCAATGGATAACCTGGATCAACTCGTAGCTTCCGCGACGTCCGACTTTGCTGCCGCCACCGAGCCGGCCAAGCTGGAAGACGCCAAGGCGCGCTATCTGGGTAAGGAAGGTTCGCTCACGGCGCTGCTCAAGGGCCTCGGCAAGCTGCCGGCCGAAGAGCGCAAGAGCGCCGGTGCGGCGATCAACATCGCCAAGGAGCGAATAGAGTCTCTGCTTACGACACGGCGCGAAGCCCTGAAGAGCGCCCAGCTCGAAGCCCAACTGGCGACGGAGGCGCTGGATGTCACGCTGCCCGGCCGCGGCTTGCCGCGCGGCAGCCTGCATCCGGTTACGATCAGCCTGGACCGCATCGAACAGCTGTTCCGTTCCATCGGTTTCGAGGTTGCCGACGGCCCCGAGATCGAGACCGACTGGCATAACTTCACGGCGCTGAACACGCCCGAGAATCATCCGGCGCGTTCGATGCACGACACCTTTTATCTACAGGGCGAGGACGGCAAGGTGCAGGACGACGTGCTGCTGCGCACCCACACCAGCCCCGTGCAGATCCGTTCCATGCTGGCGCATACGGAACGCTACAAACATTTGGAGACGATGCCCGAGCTGCGCGTGATCTGTCCCGGCCGCGTCTATCGGGTCGATTCCGATGCCACGCATTCGCCGATGTTTCATCAGGTCGAAGGCCTCTGGGTCGGGGAAAGCGTCAGTTTTGCCGACCTCAAGGGCGTGGTCGCGGATTTTCTCCGGCGCTTCTTCGAATCCGACGATCTCAAGGTGCGCTTTCGCCCCTCCTTCTTTCCGTTCACCGAGCCTTCGGCGGAAATCGATGTCGCCTTCATGGGCGGCGAGCTCGAAGGCCGCTGGCTGGAAATCGCCGGTTGCGGCATGGTCCATCCCAATGTAATGCGCTCCGGCGGCTTCGATCCCGAAAAGTACACGGGCTTTGCCTTCGGCATGGGGCCCGATCGACTGACCATGCTGCGTTACTCGATTCCCGATCTGCGATTGTTCTTCGAAGGCGATCTGCGTTTCCTGGCGCAATTCAACTGATATGCAATTCTCCGAATCCTGGCTGCGCAGCCTCTGCAATCCCTCCCTGTCGAGCGAGGAACTCTGCCACGTACTGACCATGGCCGGTCTCGAAGTCGAGGAACGCCGTCCCGCCGGCGCCGACTTTTCGAATGTCGTCGTGGCCGAAGTGCTGAGCGTCGAAAAACACCCCGATGCCGACAAGCTCAAGCTCTGCTCCGTCAATGTCGGCGAAGCCGCTCCGCTGCAGATCGTCTGCGGCGCACCGAATGTCGCTGCGGGCATGAAGGTTCCGTGCGCGCGGGTCGGCGCCAGACTGCCCGGCATCGAGATCAAAAAAGCCAAGGTGCGCGGCATCGAGAGCTCCGGCATGCTTTGCTCGGCGCGCGAACTCGGCCTTTCCGACGATCATGGCGGGCTGTTGCCGCTGGCCGCCGATGCGGTGGTCGGTGAGGACATCCGCCGCCATCTGGACCTCGACGATCACCTGATTACTCTCAAGCTCACGCCGAACCGCGCCGATTGCCTGTCGCTGCTCGGCATCGCGCGCGAACTTTCGGCACTGACCGGTGCGCCGCTGCTGGCGCCCGAGGTCAAGCCGGTAGCGGCGGTGGTTGCCGACACGCGCCAGGTGGTACTCGATGCCCCCGCTTCGTGCTCGCGTTACTGCGGCCGCATCATCCGCGGCGTCAATGCCCGCGCCGCGACGCCGGAATGGATGAAGCGACGCATCGAGCGCAGCGGCATCCGCTCGATTTCCTTCCTGGTCGACGTCACCAACTACGTGATGCTCGAACTCGGTCAGCCGCTGCACGCCTTCGACGATGCCGAACTCTCCGGAGCGATCCATGTGCGCCTGCCGAAGCCCGGCGAGCAGCTTCTGCTATTGAACGAACAGACCGTGACGCCGTCGGCGGACACCGCATTGATCGCCGACGACGCAAAGCCGCTGGCCATGGCCGGCGTCATGGGCGGCGAGCATTCCGGCATCAATGATTCAACCCGCGACCTGTTCCTCGAGAGCGCTTTCTTCCCGCCCGTCGCAATCGCCGGCAAGGCCCGGGCGCTGGGCTTCAGCTCGGACGCTTCGCACCGCTACGAGCGCGGCGTCGATTTCGAACTGCAGCGCAAAGCCATCGAACGCGCGACGCAACTGATCGTCGAGACCTGTGGTGGTCAGCCCGGTCCGGTGGTGGAAGCGGTTTCCACCGCGCATCTGCCCGCACGCAAGCCGGTGCGCCTGCGCACGGCGCGCGCGGCCAGGGTGCTGGGCATCAGCCTTGACGCGGAGCGCATCGAAGGCATGCTCAAGGGCCTGGGTCTGGCGCTGGAGCGACAGGGCGATGATTTCCTCGTCACGCCACCGTCCTTCCGCTTCGATATCGAAATCGAGGAAGACCTGATCGAGGAAATCGCCCGCATTCACGGCTACGACAACGTGCCGTCACGGGCGCCGGTCGCCTTGATGTCGATGATGCCGGCGACCGAGACGAGCCGCGGGCCGATGGCCCTGCGCCGCGTGGTGGCCGAGCGCGACTATCATGAGGTCGTGACCTATAGCTTCGTCGAAGTCGCCTGGGAAGCCGATTTCGCGGCCAATGTTGCACCCGTCGTGCTCGCCAATCCGATCGCCAGCCAGATGGGCGTCATGCGTTCCTCGCTGATCGGCGGACTGGTCGGAACCCTGATCGCCAATCGCAAGCGGCAGATGGAACGGGTCCGGATCTTCGAACTGGGCCGTTGCTTCCAGCGCGACGCAGCAGCAGGTCCCGTGACTGGCTTTGCCCAGCCGTTGCGCCTGGCCGGTCTCGCTGCAGGTTCGGCCTTGCCCGAACAATGGGGTGCCCCCGCCAGCCGGGTGGATTTCTACGACATCAAGGGTGACGTCGAGGCCCTGTTCGCCCCGCGTCGCCTGGAGTTCATCAAGGCCGGGCATCCGGCCCTGCACCCGGGTCGTTGCGCCACCGTCAGCCTCGATGGCCGGCCCGTGGGCATCGTTGGCGAACTGCACCCGCGCTGGGTCCAGAAATACGAACTGGGCGCCGCGCCGGTCGTCTTCGAGCTGGAACTCGCCGCTTTGCTGGCGACGCCTTTCCCCGAATATGCAGAGGTTTCCCGTTTCCCGGCCGTGATCCGCGATCTGGCCCTGGTGGTGCCGCAGGCCCAGACCCTGGCACCGCTGCTGGCCGCCCTGCGTGCCGCCGCGCCGGCCATCGTGCGCGATGTTGCATTGTTCGACGTCTACCAAGGCAAGGGTCTCGCCGAAAACGAAAAGAGCCTTGCGTTTCGTATAGTTATACAAGATACTCAACGTACTCTCGAGGATGCGGAAGTCGAGGCGGTGATCGCCAATCTGCTGGCCGTCGCCAGCCGGGACTTCGATGCGTCTTTGCGCGGATAAATGCAGTCGGAGCTGATATGACATTGACCAAGGCGGAACTCGCCGATCTCCTGTTCGAAAAAGTCGGCCTCAACAAGCGAGAGGCCAAGGACATGGTCGAAGCCTTCTTCGACGAAGTGCGCCTCGCCCTGGAGAAGGGCGACAGCGTCAAGCTTTCCGGATTCGGCAATTTTCAGTTGCGCGAAAAGCCGCAGCGTCCCGGACGCAACCCCAAGACTGGCGAGGAAATCCCGATTACGGCCCGCCGCGTCGTTACCTTTCACGCCAGCCAGAAACTAAAGGCCGCGGTGGAGGCTTTCCCACGTGACAGTGGCCAGCCATAGCCGGGACGAACTTCCGCCGATTCCCGCCAAGCGCTACTTCACCATCGGCGAAGTGAGCGAACTGTGCGGGGTCAAGCCGCACGTGCTGCGTTACTGGGAGCAGGAATTCACGCAATTGCGGCCCGTCAAGCGACGCGGCAACCGTCGCTACTACCAGCATCATGAAGTTCTGCTGGTGCGGCGCATCCGCGAACTGCTGTATCAGGAAGGCTTCACCATCAGCGGTGCACGCAACCGGCTCGACGATGGCTCCGGCAAGATACATGACGCGCCGGAGACTCCGCTTGGGGGTAGCCAGGCTTCGCTGCGTGCGGAAATTGCTGCCATCATCGAATTCCTCAGTGCTGCGTGACGCCGGCTTGCGCAGCGGAATTCGCGGCGCGTGCTTTGCATGTCGGGAATTGCGCTTCGCGCGCCGACAAAGCGTCGGTGAGCGTTTCCTTTGTTATAATTCAAACTGTCGGGGCGTGGCGCAGCCTGGTAGCGCACTTGCATGGGGTGCAAGGGGTCGCGAGTTCGAATCCCGCCGCCCCGACCAGTAATACCAAGGGTTTTCGGTTAATCGCCGGAAGCCCTTTTTCCTTGGCGGGCCAGTAGCCAGTCCGGTTTTCTTTCTCACTCACGTTTCCGCGTATGACGAATCAAACCAAGTTCTGCTATCACTGCGGCGCACATCACCCGGTCGAGGAGATGCGCCAGATCGAAACCAAGGCGGGCAAGCGCTGGCGCTGCGTCCGCAGTATCCAGGCCACGCAGAAGACCACGGAGGCGCGCGATGCCTTCGGCCGTCAGGTGTCGGCGATGAATACGGCCGAGGCCAGGAGCCATGCGCGGCGCATGAACGAACTGCGTCAGGACAAGTGAAGCCGCGCAGCCGCAGTCTGTCGAGTAGTGCTCCGCGGCCTTGAACGCGTTCAGGGCGATTTGGGAAGCGGAAACAAGAGGGCATTCCCTGTCAATTTCCCGATTACGGCGCGGCAAGTCCGGGCGCAGGATGATGTGAAACACAGACCTCAAGAGGATAAATTCCATGCGCATCGAATCCGTCGAACTGGTTGCCCTGCCCAATGCACCGGCGTGGCAGGAGAAGGTTTACCGGGCGCACCTCGATACCGGCGAGGACATGGATCTGTTCCAGCAGCACTGGGACGTGCCTCTGCCACCGGAGAGCCTCGTCGGCCTGACTGTCGAGGAGGCGCGGAAAAAGCGCAACGAACGCATGTTCGCCATTGCCTCCGGCAACCACTGAGGATCCGGCTGCGACGGACGCTCAGTCCGTCGCCTTGAACGGCAGGTGGGTAGCGGTTTCCGCTTCGTAGTCCTGCATCGCTGAATCCTCGCGCACGATGAAGTCGGCCACGGCCCGGCGCATGCCGGGGTGGGCAATCCAGAACGCCGACCACGTCGGTACCGGTTCGAAGCCGCGGGAGAGTTTGTGTTCGCCTTGCGCGCCGGGTTCGAAGGCTTGCAGGCCATGGCGGATGCAGTACTCGATGCCCTGGTAGTAGCAAAGCTCGAAGTGCAGGCCGGGCATGTCGATCGCGGCACCCCAGTGACGGCCATAGAGCGTCCGGGCATCGCGGTAGCAGATGGCCGAGGCGACAGGCGTTTCTTCCTGGAAGGCGATGAAGACCACCAGCCGCCGGGCGAGCAGGGCGCCCGCTTCGATGAAGAACTCGACGGGGAAGGCGGGGTGATTGCCGTAGCGGGCAAAGGTGTCGCGATACTGGCGGTGAATGATGTGCCAGAGGGATGCGTCGATCTCGTCGCCATGCCGGGTTTCCAGCCTCAGGCCGGATTCGCGCACCGAGCGGCGCTCGCGCTTGAGTTTCTTGCGCTTGTCGGCGGTGAAGCCGGCGAGGAAGTCGTCGAAATCGCGGTAACCACGATTGAACCAGTGGAATTGCACGCCGCGCCGCATCAGGAGCCCGGCCGCTGCCAACCGGGCGCGATCCTCCTCTTCGACAAACAGGCATTGCCATGAAGACGCGCCGAGTTGGCGGGTCACTTCGAGGGCAGCCTCGATCAACGCCGTCGCCACGGCTTCCCGTTCGAGGCCCCGCCGCACCAGCAGACGTGGTCCCGGGGAGGGCGTATAGGGTATGCCGCTGACCAGCTTCGGGTAATAGTCGAGTCCGGCGCGCTGCCAGGCCGACGGCCAGTTCCAGTCCCGCGAGAAGTCGCCGAAGGAATGGGTGCGCAGGTAGAGCGGCAACAACCCCAGCAGCAGATCGCCTTCGTAAAGGGCCAGATGCTGCGCCTGCCAGCCCATCGCCGTACCGCTGGCGCCGACTCTCTCGGCCGTGCCGAGGAAGGCGCGGCTGGCGAACGGGTCGTCGGCGTGGTCGAGGAGCTTCCAGTCGGTTTCGGGAATATCGGTGGCGGCGCCGTGCAGGACTATTTCCATGGTCCGTAATGCTACCCTGCGCCCGCGTCGCCCGAGCGCCTCGACCACCCTGATTGCCGTTGGGGTTCTGGCTCGTGGCCAAAATCGGGATGGAGGTGTAGTCCTGTTCTTTTCCAGCCATCGGCAGGGGACTGCGATGGGCTAAAATGAGCATCGGCTTTTGGATTTTCGCGACTCAGACCCCCATGCGCATATTGCTCAGCAACGACGACGGCTATTTCGCGCCTGGGCTCGCCCAGCTTGCGACCAGCCTCGCCGGTCTCGGGGACATTACGGTGGTGGCGCCGGAGCTGAACCGCAGCGGCGCAAGCAATTCATTGACGCTGGATCGTCCGATGCACTTGCGGCGGGCAGCCAACGGTTACATGTATGTCAGCGGCACGCCGTCGGATTGCGTGCATCTGGCGGTAACCGGCTTACTGGATCACCAGCCGGACATGGTCGTATCGGGCATCAATCTCGGCGCCAACATGGGCGACGACACGATTTACTCCGGCACCGTGGCGGCCGCCACTGAAGGTTACCTGCTGGGCGTGCCATCGATCGCGATTTCGCTCGGAAGCTTCGAGGGCCGAAATTTCGCCACAGCCGGACGCGTGGCGCGCGAATTGGTGCAGCGTTTCAGCAAGACGCCGTTCGCCGAGCCGATCCTGTTGAACGTCAACGTGCCGGACGTTCCCTATGAGGAATTGCGCGGCATCCAGGTCACGCGTCTGGGCCGTCGCCACAAGGCGGAGCCGGCGGTGAAATCGGTCAGTCCGCGCGGCGAAACGCTGTACTGGATCGGTGCCGCCGGCCCGGCCGCCGATGCGGGCGAAGGCACGGATTTCCATGCAGTCGAGCACGGCTGGGTTTCGGTCACTCCGCTGCAAATCGACCTCACCCATGCCGCGCAGGTTGCCGGCGTGCGCAGTTGGCTCAAGCTGGACAAATGAACGCCGCCACGCTCACCGGCATTGGCATGACTTCGCAGCGCACGCGCTCGCGCATGGTCGAGCGCCTGCGCGCACAGGGCATCAGCGATACGCGTGTGCTGCACGCGATGGGTCTGGTGCCACGCCATATTTTCATCGAGCAGGCACTGGCGAATCGCGCCTACGACGACACCGCCCTGCCGCTGGGCTTCGGTCAGACCATATCGCAGCCCTACGTCGTGGCGCGCATGATCGAGATCCTGATCACCGGGCGCGAACTGGGCAAGACGCTGGAGATCGGCGCCGGCTGCGGGTACCAGGCGGCGATCCTCGGGGTGCTGTCAAAGCAGGTATTTGCCGTGGAGCGCATTGCGCCATTGCTGGCGCGGGCGCGGGGCAATCTGAAACAGCTCAAGCTTTCACATATCCGCCTCAAGCACGCCGACGGCAATCTCGGGCTGCCGGAAGCGGCGCCATTTGATACCATCATATTGGCTGCAGCTGCGGCCGATGTGCCGCAGAATCTTTTGGGGCAATTGGCGCCGGGCGGCCGGCTGGTGATGCCGCTGGGCAGTGCGGAACAGGTGATCAGCCTGGTCGAGCGCAGCGAAAGCGGTTTTGTGGAAACACGATTCGATGCGGTGCGCTTCGTGCCGCTGTTGCCGGGGGTGGAATGAGCGCTGCGCGCCTGATTCTCGCTTTGCTGCTGCCGATCATCGGCGGCTGCGCCAGCCATGCGCCGGCACCGGTGGAAGATCGCGGCAGGGCTCCGGCGACGGCCAGGCCTGTAGCCGAGGCGGCAAAGGGGGCGACGCCGGCGGCCGACTCACAGGTGGTCTATCACACCGTGAAGAAAGGCGAAACGCTCTACAGCATCGCGCTCGACAACGGCCAGGACTACAAGGATGTGGCCGCCTGGAACAATCTCGACAACCCCAATCTGATAAAGACCGGCCAGCAACTGCGCGTCACGCCGCCTGACAATGGTGCTCCGGTAGCGGTGGCGAAGCCGGTCAATTTTGGTGCACCGGTCGAAGTCAAATCGTCGCCGGCTGCGCCAGCCAGTACGAATACCGAAACCCTCAAGCGTGAACCGAAGGGGGGCAAGCTGGCCTATTCCGACGAGGCGCTGGCGAAGGCGCAGCAGGCAGAAGCGGCGGAGAAGCCGGTGGAAGTCAAACCCGAGCCCAAGCCCGCGGAACCCGTACCCGCCGAGAAGCCTGTCGTTGCCGGCGATGATGTCGATTGGATATGGCCGGCCAACGGCAAGCTGATCGCGCCGTTTGCCGAAAGCGGCAGCAAGGGCGTCGATATCGCCGGCAAGGCCGGCGATCCAGTGCTCGCGGCTGCAAGCGGAGTTGTCTCCTATGCTGGTGCCGGCCTGCGCGGCTACGGCAATCTGGTGGTGCTGCGGCACAACGCGACGTATCTTTCCGTGTATGCCCACAACAGCAAGATACTGGTCAAGGAAAAGCAGACTGTCGTCAAGGGCCAGAAAATTGCCGAGATGGGCAGCACCGACGCCGAAAGTCCGCGCCTGCATTTCGAGATCCGCCGTCAGGGCAAACCGACCGACCCGCAGAAGTTTCTTCCCGCCCGCTGATCTGCCATGGGCGGCGACACTTTTCTCCCGGAACGCGAAGATGCCGAGGCCGTTCCGGACTCGCACGAGTCCGGCTTCATCGAAGACATCACGCAGGTCTATCTTCACGAAATCGGCGCGACGCCGCTCCTGACTGCCGTCGAGGAAGTCAAGCTGGCGCGTGCTGCGCGTGATGGCGACTTCGTTGCGCGCCAGCACATGATCGAGGCCAATTTGCGCCTGGTGGTCAGCATCGCGCGGCACTACCAGCATCGAGGCCTGCCGCTCGACGACTTGATCGAGGAGGGCAATCTGGGCCTGATCCATGCGCTGGAAAAGTTCGATCCCGAGCGCGGCTTTCGTTTCTCGACCTATGCCACATGGTGGGTTCGCCAGCATGTCGAGCGCGCGATCATGAATCAGTCGCGTACCGTGCGCCTGCCGATTTACGTGATCAAGGAACTCAACATCGTGTTGCGCGCGATGCGCCAGCTCGACCGTGAACGCGGCGCGCAAGACGACCCCCCCGGCGCCATGCTGGACGATGTAGCGCGCCTGCTCGATCGTCCGGTGGAGGAAATCCGCCAGCTGCTGGTCCTGAACGAGCGCTCCGCCTCGCTCGATTCGCCGCTCGACATCGATCCCGAGTTGTCGATGTCCGATTCGCTGGCCGATAACGCGGCGGAAGATCCCGCTGCCCACCTCGCTCAGCAGGAGGCCGAGCTGCTCGTCGCCGACTGGGTGATGCAGCTCACCGACCGGCAGCGCCTGGTTGTCGAACGCCGCTATGGCCTCGGCGGGCAGGATACGACGACACTGGAGGTCATCGCGACTGATCTGGGCCTGACCCGCGAACGGGTGCGCCAGATCCAGATGGAAGCGCTGTCCAAGCTGAGGCGGCACATCGCACGGGACGGGCTGACGCCTGACGCGCTACTTTGAGGTGCGCAGCGCGGCAGCCAGATCCATGACTGCTGCCGCATAGAAGCTGCTGCGGTTGTAACGCGTGATGACATAGAAGTTGTTATAGCCGAGGCGGTACTCCGTGGCTGCGCCGGGCGTGACCAGGTCGATCAGGGCGGCCGGCCGCTCGGGAATTGCCGTATCGCCAGCGCCATCCGCAAGGGATACCGTCTCCGGCGCTGCCGGAGACATAACTCTTGCAAAGCTGACATTGGCTGCTTCCAGTTGCCATGGCACGCGTTTTGGCGAGATGCCTTCATCGATCAGCGCCTGCACGCCGTCGCCGGCAACATTGACGACCACGGCGAGCGGTGCGTCTCTTTCCCATCCGTGCCCGGCCATGAAATTGGCCACGCTGCCGATCGCATCGGCCGCGCTTGTTGCGAGATCGATGCGGCCGTTATGGTCGAAGTCGATGGCGAAACGCCGGCGCGAGGATGGCAGAAACTGCGGCAAGCCCAAGGCGCCGGCGTAGGAGCCGGTGTAGGCCAACGGGCTGCGATGTTCCTCGCGGGCCAGCAGCAGCAATTCTTCCAGTTCCCTGCGAAACAGCTCGGCACGCGGTGGATAGTCGAAGGCCAGTGTCGTCAGCGCGGCAAAGGTGCCGAAGCGGCCCATCTGCTTGCCGTAGACGGTTTCGATTCCGATGATGGCGGCAATGATTTCCGCCGGGACGCCGAAGCGTGCCTCGGCGGCCGCGAGTTGTGCCGCATGGACGTGCATGAAGCGCCGCCCGGCGGCGATACGTTTCGGCTCGACGAAGCGTCCGCGATAGGCCTGCCAGGAGCGCACCGCAGGGTCCTTGGGCGGCATGATGGCCTTGATCACCGCGGCGATCGGCCTGGTCTGGCGGAACAGGCCGTGCAGATGCTCTGCATCGAAGCCATGCTTGTCGTGCATTTCCTCGACGAAGGCCCGCACATCGTCGCGCTGTGCGTAAGTCTCTGCGCGCGGACTCGAGCCGAGCATAAGCAGTACGGAAAGCAGGAGCAGACGTTTCATGGATGGAAGGCGGCGATTTTTTGCTTGAGCTGGAGCAGGTCGCCTGCCTGCGGGGCGGGCCCGTAGCGCATGCGGGCATACAGCGTGGCAATTTCGACTATGCTTTTCGCATGACGCGGAGCCTGCCCGGCGGCGCGCTCGGCAAAGGCCAGCGGCCCTTCCCATGGCTGCCAGACAATGCCGCGCCTGGCCAGCCTCGCGGTAAAGCGCCGCCATGCGGCAAGCGCCGGATCGACGCGCAGGCGATTTCGCAATATCCAGACGGTGAGGCCGAGCATGACGCCGCCGCAGAGGACGGACAGGACGGCGGTCATGCTGCGCCAGTCGGGCTCATTCATGCCGAGGCCGGCCAGCAGATCGCGCTGGCGCTGCGGGTTGTAGCCCAGCACCCACTGATTCCAACCATTGGTTACGGCGTCAAGCCGATAGCGGACTTCCCGGAGCCAGGCCAGGTCGCTGCGGGCCAGGAAAGGCAGTCCTTCTTCGGTCGGCACGGCAGAGGCCAGATTGCTGTTGATCCGGCTGGGCGCGGAAATCGCGGTCGGATCGATGCGCACCCAGCCGCGCCCGGCAATCCAGGCTTCGGCCCAGGCATGGGCATCGTACTGGCGCACTACCAGATAGCCGTCCACCGGGTTCACCTCGCCGCCCTGGTAGCCCGCCACCACGCGCGCCGGCACGCCGGCGGCGCGTAAGGCGAAGACAAAGGCCGCGGCAAAATGCTCGCAGAAACCGCGCTTGGTATCGAAGAGAAACTCGTCGACGATGTCGGCACCCAGTAGCGGCGGGTTAAGGGTATAGATCAGCAGTTGCTGGCCAAAAAAGGTCTCGGCGGTAGCGAGGATCGCAGCGCCATCGTCGCCGTGTTGCGCGCGCCAGCCTGCGGCGATGGCACGCATGCGGGGGTTGCCGTCACGCGGCAGCGCCAGTGCTTCGCGCAAGATGCTCGATGCCTCATTGATGCCGGCGATCGCCTCGGGCCAGGCGCGCTGTGCGTAGCGCATGCGGTTGCGCACGGCCTGGCGGGCGATGGGCTGGTAGTCGCTGGTCAGGGCGCTGTCGGCCGGCAAGGTGGCGGGCAGTTCCAGCGCGAACAGCCAGAATTTCCCATGCGGTTCCAGTGTCACTTCGTAATCCACGGCTGCGCCGATTCCGCTGTATGGAACCTCGGTGTAGGCGCCCAGCGTCTGCCTCACGCGCCAGCTGCGCCCGTCGAAAGAGGGCATCACCGGGCCGCGCCAGTACAGTTCCGATTGCGGTGGAACCGTGCCCTTGAACTGCACCCGGAAAGCGATGGCGTCGGACTGCGAGAGCAACGCGATGGAGCCGGGCGACATGGTGTCGGACAAGCCCGACACGGCACTAATGCGATCCTGCGGAATGCCCCACAGCGGCCCCTGCACGCGGGGGAAAAGCAGAAATAGCAGCAGCATGAAAGGCAGCGCCTGCGCCAGCATGAGCCCGGCGCGGCGCAACTGCAGCAACGGCTGCGGGCGGTCGTCGCTGGCTGCCAGCAGCGTGGCGGTGGTGATCAGTACGGTCAGGCAGGCCAGCAATGCAGTGGGAATGGTCTGGGTAAACAGGAACTGACCGAGGACCAGGAAGTAACACAGCAGTGCCGTCGCCACGGCATCGCGCGCGGCACGCAGTTCAAGCAGTTTGAGCGAGAGAAAGACTACCAGCAAGGCGATTCCCGGCGTGCGTCCCATGGTGGTCCGGTATTGCAGGAAGACACCGACCGTACCGGCGATGACCAGCAGGACCAGCAGCCAGCGCGGCGGCAGGTGCCATTGCCGCCAGGTGAGCGCCGCGCGCCAACTGAATACCGCTCCGGCGGCAAGCGATAGCCACAGCGGAACCTGCGGCGCAAGCGGCAAGCTGGCTGCCAGGGCGGTCGCCAGCAGCCACCAGGCCTGGCGCCGGCTGACGGGGCGGTTAGTGCGCGCCATGGCTGTACAGCGCCAGCGCGTGCAGGCCGGCACTGCGCTGTGCGGGTCCGTTGTCGGGGGCAAGGCGCACAGCCGGCAGCCGCAAGCCCCAGGCGAGTCCCGCCGCGTCGGCATCGAGAATCCAGCGGGCGAGAATCGACAGGCGCTGTTCGGTGTCGATCGTGTCCGGCAGCGCCGCCCAGTCCAGCCACAGCTGTTGTGCGGCCGCCCCCGAGAACAGCTTGGTCAGCAACGGCCCATCCTGCTGGCGGGCCACTGCCTTCCAAGCCACGTGGCGCGGCGCATCGGCCACCTGATGCTTGCGCAAACCGGAAAAGTCGTCGGCGCCGCGTCCGTCCCTTGCCGACCCTCGCGCCGAGTCGCTGCTCCAGGGCAAGGGCGGCGCCTTGGCCGCCGGGGTCGGATAGACCAGGCAGTTGAGTTCGGGAACGGCATAACTCCAGGCGCGGATCAAGCCCAGGGGCCAGGTCGTTTCGATGGTGAAGCGCGGCATGGGCAGCCAGCCGCGTTTTGCGGCGTGGACCCCCAGCGTGGTCGCCGTGCAGGCGTGGGGACCGATGTCGACTTCGATTGGAACCGCTTCGTCGAAGAACAGGCGCAGGCTGGTGCGCGCATCGGGGCGCTGGCTCTCCAGTAGCAGACCGAACTGCGCGACGCTGCCCGCGAATACGGGTTCGCAGCGGCCCGGGCGAATCGAGAGGAGAACCAGATTGCGGAAGGTGTGCAGGATGGCGACGATGCCCAATCCCGCCAGCAGGAACACCAGGGCGTAGCCGAGGCTGAGGTTGTAGTTCATCGCGCCAAGCAGCATGACGCCGAGCGCCGCGCCGTAGGCCAGTCCTGCGCGAGTGGGCAGTACATAGACGCGGCGCTGGGTAAGGACGATCGGTGCCGGTTCCGGCGGACGCACGCGCAGGGCCCAGCGGACGAATATTTCGTGCAGCCGGCGGCGCAGCGAAGCAAGCATGCTCAGGGTAACGGCACTGCCTCGATCAAGGCGGCCGCCACCGCCTCCGCGTGGCTGCGCGCGTCGTCGTCGGTTGGCCGCAGGCGATGCGCGATAACGCCCTGCAGCACGGCTTGCACATCTTCCGGCAGGACATGGTCACGACCATCGAGCAGGGCCCAGGCGCGCGCCACGGCCAGCAAGGCCAGGCAGGCGCGGGGCGACAGGCCTTCCTGCCAGCGCGGCGCTGCCCGCGTGTATGCCGCCAGCGTTTGTACGTAGTCGATCAGGGCGGGTGAGGCATGTACCGCGCGCACTGTGTTCTGCAGTTCGATCAAACGCTGCGGCGTGATTCGCGGAACCAGATCGGCGACCAGCTGACGCCGGTCGGCGCCGGCGAGCAGTTCGCGTTCGGCCGCCGGATCGGGGTAGCCAAGTTCGATCTTGAGCAGGAAGCGGTCAAGCTGGGATTCAGGCAGCGGAAAGGTGCCGATCTGATAAGTCGGGTTCTGCGTCGCAATGACGAAGAACGGCTCGGGCAAGGCCCGTGTCTTCCCCTCGGCCGTCACCTGTCGCTCTTCCATCGCTTCCAGCAAGGCGCTTTGTGCCTTCGGCGTGGCGCGATTGATCTCGTCGGCCAGCACCACCTGTGTAAAAATCGGTCCCGGATGAAAATGGAAGGCGCCGCTTTCCCGGTCGAAGATCGAAACGCCAATGATGTCCGCCGGCAGCATGTCACTGGTGAACTGGATGCGCTGAAAATCCAGGCCCAGCACGCGGGCCAGGACATGGGCCAGGGTAGTCTTGCCGACGCCGGGCAGATCCTCGATGAGCAGATGTCCACGTGCCAGCAGGCAGGCGAGCGAGAGCCGGATCGGGCGGTCCTTGCCGAGGATGATGCGGTTGATGTCCGCCAGAATCGCGTCAAGTTCGGGGAGTCGCATGGGGTTGGGGGTTTTGCCCGGCCTTTGATGGATAATATGCTTTTGCGCAACATTGTAATTCATCAGGCAAGACACCCGTCATGACAACGACCGCCTTCATTACTCACCGCGACTGCTGGCAGCACGACATGGGAACCCATCATCCGGAATGCCCGGATCGGCTTGGTGCCATCAATGACCGCCTGATTGCTTCCGGGCTTGATGTGTACCTCCAGTTTCACGATGCACCGCTGGCCGATGTGGAGCAGTTGCTTCGCGTGCATCCGCGCGACTACATCGACCATTTGCATAACAGCAGTCCTGCACACGGCATCGTGCATCTTGATCCCGATACGGCGATGTCGCCGGGTACGCTCCAGGCGGCTCTGCGCTCGGCCGGTGCGGGCTGTCTTGCCACCGATCTGGTGATGCGGGGCGAGGTGCAGAATGCCTTCTGTGCGGTGCGCCCGCCAGGCCATCACGCCGAGCGCGCCAAGGCGATGGGTTTCTGCTTTTTCAACAATGTTGC
Organism: Rhodocyclales bacterium; assembly: GCA_026399435.1. GTDB lineage: Bacteria > Pseudomonadota > Gammaproteobacteria > Burkholderiales > Rhodocyclaceae > Sulfuritalea. The sequence continues at coordinate 15,565 of JAPLQX010000008.1, forward strand.
CGTAGCCGCACGGCATGCGCTCGAGGCTTGGGGGCTCTCCCGGGTCGCGATCATCGATTTCGACGTGCATCACGGCAACGGCACCGAGGAAATTTTCACCGGCGACCAGCGCGTCCTGATGGCCAGTATTTTTCAGCACCCGTTCTACCCCTATTGCGGCACCGAAAATCCCGCGGCCAACATGTGCAACGTGCCCATGCCCGCCGGAACGCGCGGCGACGAATTTCGCCAGGTGGTCTACGACATCTGGATGCCGCGCTTGCGGGAGTTTCAGCCGGAAATGATCTTCATTTCGGCCGGTTTTGATGCGCATTACGAGGATGACATGGCCTCGCTGGGCCTTGTGGAGTCAGACTACGCCTGGGTCACGGAACAGATCAAGCAGCTGGCCGGCGAGTGCGCCAAAGGGCGTATCGTGTCTCTGCTGGAGGGCGGTTACGCGCTTTCCGCGCTGGCGCGCAGCGTTGCCACGCACATCAAGGTGCTGGCTGATTTGTAAGCCAAGGTTGCAGGGTGTGCCGTCGCATGGCCATCAGTTAGAATTCAAGTTCTTTCGCTCTCATCCGGCTGCCGTTTGCGGCATCCGGTTTCGGATACGTTCATGAAGACCATACAGGGTTCCATTCCCGCCATACTTACGCCGATGCAGGACGACGGTTCGCTCGACCTGCCCGCACTGCAGCGCTTGCTCGACTGGCACATCACGGAGGGCTCGGACGGCGTGGTGATCGTCGGCACCACGGGTGAGTCGCCGACGGTGAGCTACGAAGAACATTGCGCGCTGATCGAAACGACCGTGAAGCACGTCGCCGGGCGCATACCGGTGATTGCCGGCACCGGTGCCAATTCCACCGCCGAAGCCATCGAACTGGCGCACTTCGCCAGGCAGGCCGGCGCTGATGCACATCTTTCGGTCGTGCCTTACTACAACAAGCCGACGCAGGAAGGGCTGTTCAGACATTTCAAGGCGATTGCCGAGGCGGTCGATTTGCCGATGATCCTGTACAACGTGCCGGGACGCACCGTCGCCGACTTGGCGAACGAGACGACCCTGCGCCTGGCGCAGGTGCCCGGCATTGTCGGCATCAAGGACGCCACCGCCAATATCGAGCGCGGTTCCGATCTGCTGAAGCGTGCGCCGACAAGTTTCAACGTATACAGCGGTGACGATGCCACCGCCATTGCCTTGATGCTGCTGGGCGGCAAAGGCTCCATTTCGGTGACCGCGAATGTCGCACCACGCCTGATGCACCAGATGTGCGCGGCGGCAATCGGCGGCGATCTGGCGACGGCGCGGGCGACGAATTTCCGACTGCTGGGCCTGCATCGCAATCTGTTTCACGAAGCCAACCCGATTCCGGTGAAGTGGGCCGTGCAGCAGTTGGGGCTGATCGGTGGCGGCATCCGCCTGCCGATGACACCCTTCTCGCCCGAGTTCCACGAGCGTCTGCGCGTTGCCATGCGCGAAGCCGGCATCGCCCTCTGATCAGGAAACCGATACTCAATGAATCGCTCACTCTCGCTGCTGTCGTGGTCCGCTTCCCTGCTTCTGATTGGTGTGCTTGCCGGCTGCAGCGGCAACATCCTCCCGGAATCCAAGAAGATCGAATACAAATCCGCCGGAAAACTGCCGCCACTCGAGATTCCTCCCGACCTGACGCAGCAGAGCCGCGATGAGCGCTATGCGGTTCCGGATGTATCTGCCAGCAAGGGTTCCGCCACCTACTCGGCCTATTCCAGCGAGCGCGCCGGGCAGGCGCGCACCACGACTGCGCAGGATGTGCTGCCCCAGGTCGACAAGATGCGCATCGAGCGTTCCGGAACGCAACGCTGGCTGGTCGTCAGCGGCTCGCCCGACAAGCTCTGGCCCGGCGTCAAGGACTTCTGGCAGGAACTGGGTTTTCTGGTGAATGTGGAACTGCCTGAAGCCGGAATCATGGAAACCGACTGGGCCGAAAACCGCGCCAAGATACCGCAGGACATCATTCGCGGCACCATAGGCAAAGTCTTCGATAGTCTCTATTCGACAGCGGAACGCGACAAGTTTCGTACTCGTCTGGAGAAGGGTGCCGACGCTGGTACGGTTGAAATTTATATCAGTCATCGCGGCATGTACGAGATATACACGACCGAGGGCCGGAGCGAAACAAAGTGGCAGCCACGCCCGGCGGATCCGGAACTTGAAGCCGAGATGCTGCGGCGCCTGATGGTGCGTCTGGGTGTCGAGGAATCCCGAGCCAAGACGATGGTTGCGGCCGAGCAGCCACAGGAGCGCGCCAAACTGTCCAGGGCGCAGGATGGCGCCGGCGCGCTGCTGCTGGAAGAGGCCTTCGATCGGGCCTGGCGTCGCGTCGGTCTGGCGCTGGATCGCGTCGGCTTTACCGTGGAAGACCGCGACCGGTCGCAAGGGCTCTACTTTGTGCGCTACGTCGATCCCGAACTCGACAGCAAGAGGAAGGATGACGAGAAAGGCTTGCTGTCCAAGCTGATGTTCTGGAAAGGCGGCGCAGCTGACAAACCGAGTCAGGCCCAGTACCGCATTCACGTCAAGACGACTGGCGAATCGACTACGGTTCAGGTGCTTACCCGCGAAGGGGGTGTTGATCGGTCGGATGTCTCCAGGCGCATCCTCGGATTGCTGCACGAACAGTTGAAGTAGACAGCAGACAGGCAAACTCAGGTGCGTTTCGCTTCGCTCGGCAGCGGTAGCCGGGGCAACGCCTTGGTGGTCGAAGCCGGCAATACCCGTGTGCTGGTTGATGCCGGATTTGGTCCGCGCGAAATGTCGCGGCGGCTGGAACGGCTGGGTTTGGCGGCCAACGACGTCGCCGCGGTGCTGGTCACGCACGAACACTCCGATCACATCGGCGGCGTTTTCGCCTGTGCGCGGCGTTTTGGCTGGGCTGTCCTGCTCACGCACGGTACCCTGGCCGCATGCCGTGACGATGGCGCCGATGCCTGCAGCACAATCATCGACAGCCACAAGCCGCTTTCAGTCGGCGATGTTTGCGTGCACCCTTTTCCGGTTCCGCACGATGCCCGCGAGCCCGTGCAATTCGTCCTTACCGATGGTGCCCGGCGGCTTGGGGTATTGACCGATGCGGGCCATGTCACGCCGCATATGGTGGCCATGCTCGATGATTGCGATGGCCTGGTGCTGGAGTGCAATCACGATGCGCAGATGCTGGCGGCGGGAAGCTATCCGCAGGCCTTGAAGCATCGCATCGGCGGTCCCTGGGGTCACCTGGACAATGCGGCGGCAGCCACTTTGCTGTCCCAGATCGGGCGCTCAAGTCTGCGTCATCTCGTGGCCGCCCATCTTTCCGAGGAGAACAACAGCCCGGCGCTCGCGCAGGAGGCCCTGTCGGCCGTGATGGATTGCGAGCCGGACTGGATAGGCATCGCGACCCAGAATGAGGGATTTGCGTGGCGCGATCTCTGAACTGGAAGGGTGGAAATCAAAAACAAAAAAGCCAGCCCGAAGGCTGGCTTTTTCTTGCCCGAAGGCGGGTGAAAATTTACTTCTTCGCGGCAGCAGCGGCAGCGGGGGCAGCAGCAGCGGCAGCAGCCGGAGCGGCAGCAGCAGCAGCAGCCGGAGCGGCAGCAGCGGCAGCAGCCGGAGCGGCGGCAGCAGCAGCAGCCGGAGCGGCAGCAGCGGCAGCAGCGGCAGCAGCCGGAGCGGCAGCAGCGGCAGCGGCCGGAGCGGCAGCGGCAGCAGCGGCGGTGTCAGCGGGCTTCGGAGCTTCAGCAGCGGGCTTCGGGGCTTCAGCAGCGGGCTTCGGGGCTTCGGTTTTGCCGCAAGCGGAGACGGCCAGGGCGAGGAGGGCAGCTACGAGGAGAGATTGCTTCATTTTAAGAGATCCTTAACGTTATGGAGTTACGTGGCCAATTGGTTGATCGGAACGTTTCCATTTCGATCAACTGAATATTTTATCATGTCAAACAGCGTCTGTGGTGCAAGACGAGAGCCGGCAGGCGCCCAAGCTTGCGGCTCATAGCCCGGTCGTATTGAACCTCAAGCAGGGAAGGGATAGTTCCCACAGTTCCTCGAAGCGTTGTTGCCATGGCTGAATGTAGGCTGGGTCATCCACAATCAGGGCACTGCGCGGCTGATCGGCATGGAAACGGCGCACGCCGCATCTTTCGTCGGCGAGCACATGCGTATCCGCCAAATGGCGCAGGTTATCCGGACTCTGCCGCACGTCGATGCAATGCGAGAAACGACCAAAAAGCTGAAGCAGGCGCGGCGAATTGCGCTCCAATGGCCCGGGATCGTGCAGCACCACGCGGATTCTGCGCAGGCTGTCCATCCGCAAAAAGTCGGCCAGCGCCTCGAGGCGAGCTTTTTCTTCGAGCCGCAGAGCGGCCAGATCACGATCAAAAATCAGGATCTCGTGTTCAGCCAAAGCCAGAATCGTATCGCAGGCCTTGCGATACTCGGCTTCACTGGTCATCAGCGTGTAGGCAGGACCCATCGCTGAATATGGGTGAGGCGACCGAGCTTCATGGGCCGATTATAATCGGTCCCTTTTGTCGAACGGGCCCTGAACCTCGCCATGCCGCTTGCACATATCGAATCCATGGATCACGAAGGACGCGGCGTCGCTCATGTTGACGGCAAGGTGGTTTTCATCGAAGGCTCACTGCCTGGCGAAGTGGTCGAATACGAAAGCTATCGCCGGAAGCCGAGTTACGAAATGGCCCATGTCCTGCGTGTGCTGCGCGCTTCAAGTCAGCGAGTCGCACCGCCTTGCCCACATTTCGGCACCTGCGGCGGTTGTTCGATCCAGCACCTCAATCTTGCCGGGCAGACCGCCGCCAAGCAGCGCGTGCTCGAAGATGCCCTGTGGCACGTTGGCCGGATCAAGCCCGAGCAGCTATTCCCGCCCATCGCCGGTACCGGATGGGCCTATCGACTGCGCGCCCGCCTTTCGGTGCGCTACGTCGTGAGCAAGGGCGGCGCGCTGATCGGGTTTCGCGAAAAGCACAGCAGCTACGTGGCGGTGATGGATTCCTGCCCCGTGCTGCCCCCCCATGTTTCAGTACTGATCCCCGCGCTCAAGGCCTTGGTCGAAGGCATGTCGCAGCCCGATCGCATGCCGCAGATCGAAGTCGCCGTGGGCGGATTGCGGACGGTGCTTCTGTTGCGCCATCTGGAGGCGCTGACGCCCGATGATCTGGATCGCTTGCGGCAGTTTGCCGACGCATATGGAATTGTCTGGTATCTGCAGTCCAAAGGGCCGGAGACGGTGATTCTGTTTCATCCTGCCGATGCGTCGCTGCTGAGCTATGAGCTGCCGGATTTCGGTCTCGAGTTGCTGTTCCATCCGACCGAATTCACCCAGGTCAATAATGGCGTCAATCGGATGCTGGTGCGTCGCGCCATGGCCCTGCTGAAGCCGCAGGCGGGGGAGCGGATTGCCGATCTGTTTTGCGGCCTCGGCAATTTCGCCCTGCCCATCGCGCGGCTTGGGGCCCGCGTGCTCGGTGTCGAGGGCAGCGCCGCGCTGGTCAAGCGCGCGACGGAAAACGCCGCGCACAACGGGCTGGAGGCGCAGTGCGAATTCGCCGTTGCCAACCTGTTCGAGGCGACCGGGGAAAGCTTCGCCGCCATGGGAAGCTTCGACAAGCTGCTGATCGATCCGCCACGTGAAGGAGCGATCGCGGTGGTCAATGCCTTGCCGGCCGAAGGCGGGCCGCAGCGCATCGTGTACGTCTCATGCAGTCCGGCAACCCTCGCGCGAGACGCCGCAGTGCTGGTGCATGAGAAAGGCTACCGCTTGTCCGGGGCCGGTATCGCCAACATGTTTCCGCATACATCGCATCTCGAATCGATCGCCCTGCTCGAGAAATGACCGATCACGGCATCCCGCCGGGGGATACCGTCCCCGGCGAAGCGCGGGGACATAATAAAAAACGGCGGCCGCAGATATCTGCGGCCGCCGTTTCCTTGTGTGTCGCCGCAATACCGGCGCCGACTCTTGCTCCCGTCGGTGTCAGTCGCGCTCGCCGGTGAGCATCATGAGCAGATTGAGCAGGCTGACGAAGACGTTATAGATGTCCAGATACACGGCCAGCGTTGCCGTGATGTAGTTGCTCTCGCCGCCTTGCACGATGCGGTTGATGTCGTAGAGGATGTAAGCGGAGAACAACACGACGCCGATGGCGGAAATTGCCAGTGCCAAGGCAGGGATCTGGAAGAATATGTTGGCGACCATCGCCACCAGCAGCAGGATCACGCCGGCGAAGAGAAACTTGCCGATGTTGGAGAAATCCCGTTTGGTGGTCGAGGCGACGCCGGCCAGGGAGACGAAAATCGCTCCGGTACCGCCGGCTGCCATCGCGATCAGCGTGCCGCCGTTGGAAAATCCGAGCGCGACCTGCAGGATGCGCGAGAGCATCAAGCCCATGAAGAAGGTGAAGCCGAGCAGCAGGGCCACGCCCATGCCGCTGTTCTTGGTGCGCTCGATGCCCCACATGAAGCCAAATGCCACGCCGAGGAACAGCATGAAAGCTATGAACGGACTGCCAGCCAAAAACGAAAACTTCAACTGAACACCGATCAAAGCACCGGCAACGGTCGGCGCCATCGACAGCGCGAGCAGGGCATAGGTATTGCGCAGAACGCGATTTTGCCTTTGCGCGAGATCCTGCGTCGCAGTTTGCGGGTAGGTCTGGACGTTTTCCATGGTCTTTGAAGCCCTCCTGTGAGATGAATCCAATGCATTCGACAGCCACGGGGCCGCTGAGTTCCTGACCGTTGCAGGCATCCGGATGCTCGACGGATTATAGCCGCGAATTATTGGCGGCAGACCGGGCTGCTTCGGCCGCCTGCCGGGCCCGAAATAACCTTTTGGATAAAGCGGTTGCGTGCGTTCCGGCGGGAGTCTAAGCTGATCCCACATGAATGGCGGGAGGTGCCGTGGCTTCGCTCGATCGCATCAGGACGGACGGCTTTCGGCGCTGGTATGAGCGGCAACTGATCGAATGCCATGCATGGCTGGTGAGCTGGTTTCTCGGCGTCATCGTTCTTGTCAGCGGGATTGAAGTGGCCGGAGCAGGCGGTGCGTCACGCATGTCCGGGGCGCTGCTGGTGTTGGGTGGGCTGGCGGTCACCCTGTATAGCTGGAAGCGCTATCACCTGTTGATGGAAGTCGCGGAACGCCTCGGCGAACAGGCCGCATGCCCCGGCTGCCAGGCCTATGGCAAGTTCACGGTGCAGTCCTCGGGACCCGCGCCCTTGCCGGATGGTGGCGATCCCGCGCTGGAAAACCATGGCGGCGGCGTCTGGTTACGGGCGCAATGCCGCAAATGCGGCGACGAGTGGACCATTAAATAGGTAACGATTGCCGCAGGGAACTGGCGGATGGGGTGAGATTCGAACTCACGGAAGGCTTGCACCTTCGCCGGTTTTCAAGACCGGTGCATTCAACCGCTCTGCCACCCATCCGTCGGGCTGCGGATTTTAGCAGTCCGTCGCCCGCCCGTTTCGTCCCGGCTAGCTGAATTTCGCGAAATCCGGCTTGCGCTTTTCGAAGAAAGCGCCGAAAGCTTCCTTTGCCTCCGGCGACAGCAGGCGTTGCCTGAATACCTCGGCCTCGACGCTCATGGTGTCGTTGATCAGCGGCTGCTGCGCGCGTTTCATCAACTGCTTGGTGAGCCGCAGCGATGCGGCGGGCTGCATGGTCAATTTACGGCAGCGTTCGAGCGCGTGATCCAGCGCCTGTCCGTCGGGCAGCACCGCGTTGACGATGCCGGCGTCAAGTGCCGTCTGCGCCGAGAAGGGCTCGCCCAGCATCAGCATCTCTGCCGCCCGCGCGTGACCGACACACAGCGGCAGCAGCAGGCTCGACGCCGCTTCCGGCGTCAGGCCAAGGTTGGCGAAGGGCAGGACGAAGCGCGCCGCGCTGCCGGCATAGACCAGGTCGCAGTGCAGCAGCATGGTTGTGCCGACGCCGACCGCGACACCTTCGACGGCGGCGACAAAGGGCTTCTGCAAATTGGCGAAGCCGTTGATGAAGTGGAATACCGGCGCGCTCTCATCCATCGGCGGTTTTTCCAGGAAGTCGTGCAGATCGTTTCCCGCCGTAAAGTTGCCGCCGGCGCCGGAAATCAGAATCACGCGCACCGCAGGGTCGGCTTCGGCGCTTGCCAGGGCGTCGGCCATCGTGCGGTACATCCCGGCGGTGAGTGCATTCTTCTTTTCCGGGCGCGCCATTTCAATGTGGAATACGCCATCGGTCAGCCCGATACGGACCGCCTCGCTCATTTTTTCAGCCGCGACATGAAGGCCTCCATGGCTGCCTTGCGGTCCTCATTGACCTTCTGCGCGTGCGGCCGCTCGCCGACCAGCTTGATGTAAGGCTTGGCCTGGGGCATAAATTCATCGATGAAATCGCGTCCATAGATCTTGCGCGTGGCCTGGCTGACGAGGGGCAGATGCACCCAGGCTGCGCAATCGGCGTGGGTAAAACTTTCGCCGCCGATGAAGGGCGCAAAACGGGCCAGCCGCGCCAGACTCTTGAGGCCTTTTTCAAGCAGGGACGCGACTTCCTTCTTGGTTTCCTCGGATACCGTGCCGCCAAAAAAAGCTTCCGCATACAGGCGCCGCGCCGGCAATTCGACATGCAGTTCGAGGTGTTCGATCAGTTCGCGGCATTTCGCACGCTCGAAGCTGTCGCGTGGATACAGCGGGTGCTCGGGCCAGCTGTCTTCGATAAATTCGGTGAGTACCTGCGATTCGCTGAGCACTCCCGTGGATGTGCGCAGAAAGGGCACCTTGCCCATCGGGGATTCGGCCAGCATTTCCTCGCTTTGCGACGTGGAAACGAACGCTTCGGCGAAGGGAATGCCTTTCTCCAGCAGCGAGAGCTTGACCTTGTTGTAGTAATTGCTGACGGAAAAGCCGCAGAGGGTAATAGGTGTAGTCAATTCATGCTCCAGGGAAACGATAATCACGCAGGCGCTCGCGCAACTGCAACTTGGAAAGCTTGCCGGTGGCCGTGTGCGGCAGGTCATCGACAAAAATGACATCATCAGGTATCCACCACTTTGCCACCTTGCCCTCGTAGAAGGCGATCAGTTCCTCGCGGCTGACTTCCTGGCCGGCCTTCCTGATCACCACCAGCAGCGGACGTTCGTCCCACTTCGGATGGGGTGCGCCGATCACGGCGGCTTCGGTAACCGCCGGGTGCGCTACGGCGATGTTTTCCAGGTCGATCGAGGAGATCCATTCCCCTCCCGACTTGATGACGTCCTTCGAGCGGTCGGTAATCTGCATGTAGCCATCCGGGTCGATGGTGGCGACGTCCCCCGTGGGGAACCAGCCGTTGCGCAGGTCACCGCCTTCGCTCCTGTAGTAGCCGCTGGTTATCCACGGGCCGCGTACCAGCAGATCGCCAAAGGCCTTGCCGTCGTTCGGCAGCGTGTCGCCATTGCCGTCGACAATCTTCATTTCGACGCCGAAGATGCTGCGGCCCTGCTTGAGGCGGATGCGGTCACGTTCTTCCGCCGACAGCGCGAGATGTTTCTTCTTGTACGTGTTGACGGTGCCCAGCGGACTCATTTCGGTCATGCCCCAGGCATGCAGTACGGTGATGTCGAACTGCTCGTCGAAGGCGCGGATCATGGCCGGTGGCGCAGCCGAGCCGCCGATGACCAGGCGCTTGACGGTCGACAGCTTGAGCTTGTTGGCTTGCAGGTAATGCAGCAGGCCGAGCCAGATGGTCGGCACGCCGGCCGACATGGTGACGCCCTCGGCCTCGAACAGCGAATACAGGCTGGCGCCATCCAGATGCGGCCCTGGCATGACCAGTTTCGCGCCGGTCAACGCGGCGGCATAGGGTAGGCCCCATGCATTGACGTGAAACATCGGCACTACGGGCAGGATGCATTCACACGCCGAGGCGCCCAGCCCGTCCGGCAGGCTCGATCCAAATGCGTGCAGTACGGTGGAGCGGTGCGAGTAAAGGACGCCCTTGGGATTGCCGGTGGTGCCCGAGGTGTAGCACAGCGAAGACGCCGTGTTCTCGTCGAATTCCGGCCACTCGAAGTCGTCGCTCTGCGCCGCCAGCAGCTCTTCGTAGCAGAGCAGGTTCGGTATTGCATTCGACGGCATCTCGTCGCGGCTGCACATCGCGACCCAGCCCTTGACGCCGGGACAAAGCGGCACCAGCGCCTCGACCAGGCTGGCGAAGTTCACGTCGAAGAAGATGAAGCGATCGTCGGCGTGGTTGGTGATGTAGGCAATCTGCTCGGGGAACAGGCGCGGGTTGATCGTGTGGCAGATCGCGGCCATGCCCGAGACGGCATAGTAGATCTCGAAATGCCGGTGGGTGTTCCACGCCAGCGTGCCGATGCGGTCTTCCGCCTTGACGCCGAGGGACAGCAGGACGCGTACCAGTTGCCGCGAGCGATGGTGGGCATCGTGATAGGTGTAGCGATGCGTTCCCCCGACCGGCAGGCGGGATACGATTTCAGTATCGCTGTGGTTCTGGCTGGCGTGCTGCAGGAGCGCTGAAATCATCAGCGGTCGATTCATCATCAAGCCATGCATTTGTCGTTCTCCTCTCTGTTTTCTTGGTCGTGCGCCAATTGACGGCAACCATAGCATTGGAATACTTGGGAAACAATTGCCAATTGCAGACAAACCGGAACCGCGCCATTTTATTCCGCTGGGTGGAACCAGTGGCGGACCTTCAGGAGTCAGGCGAGATCTTCGCGCGTGGCATCGGCCCAGCAGTTGGGAGTCTCGTAGAGCCGGATTCGCTCGAGGTGCAGATGATTGCCGTAGGTGTCGCGGTACAGCGGATCAAGAATCGAGAAGGCGATGCGCGCCAGATTCTCGGCAGTCGGGACGGCGTCGAGCAGGACCGTCTTGTGTTCCGGCAAACCGGCGAGAAAGTTCGCTATCGCCTCGTCGCCGCGCCAGACCAGAAAGGCATGGTCCCAGGCGTCCACCACGTGCTGCTTGGCGATGGCCTTGACTTCGGAGAAGTCCATCACCATGCCATCGTCCGGCCGCCCTGCGGCGTCGATGACGCCGCCGCCGAGCGTGACTTCAAGCGCGTAACGGTGACCGTGCAGGTGGCGGCACTGGCTCAGATGATTCGGAATTCGGTGGCCCGCATCGAATTCGAGGCGGCGGGTTATACGCATGGTCGGGAGCGCCGTGTTTGTGGCAAAGTGGTCGCAGGGGCGAGTGGCAGGACTGGCGCGCATTATAGCCGGGCTGCCGCGCCGTCCCGCCATCCGCTACGGCGCGGAGAGCGTTATTTACTCGACCGCCTTGTAGCGCAGTTGCATCATCAGCGCCGACTCCCGGCCTCGCCGCAATTTTTCGATACAGTTGATTCGCCATGTCCCGCATTTTGCTCAAGACCGAAGACCATTCCCGCGACAGCGCCGGCATGCGCTATGTCTATCCGGTGATTTCGCGCCGGGCCGGCGGCGTTTCGGTCGGCATCAACCTCAACCCGAACAATGCCTGCAACTGGCGCTGCATCTATTGCCAGGTTCCCGATCTGACGCGTGGCGGGCCGCCGCCGATCGATCTGGCCCTGCTTGAGCGGGAACTGAACGATTTCCTGAACTGGGTCCGGTCGGGTGACTTCATGGCAGCGCGGGTTTCCGAAGGCGCTCGCCGCTTGGTCGATGTGGCCTTTTCAGGAAATGGTGAACCGACCAGCGCCCCGGAATTTTCCGCGGCAGTGGACCTGGTCGAACGGGTGCTTGCCACGCATGATCTGGCTGGCAAGGTAGTGATGCGCTTGATCACGAACGGGAGTCTGCTCGACCGCAAAGCCGTGCAGAAAGGCATTGCCGGAATCGGCAATGCGGGAGGCGAGGTCTGGTTCAAGGTCGATGCGGGAACCGCGGCCGGCTTTGCCCGCATCAACAGCACGCGTGTCCGGCCGGAACTTGTGGCGCGACGTCTAGCGTGCTGCGCTGCACTGGCGCCAACCTGGGTGCAGACCTGCCTGTTCCGGATGGACGGCGAATCACCCGCCGCGCACGAGATGCAAGCCTATCTGGCGCTGCTCACCCCTCTCGCGTCAGAGCTGGCCGGTGTGCATCTGTACAGTCTGGCGCGGCCATCCCTGCAAAAAGAGGCGCCCCGCTTGGGGCGCATGGAAGCGGGATGGATGGAGGAAATGGCGGAGCAAATCCGCCGCCTTGGACTGACGGTACACGTCAGTCCCTGACACGGGAAGCGCGGGCCGGCGTCAGGCCTTTTTGGCTTTTAGAGCCGCTTTGGCGTCTTTCTTCAGTTCCTTGAACAGACCCGGCTTGGCCGAGCGCAGATACTCGACGACTTCATAGTCGTCGCGCTTGATCTTCTGGATGTCAATTTGCTCTACGTGAACCAGGCGCAGCAGTTGCTGAACCGGGCGCGGCATATTGCGACCGCTCTCGTAACGCGAGCCGCCGCTCTGGGTGACACCCAGCCTGGACCAGAACTGCTGCTGATTCATGCCCAGCTTGCGGCGAATTTCCCGGGCGTCGACCTTGTCGTTGGCTTTCATCTAGCTACTCCTTGAGTTTATTGTCATCAAACGAATACATTGGGATACACCAAACGTCTAAAACCTATTACCGAAGTAATATGTCGAAAACTATAGGACAAATTCCTCTGCCATACAAGAGAAATTGTGGCGACATAAATACGCGGGAATAAAAGGGCGTGGCAACGGGTATTGGCCGGCGGGTGTTTTTGGGGCGGGGACTATCGGGTAAAATTCAAGGTTTTCCAAAGGCGAACCACGGCAATGGCTTTGATAGTTCAAAAATACGGCGGGACATCGATGGGGTCAGCGGACCGCATTCGCAGTGTCGCCAAGCGCGTCGCGCGCTGGAAGGCGCAGGGGCATCAACTGGTGGTCGTGGTATCTGCCATGAGCGGCGAAACCAACCGCCTGATCGCTCTGGCCAAGGATGTTTCCCCCCAGCCCGACGCACGCGAACTCGACGTGATGATTTCCACCGGCGAGCAGGTCACGATCGCCCTCCTGGCCATGGCGATCCGCGACCTTGGCCTCAAGGCCAAGAGCTACACCGGTGGCCAGGTCAGGGTGCTGACCGACAGCACCTTCACCAAGGCGCGTATTCTCCAGATTGACGATGCAAACATGCGCCGCGATCTCGACGACGATACAGTCATCATCGTCGCCGGCTTTCAGGGGGTTGACGCCGACGGTAACATCACCACACTGGGACGCGGCGGCTCGGATACCTCCGCTGTTGCGTTGGCGGCAGCACTGACGGCGGACGAATGCCAGATTTATACGGATGTCGACGGCGTCTATACGACCGACCCGCGTATCGTGCCCGAGGCGAGAAAGCTGGACCGAATCACCTTCGAGGAAATGCTGGAAATGGCTAGTCTCGGCTCCAAGGTGCTGCAGATACGCTCGGTCGAATTCGCCGGCAAGTACAAGGTCAAGTTGCGTGTGCTCTCCAGCTTCGAGGAAGAAGGCCAGGAGACCAGCGGCACGCTCATCACTCTTGAGGAAGACACCACCATGGAACAACCCATCATCTCCGGCATCGCCTTCAACCGCGACGAGGCCAAGCTCACGGTGCTTGGCGTGCCTGACCGTCCCGGCATCGCCTACCAGATACTCGGCCCGATCGCCGACGCCAACATCGACGTCGACATGATCATTCAGAACGTCGGCCACGATGGCACCACCGATTTTTCCTTCACGGTCAATCGCGGCGACTTTGCCCGTACGAAGAAACTTCTGGAAGACCAGATCAAGCCGCACATTGGTGCGCGCGCCATTGCGGGCGACAACAAGATTTGCAAGGTATCCGCCGTCGGCGTCGGCATGCGCTCCCATCCCGGTGTGGCCAGCAAGATGTTCCGCACCCTGGCCGAGGAAGGCATCAACATCCAGATGATCTCGACATCCGAAATCAAGATTTCGGTGGTGGTCGACGAGAAGTACCTTGAACTGGCCGTGAGAGTCCTGCACAAGGTCTTTGAACTGGATCAGCAACCGGCTTGACGCCGGCGAAAAGGCTTTTAAGGCAGATCAGAGCACCCCGGCCGTGCGCCGGGGTTCTTGTTTGGGGGCTGCTAGAACGCGCCCATGGCCAGTCCGGCTGCCAGCGTCGCGCCCAGTTCCCTGCAGCGATCGAGGTCGGTTCGGGCGATGGCTTTCGGCGCCAGAATCTCTTCTGCCGTTTGCGCGTGGGTGCATACGATCACGGGCTCGGCAACGCGCCGCAGGCGCCAACCGGTGGCGATGCGATCGATCTGCCGCAGCGCGTTCTGTCCGTCGCTGCCGGCACAGACCAGCGCGGCGTAGGGCCTGCCATTGATCCGGTCGAGCGCCGGGTAGTAACAGCGGTCGAAGAAATCCTTCATCAGCCCCGAGATTGCCGCGAGATTTTCCGGAGTGGCGAAGACGTAGCCATCGGCAGCGATCACATCGGCGGCTCGCGCGTCCGAGGCATGCAGCAGACGCGTCGTGACGCCGTCTTCGGCTGCGGCGCCGGCGGCCAGCGCCCGCACCATCTGTTCGGTGCCGCCGGTCATCGAGTGGTAGGTGACGAGCAGAGTCTTCATGGCCGTGAATTATGCACTCCTCGAGTCCACCCATGTCCATGCCCATCGCGTAGGATTCAGCCTCGCTGCGCGCTTTGCCTGAAACAAAAAACCTCCATTGAACTCCGCCCTTGATGATGACGGAACTTATCGATCCACGCACATTTCTTCTCGTCGCCAACCTGCTGGGGATGTTCTGCGCACTGGTGCTGTGGGTGCAGGCAAAGAGTTTTCCTGACGATATCGAGGGATTGAACGATTGGGCGATGGCAGTCGTGCTTATCGGCAGCGCGTCGGGACTCGCTTCCATGCGTGGAATCTTTCCTGATGTTCTTGCCATCGTTGTCGCAAGCGGCGCGCTCCTGCTGGGACAGTTCCTGCTCATTGTGGGATTGCAGCGCTATTCGGGACAGCAACCCAAGTGGCGCCCCGCCCTTGACGGCATCAGCGCGGTTGTGATCCTGATCGTGTGGCTGACTTACGGTAGTCACAATTATCAGGGCCGCATTTTCATCATGGCTCTTGCCCATATAGGCTTGTTTTCCGCCGGGGCAGTTCTCGCGTGGCGCGCCAAGCCGGCAGGATTCGGCAGTCGTTTTCTCTGCGCATTTTTTGTGCTTGGGGTCGCTGTAGCGGTCTGGCGCCTCACCACGCTGTCAATCGCTGTGGATCAAACGGATGACATTTTCGATCGCAACCTGATTCAGCAGGTATATCTGGGGATGTATTCGCTCGGTGTGTTGGGTTTGTCGGTCGGATTCATCCTGCTGACCAACGAGCGGTTGCGGGCCGAACTGGAGTTCATGGCGACCCGGGATCCGATGACCGGCGCGTTCAACCGCCGGGCGTTTTTCTCCCAGGCGGCGGTGGAGTGGGCGCGCAGCACGCGCGCGCATCGACCACTGGCAGCAATTACGTCCGACATTGATTTCTTCAAGAAGGTCAATGACAAGTACGGCCACCACGTGGGCGACCTTGTCATCAAGGATTTCACTGTTCGTGCGTCGCATATGCTGCGACTGCCGGATATCCTCGCCCGTTTCGGCGGCGAAGAATTCGTGATTCTGCTGCCCGATACCGGTATGGCCGAAGCCATGAATGTCGCAGAGCGGATTCGGCGCGAGATCGAAACTCATCGCGACAAGGCATTGCCTGCTTATACCGTGAGCCTTGGGCTGTCGGTAGCGCAGGGTGACGTCGGGCAAGCCTCCGATGTGGAAGCATTGATTGCCGAGGCGGATGCGGCGCTTTACCGGGCAAAGCAGCGTGGCCGGAATCGGGTCGAGGCATAGCCTCGGTCAGGCATCGCAAAATGCATAACAGGTTGATTTGTTATGCAAATGGAATTGGTGGGCGGTACTGGGATCGAACCAGTGGCTTCCACCGTGTGAAGGTGGCACTCTACCGCTGAGTTAACCGCCCGCGAAAGAGGCGCGCATTTAACCATAGATGGCCGGCGACGGTCAATGGCACCGTTGGCGTGGCGTAGAATTCACGACTTTCCCCGACCCCTGAAATCCAATGAAGGTACGCACCCGCTTCGCCCCCAGTCCGACCGGTTTTCTGCATATCGGCGGTGCCCGCACGGCGCTGTTTGCCTGGGCCTATGCGCGCCGGCATGGCGGCACGTTCATCCTGCGCATCGAGGACACCGACGTGGCGCGCTCGACGCCGGAGGCGCTGCAGGCGATCATCGACGGCATGCAGTGGTTGGGGCTTGCGCATGACGAAGGCCCCTTCTATCAGATGCAGCGGATGGCGCGCTACAAGGAAGTGATAGGCGAAATGCTGGCGGCAGGCAAGGCCTATCACTGCTACATGTCGATAGAGGAGCTCGACGCCCTGCGCACCGAGCAGGAAGCCAGGAAGGAGAAACCCCGCTACGACGGCCGCTGGCGGCCCGAGGCGGGCAAGACGCTGCCGCAGCCGCCGGCCGGTGTGCCTCCGGTGGTGCGTTTCCGCAACCCGCAGGAGGGTGTGGTGGCGTGGGACGATCAGGTCAAGGGTCGCGTCGAATTCGCCAACGGCGAACTCGATGATTTCATCATCGCGCGGGCCGACGGCACGCCGACCTACAATTTCTGCGTCGTGGTCGATGATCGGGACATGGATATCACGCACGTGATTCGCGGCGATGACCATGTGAATAACACGCCACGCCAGATCAACCTGCTGCAGGCGCTCGGCGCACCGGTGCCGCAGTATGCCCATCTGTCGATGATTCTTGGCGACGACGGGCAGAAGCTGTCCAAGCGTCACGGCGCGGTGTCGGTGATGCAGTACGAGGAGGAGGGCTATCTGCCGGAGGCGGTATTGAACTATCTGGCACGGCTCGGCTGGTCCCATGGCGACGAGGAAGTCTTCAGCATGGAGCAGTTCGTGCAGTGGTTCGATCTCGATCACATCACGGGTTCCGCCGCGCAGTTCAACACCGAAAAACTGAACTGGCTCAACACGCATTACCTCAAGCTGGCCGATCCGCAACGCCTCGCCGCCGAGGCCACCCACCGTCTGGTGCAGCAGGGCGTGGCCGTCACCGGCGGTCCCGAGATGGAGCGAGTGGTCGTTTTGTACCGCGATCGCATTGGCAACCTGAATGAACTGGCCGACGCGGTGCATCCTTTCTTTGTGACGCCGAAGCCGACGGCCGAGATCCGTTCCCAGCACCTGACCGAGCCAGCGCTGAAGGCCTTGGGCGCGCTGCGCGAGCGCTTGTCGGCCTGTGCCTGGCAGGCGGCCGAACTGGGGCAGACTGTCAAGCAGACCGCCGCCGAGTCGGGCCTGAAGATGCCCCAACTGGCGATTCCCTTGCGTGTCGCCCTGCTGGGGATGCCCCAGTCGCCTTCGATCGATGCGGTGCTGGAGGTCCTGGGGCGCGAGCGCGTGCTGGCGCGTTTGGCCGCGGTGCTGCCGGCCTGAAGCGGATCGGCAATCACCCGGTCTTGGGCGAGAGCGGGTCAGCTTTCATGCCGTGCTTGCGGTGCTACCTGCTTCCGGTGCTTTTCCTGACCGCCTGCGCCACCTCCCCCGAGGGGCGCAGGCAATTGGTGGCGCCAACCCCTTTTCAGGGCTTCAGCGCGGTCTACTCGGAATTCGACATGCACCTGCAGCTGGTCATAGCCACGGATGCACCTTCATGCCAGGAGGCGTTATGCGCGGCAGACCGGGCATTCGATCAGCGCATCCTGGTACTCGGCCGGCGCCTCGCTGACGCCGCCTTTCGCCAGCACGCCGATCTGCATTTGCGCTTCCCGCGCTTCGAGTTCGTCGTCGCCGACAAGGCTGATCCGGGCGCGGCATCCAGTGCGGGGGGGGCGGTGGTGATCTATCGCGGCGTGCGCGGACTGGATCTCGATGACGCCGCGCTGGCCTTTGTTCTGGCGCGAGAGATGAGTCACGTGATTGCCGGCCATCATGATGAGAAC
Source organism: Rhodocyclales bacterium (assembly GCA_026399435.1). Taxonomy (GTDB): domain Bacteria; phylum Pseudomonadota; class Gammaproteobacteria; order Burkholderiales; family Rhodocyclaceae; genus Sulfuritalea. The sequence goes on from JAPLQX010000008.1 coordinate 33,541, forward strand.
GTGACCACCAGCATCCTGGTGGCGGTGGCTGCGCAGGTGCTGTTTCCGGTGCTGAATATCGGAACCCTCTTTGCGGGCAGCGCCGCGACAACTGCAGCGGCGTCGACTGCCGCCAGTTCAACTGTGGCGACTACGGCGGTTGCATCGGCCGCGTCATTTGCCGGGTCGCGCGCGCTGCGGGCCAGCGATCGCCCGCAGCAGATGCGCGAAGCCGAGGCGATCGCCATGAAATTGCTGGCGGCGGCCGGCTGGGATGGCCGCGAGGTGAGCGATCAGCTGGAAGCCTTGCGCCCTGCGCTACCTGAAGAACCGTTCTGGACGGAGGAGCTGCGTGAATCTTCATGGCATATCGCCAGTCTGATGCAGGGGCCTGTTCTTCCGGAAGCTCAGGAGCCGATGGGCAGCCTGGGGCAGGCCGGGCCAGCATTGCCTTTCGGTCTGCCGCCGCCCATCGTCATCAAGCCGTATTAGTTGTGGCCGCGGCGCAGGGCGCGCAGGTGGAAGCGCGCGGGATCAACCGCCCGCGCGAGTTCCCGTTCGATCGGCAGGGGATCGCCTTCCAGCTGGCTGGCGAGCAGTTCTGCCGCCAGCGGCGCCCAGACCAGGCCGCGTGCGGAAAGCCCCAGCAGGGCGTGCAGGCCGTGCCGGCGCGGCAGGCTGTCCAGCGTCGCTGCACTCACGGCGACGGCATCGGTATCGGGCAGCGTCCCGACCAGCGGCAGACGGTCACGAGAGGCCGTGCGCAGGCCGACACGGCCTTCGAGCCGCACCGCATCGACGCCCACCAAGTCAATTCCATGTAGGGTGCCCGGCAGCAGTTCCTCCAGTCGCCGCAGGTTGCCGGCGTGGTCCGCGGCGCGAATCCGCAGATCGCTGTCGCCGCTGTCGAAGCTTGCACCGACGCAGACCGTGCCGGCGTCCGGCGGCGTGATGTAGCCGGAGCGGCAAACGACGTGATGCAAGGGTGGCCCAGTGCCTTCCAGAAGCTGATCCGGCAGATAGCTGATCTGGCCGCGTATCGATGTCAGGGGCAGTGCGTCGGACAGCAGCCGGTTTGCGGCGTGGGCATTCGCCAGAATGACGTGAGGCGCGCCGGCCAGCAGTTGGCCATTGGCATCCAGCGCCTGCCAGCCCTCTGCCGTTCGTCGCAGCGAGCCGACTTCCGTGCCGAAATGCGGACGGACGTGCTCGCCGCAGGCGGCCAGCAGGGCGGCACAGAGGCTGCCCGGATTGACCCAGCCGCCGCCGGGGAACCACCAGCCGCCGTGGGCCAACTCCCGGCCGATCAGGGTCCGGGCGGCGTTGTGTTCGAGAAACACGCAAAAATCGTCAGGCAGCTTGAGTTGCTGCACCGTCGCGCGCTGCAATTCCTCGTGAGCCGCGTCGCGTGCGACCTGCAGCACGCCGCAGGGCGACCAGCGCACGGCCGTCAGATCGGCGAAGCGGCGCAGTGCATACAGATAGCAGGCGCGTGACAGCCGTGCCGCCAGTGCGTCGTCCTTCGCCAGATGCGGCAGCAGTATGCCGGCCGGGTTGCCCGAGGCCTCCTGCGCAGGCGCCGCATGGCGTTCGAACAGCTCGACCTGCCAGCCGCGGTTGGCCAGTCGTTCGCTGATTGCGGCGCCGGCAAGGCCCGCGCCGATGACGATGGCGCGGCGCTCCTGGGGTGGCTGCGACAGGCGGAAAGTCGGCGCGGGCGCGCTCTGCGTACCTGGGACACCGCTTCGCGGGCAGGTAACGGCGTTTTCAAGGCGCCCGACCAGCATTTCGCGCTTGGGGGCAAAGCCGGGGCGGCGTTTCAAATCCCAGCCGGCGCGCTCCAGCGTACGGCGCAATTCGCCCACCACGCTCCAGGTCGCCAGCATTGCCCTGGGCTTGGCGAGCCGGGTGATTGCCATGATCAGCGCGGGTGACCACAACTCGGGATTCTTTGACGGGGCGAAGCCGTCGAGATAAACGGCATCGGCGCCGGCGGCCAATTGCGGCAGCAAGGCCTGTGCGTCGCCCAAGAGCAGGGTCAGGGTGACTTTGCCGTCGTCGAAATGCAGGCGATGAAAGCCGGGTACAAGCAGCGGCCATTGCCGCAGCAGTTCGCCGGCCAAGGGAGCCAGTTCAAGGTGGGGCGCCAGCAAACCGGCCAGATCTTCGCGGCGGAAGGGATGCTTCTCGACAGAGACAAAATGCAGTCGGCCGCCTGCCTTCGATTCGCGCCATGCCTGCCAGGTGGCGAGGAAGTTCAGCCCGAGGCCGAAGCCGGTTTCGCAAATGACGAAGCTGTCGACGCCGTTCCAGCGCTGCGGCAGATCGTTGCCGGCGAGAAACACATGGCGGGCCTGCGCAAGGGCGCCGTGCGCCGCGTGATAGACGTCGTCGTAAGTTGTTGAATACGGCGTGCCATCGCCGGCTTCCGCCGGTTCGGCGGGAACCAGCGGAGATGACATCACCGCGGCATCACTCCGGGCGCATCTGCGGGAACAGGATGACGTCGCGGATCGATGCCGAGTTGGTCAGCAGCATGACCAGGCGGTCGATGCCGATGCCGCAGCCGCCCGTCGGCGGCAGCCCGTATTCCAGCGCGCGGATGTAGTCTGCGTCGTAGTACATCGCTTCCTCGTCGCCGGCCTCCTTGGCCTTGGCTTGCTGCATGAAGCGCGCTGCCTGATCTTCGGCATCGTTGAGTTCGGAGAATCCGTTGGCGATTTCGCGGCCGACGATGAACAGCTCGAAGCGCTCGGTGATGTCCTTGTTGTCGTCGTTGCTGCGCGCCAGCGGCGAGACTTCGGCCGGGTAGTCGATGATGTAGGTCGGATCCCACAACTCGGACTCGGTGGTTTCTTCGAACAGCGCCAACTGAAGGGTTCCCAGCCCGACATTTTTCATGCGCGGCGCCTTGAGGTCGAACCTGAGATCGGTGAGCTTCTGCCGCAACCAGTCGATGTCGTTCAGCTGTTCGAAGCTGTAGCCCGGTTGGTAGTGATGAATGGCGCCGACGATGGTCAGCCGGGCGAAGGGCTTGGACAGATCCAGTGTGCGTCCCTGATATTCGAACACTTCCGTGCCCAGCGCCTCGCGGGCCGAGTGGCGCAGGAGGCCTTCGGTGAAGTCCATCAGGCGGCGGTAGTCCGTATAGGCCTCGTAGAACTCCATCATGGTGAATTCGGGATTGTGGCGCGGGCTGAGTCCCTCGTTGCGGAAGTTGCGGTTGACCTCGAACACCTTTTCGAAGCCGCCGACCACCAGTCGCTTCAGGTACAGCTCCGGCGCGATGCGCAGGAACAGGTCCATGTCCAGCGCGTTGTGGTGGGTGGTGAAAGGCTTGGCCGCGGCACCGCCCGGGATGGGGTGCATCATCGGCGTTTCGACCTCGAGGAAGCCGTGGTGCATCATGTAATTGCGGATCGACTGGATCATCCGGCTGCGGGCGACGAAGGTGAAGCGCGTCTGCTCGTTGGTGATCAGGTCCAGTTCGCGGCTGCGGTACTTCTGCTCGACATCGGTGAGGCCGTGGAACTTCTCGGGCAGCGGACGCAGTGACTTGGTGAGCAGGCGGATGCCGGTGCAGTGCACGGTCAGTTCGCCCGTCTTGGTCTTGAACAGCGTGCCCTCGCAGCCGACGATGTCGCCCAGGTCCCAGCCCTTGAACTCCTTGTGCGTTTCTTCGCCGGTGCCATCGTTGCTGACGAAGACCTGGATCCGGCCGGAAACGTCCTGGATGCTGGCGAAACTGGCCTTGCCCATGACGCGTTTCAGCATGATGCGGCCGGCGACCTTGACCTCGATCGGCGTGGCTTCGAGTTCCTCACGTGTCTTCGCGCTGTAGAGCTCGTCGAGCCGGCCGGCGAGGTTCTCGCGCGAGAAATCGTTGGGGAAGGCCTTGCCGGTCGCGCGCCAGGCCGCAAGCTTTTCGCGGCGCTCGGCAATGAGGCGGTTTTCGTCGGCAGGTTGCTGTGGCTGGTCGCTCATGATGATGGTCCGATAGCGGAAATATTGGATTGGATGCGGGGTTAGACGCCCTGCTTGAGGCTGGCTTCGATGAACTGGTCAAGGTCGCCGTCGAGCACCTTCTGCGTGGCGGAGATTTCGACGTTGGTGCGCAAATCCTTGATGCGGGAGTTGTCCAGCACATAGCTGCGAATCTGGTGGCCCCAGCCGACGTCGGTCTTGCCCGCTTCGAGCTTGTCGGCCTCGGCCTGACGCTTGCGCAGTTCGAGTTCGTAGAGGCGCGATTTCAGCATCGCCATCGCCTCGGCGCGGTTCCTGTGCTGCGAGCGGTCGCTCTGGCACTGCACGACGATGCCGGTCGGGATATGGGTGATGCGGATCGCCGAATCGGTCTTGTTGATGTGCTGGCCGCCGGCGCCCGAGGCGCGGAAGGTGTCGGTGCGCAGGTCGGCGGGGTTGATCTCGACCTCGATCGAATCGTCGATCTCGGGATACACGTAAAGGCTGGCGAAGCTGGTGTGGCGTCCGCCCGATGAGTCGAAGGGCGACTTGCGCACCAGCCGGTGCACGCCGGTTTCGGTGCGCAGGAAGCCGTAAGCGTAGTCGCCTTCGACCTTGATCGAGGCGCTGCGAATGCCGGCCACATCGCCGTCGGTCTGTTCCAGCAGTTCGGTCTTGAAGCCCTTGCGCTCGCAGTATTTCAGGTACTGGCGCAGCAGCATCGAGGCCCAGTCGCAGGCTTCGGTGCCGCCGGCGCCGGCCTGGATGTCGATGAAGCAGTTGTTGGGGTCGGCCGGATTG
>JAPLQX010000024.1 GCA_026399435.1 Rhodocyclales bacterium
ACTTGCGCCTTGAACGTCGGCGAGTGGTTCCGTCGTTTCCTTCTTGCCATGCTCTTGCTCCATGTTATGGCCGTCCTGCGGCCGTTGCTTGGGCAAGGCTATCACTCATCCTGCTGTCCGATTTTCTGGGACCGGCTCTAATACTTCGGTCTTTTTTAGCTTTCCTAGCTCTTGCTGTATGTCCTCTATAACGTCATCTACAATCTGTTGCGATATGGATTCGGGAGCGCTGATATCCCAAGGATAAGTTTTGATGCTTTTGTCATTGACCTCGGCAATATGTCGAAGCAAGCCAAGATTAACGAATGACGAATCGTCTCGAAACTCACGGGGGAGTACGACAATAAGCTTCCTTCTGAGCTCATCATGCTGAGAAAATGCCCCTAGCTCAGCCAACGCTCCTACACTCTCCAAAACGATAACAACAAGCGAACAAACACTCGCCAGATCTGCCTCGAAGCTCACGAGGTTTTTATAGACTCCATCCGCATGCCATGACGTGATTTCTTCTGGCCTAAACACCTCGTAAGAGGTATTTGCTCGCGTAATTGCGTCTCTTAAGGATGCGACGGGTGGGTCAGGATCGTCAGGCCGCTCTTTGATTCTAGCTGGGCCACCACACAGAAGAACTATCGGAGTATCCGAGAACTCCACCCTGCTCGAACCTAGATCGATAGCACTTAACAGCTTCGTTCTAGGATCAGCAGGGAGCGACTGCATAGGAGAAAGTTCTTTACCTGAACCAGCCGCAGATAAGCTCTGCGGGCCGTAGTGAGCGAGCAGCGGAACGGAGGGCCGCAGAGCTTATCTGCGGAATAAGTCCACGCAATGCAATAGAGTCTGGCTAAACGCCCGACTAAGCCTTTAAGAATTGATCCAAAAAAGCTCTATTCGCGTAAAGAACGCATTAATTATCACCGGCCCAACTATATATGTCAAACGACTCTCTATTACATCTTTTCTTGGCCGAACTCTGCCCGATGGCGGATGATATAATTTGCTTATTGAAGCGTAGAAGGCCTTGGCGATTACTGACGAGTGAGGGCGGGCCAATACGTTGATTTACTTACACTTTTCTTGACCTGTTAATCCGTAGGTCCCTGGTTCGAGCCCAGGTCGAGGAGCCAGACCCAGCAAGGCCCCGGAGGCTGTAGACCTTTCGGGGCCTTGCCCATTTGCGGCCCTGCGGCTAGCCGGGCCGGCAAATGGCTGCAAAAAAGGAAAACCATGAGCACCCTGCCCAAGTGTCCGCAGTGCAGTTCGGAATTCACCTACGAAGACGGCGAGATGTACGTCTGCCCGGAATGCGGGAAAGAATGGTCCAAACAGGCCGCGGAAAGCACCGATGAAAAGCGCGTCGTGAAGGATTCCAACGGAAATGTACTGCAGGACGGCGACACCGTGACCGTGATCAAGGACCTGAAGATCAAGGGCTCATCGTCGGTGGTCAAGGTCGGCACCAAGGTAAAGAACATCCGCCTGGTCGAGGGCGATCACGACATCGACTGCAAGATCGACGGCATCGGGGCGATGTCGCTGAAATCGGAGTTCGTCAAGAAGATCTAGACGCCTGAAAGCGGATTTCCGGACTTCACCATCCTTTCAAACCCTCATTTTCCAAGCGCTGCCATGTCCTCTACCGAAACCATCTACTGCTATCACTGCACCCGGCATCACCCCAAGGATGAAATGCGCCAGATCGACACCAAGGGCGGCAAGAGGTGGCGCTGCATCAAGTCCATCGAAGCCACCAAGAAAAGCAGCAGCCAGCGCGATGCTTTCGGCAAAACGGTCACCACGATCAACAAGTCCGAAAATCAGGCGCGCATCAAGGCCAGGATGAACGCCGAGCGATTGTTGGTCAGGGGATAGGGTCGACCGCCACCACCTGCATGAGTGGAGTCATTTCCGAGGTGTTGAAACAACTGGCCGACTCCGCTGAGCCGCTGATCTACCGGCTCGCCGCCTATTTCATGATGAGTCTGCTGGACGACCCGGCCATGCTCGCCCTGGCGTTCTGCTGAGTGCCGAATTGTTAGAAATTGTTTCCGGGCAGCGGATCAGCGCAAGCCCATGCTAGGCTGATTGCGCATCAAGTACGCTTCCTCCTCCAAGCACCTTCGGGTGCCTTGAAAAGTCCGACATTGTTCGGGCTTTTTTTTGCCCCGCCTCGAAGCGCTATAGGTCAAGCCACATGAAGCCATTTATGCCAATACTCCTGGCCAGCGTCGGCGTCTTTCTCGGCTCGTTGCTGAGTGACGTGTTGCTCGGCGATGGAATTCAGTCCGAGGACATCAATCAGGCGGCCATGGTCGCGCTGATCGCTGCGGCGATTCAGTGGTGGCTGTCGACACGCAAACAATGACGGCATTAGCGGTGAGTGATGCTGCCGTTGCTGGCCTTCACTGCGGCACCGGCGGTAAAGCCGGGGTCTTTGTCGAAGCTGAATGTCTTTTCTTCTCCATTATCGAAGCGCACCGCAACCCGCCACTTCTTGACGGACTTTATTTTCTGTTCGATCTTGTGCCCGGCATAGGCACCGCCCGCTGCGCCTGCAACCGTAGCGACACTCCGACCGGTGCCCGACCCAATCTGGTTTCCGAGCAAGGCGCCCGCGACTCCGCCGGCAACCATGCCGACGGGCCCGCCTTCACCTTCCTTCTCCACGACCTTCACCGATAGCACCTTGCCGCAATCGGCGCAGACCTTGTCGCTGCTGGCGGAGGCGCCCGCGTGGTCCTTTTTGGCCTTGGCCAAGGCCGTGTTGTATTCGGCCTTGGCGTCCCGCAGGCATTGCATACGGGTGCTGGAGGACGTTTCCTCGGCGCAGAGTTTCTTGTCCTCGGCATAACGGCTGGAAGCAGCCTTTTTCGCGGCTTCATAGCCCGCTGTCGACGTTGTGTCGGCGGCAAGAGCGGAACCGGCCAAAAAAGTGGTTGCGACTATCAATGCACAATAATTTTTCATTTGTCTCTCTGAGGGTAACGGATAGCCATCAGCATGACCTAATTCCTGGGCAAAAACCATGTCAAATCTCACGGACGGAAGACGGCACGCCCGCTACATGGCGGCGCGCCGCCAGGCCGACCGCGAGGGTGCCGATGCCGCAGGCGAACAGCACGGGTTGCACGCCGACCCAATGCGCGAGATGGCCGACGGCGAAACTCCCCAGCGGCGCGATGCCGAGGAAGGCCATGGAGAAGATGGCCATCACCCGCCCGCGATAGGCATCTTCGACCTGCACCTGGATCATGGTGTTGCTGCCCGCGATGACGGTGATGACGGCGAAGCCCAGCACCATCACGATGGGAAAGGCGAGCGCCAGCCAGTGATTGACGGCGAACACGGACAAGGCCGCGCCGGCGAGCAGCACCGCATCGGCCACGTGGCGCGGCAGCCGTGCGGTGTCCTGGCGGCTCGCGAGGTATAAGCCGGCCAGCAGCGAGCCCGCCCCGGCGCTGGCGATCAGCAAGCCGTAGGTACGCGCATCGCCGCCGAAGATTTCGCTGGCGAAGAGCGGCATCAGCACCGCATACGGGGTGACCAGAAAGCTGACGGCCGCCACCATCAGCAGACGCGGCCGGATCTCGCGATGGCCGAGGACGTAGCCGACACCTTCGCGGAAGGCACGCCAGGCGGGCGTGCGATCAGCCTGGTGCGGCTTCGCGTCGATCGCCAACAGTGCGAGCAGCACCGCGAAATACGACACGGCATTGATCGCGAAGCACCAGGCCTCGCCGATGGTGGCGACGGCGAAGCCGGCCAACGCCGGACCAACGAAGCGGGCCGAGTTCATCAGCAGCGAATTGAGGGCGATGGCGTTCGGCAAGTCCTCGCGCTTGTCCACGAGCTGCGCCGAAAACGCCTGCCGTGCCGGCAGGTCGAGCGCATTGATGACGCCGAGGACGAAGGCCAGACCGATCAGCCACTCCGTCGAAGCCCGGCCCTGCCAGGTCAGCGCAGTCAGGACCACGGCCTGCAGCATGGCGAGCATCTGGGTCGCGATCAGGATGCGGCGCCGGTCGAAGCGGTCGGTCAGCACGCCCGCGAAGGGACCAAGCAGGAGTATCGGAATCTGGCTGGCGAAGCCGACCATGCCGAGCACCGCCGCCGAATTGGACAGGCGGTAGGCGAGCCAGATCATGGCGATCTGCTGCATCCAGGTGCCGGCGAGCGATATCAGTTGGCCGGCGAAGTAGAGCCGGTAATTGCGGGAGCCGAGCGCCCGCGTGAAGACAGCCGAGAAGAAGCTCATCGGTGCTGCAGGCAGGCTTTCCCGTCGGTCCGGCAGGGGTGGTGCATGGTGTGTTCCAGCATTCGAAAAGTTCGACGGAGGGGATTGTCGCCCATCCACCGCGGGAAAGGCCAGGCTCCAATGGCCTGGATCGGTCTTGACCCTGCCATTGGAAACGATCCGACGTAAGATAGGTTCCCAGTCTGCCTCGGTGCGTGATCATCGCTATCCAATAAAGGATCACCGATTCCCGAAGGGGAACAACATGTCCAGCTTGCTCAAGTCCGTACTCATCGCTACCCTCATCAGTTCAGTGGCTATCTCACCCGCGTTGGCGCAGCGCCAGGGTTATCGCGGGGGTGGCGTCCACGTCAGTGGTGGCTGGAATGCCCTGACGCTTGCCTTGTTCGGCACAGTGCTCTATCTGGCAGCCACCACGCCGCCTCCCCCGCATGCCCCGGCCCCCGTCTATCCGGCACAGGTCTACACGCCGCAGGGCTATGAGCAGCAGCTCATTGCCACCAATCAAGCGGCTCCCCAGCCGGCACCCGTCGCCGAGCAAAACTGGTGGTATTACTGCGGTCAAGCCAATGGCTACTATCCCTACGTAAAGACCTGTCCAACCGGCTGGACAAGGGTTTCGCCGGTACCGCCGGGGCAGTAGGAGATCAACAACTACGTCGTGGTGCCGAAAATCATCACCGAGCTCGCTGGCCGAGCTGGTAATCCGCAAGTTCCATCTCTAGTTCGAGCCCAAGTCGGGGAGCCAGATACAACAAGGCCTCGCAAGCGAAGTGGCTTGTGAGGCCTTGTGCATCTTTGTGCCGCGTCAGCGTTGTCGCATTTGCGGTTTATGAGAACTGACAGATGTAGTTAATTGGGCTCACAAAACAGTGCCTGTCGACAGGCCCAGGTAACTCAAACAGTCTGGGCTCTCTTCGGAAATCAAATAGCCGGTACAACCGAAACTGCTCCGCGTGCTGCTTTGCGAATGTCACTTCGCCACGACTGATATAGAAAGGCGTCTCTTTACCGAACGAGGTGGTTTTCACCTCGATGAAGCGCTCACGCCCATCGGCTTCGAAGGACAAGATGTCAAAACCCAAGCCATCCCCCTTAGTTTTCGAGACTTGCTCAACCTTATCCGCAAGATTCTTCTTTCCATAGCTTCTGAGACGGAAGTGCTCATACTTCAAGGCAAATTCTTCCCCCGCTGCTCCTAGCGAAGCGTTTCGAGCTTCTCGTTCCAAGTAGTCGCGCTTGTGCGGAATGGACGTCTGATAGTCATTGGTGCGAGGTTCCCGAGCCACGGTTGCCATTCTCGGTGCATCGACAACGAATGCGGAAAAGTCATCGTCATCGATTAGCGGTGCTACCGCCGGAACTGCACATGCCGCAAGGGCAGCAGTATCGAGTTGTCCATCAGTGGCAAGGCGAGTCTCGACAATCTCACGCAATAGCGCCTGATAATTTCCGAGTGGCTTGTAGCCGGGGATATATGGACAGCCGTTCTCAATAAGGATGGCACTAATGTTCTGGTGCTTTCGTTCAACCGCACCTTCCGATCGGCCATCGAGCTTGGCAAGCAATGCACGGCGATGGGCGGTCTTGTTATAGGCTTGACCAGACAACTGCATCACCAGCATGTGGAAATAGTCGGCCACCGTCGCCTCGACTTCGTTCCGACTCCATCCCATTGATCTGTCTCCTCCGGCTTCCAATGGTCATACGATACACCGTCTAATTCTTGAGAGTGGATTCGCCCGTATTCCCCTCGCGCGTCGCGATCCGGGTTCCACACTGCCCCTCGCGCGTCAAGCCACCTGCTCTTCGGGATGCATCTTCGCCAGACGTTTCACCGTATCCGGGTACCTGGCGACCAGTTTCAGCAACACCTTTGCCGGGCCGGTCGGTTCTGCTCGTCCCTGCTCCCAATTCTCCAGGGTGCGTTTGGAGACTCCGAGAGCAGTCGCGAAGTCGGCTTGCGACAAACCGGAGCGAGACCGGGCAGCCAGAAGTGCCCACCGGGCTCCGGTGAGAACTTCATCCTTCGCCAGCTTGCCGTTTGGCAATACGATGCAGCGACGCACCCTGCCGTCGGGCAGCGTCTCGATCGTCGTCTTTCGTCCCTGACGGCCAGCTTTCAGGTCGCGGACGGCTTGCAGCAATTCGGCCCCTATGTCGCGCTTGGCGTCACGCTTTTGCAGGACTTTATCTGTCATCGTCGGCATGTTCCATCTCCTCCTTGAGCGCCTTGAGCACATGCCCGGGAATCGAGTCCCTGGCGCTCTTGGCATAAATCACCAGCATCAGTATCCGCCCAGCCCTGGTACGGACGTAATAGCAAACCCGTACCCCGCCAGACTTGCCGGAACCCGGACGGCTCCAGCGCAATTTGCGAACGCCGCCGGAACCCCGAACCATGTCGCCGGCTTCGGGATACTCACAGAGGTATTCCTGAAGCCCCAAGTATTCATCATCCGACAGGTAGTCAGACAGGTAGGACGTGAATACCGGAGATTCGATGAACTCGAATTTCACGGGCCGATTATACGCACGGTGCGTATGAGATCAAGTACGGCGACTTTGGTTTCGTACCCATGTCAGCCATCGCCCTACCCATTCCGGGCATGGTCAAGATTTGTAGAGGACGAACTTGTTGCTGTCGCGGGTCAGCAACTGCATCAGCTTCGGGTGGATGAAGAGTTTTTCCTTGCCCACCTTGACTTCCCTGAGCACACCCAGCGCCGCCAGGTCCTTCAGGTAGCGCGAGGCGGCTTGGCGCTGGGCGATGTCCTTTTCAACCAGGTTGGCGATGCGGCAATAGGGCTGCTCGAAGATCACGTCCACCAGTTCGTGGCTGTAGATCTTGGGCAATTTTTCACGTACATGATGGGTAGTGTGCTCGGCCAGAGCGCGGATGGCGGCGATCTTGGCGGTGGTCCAACGGGCTGTTTCTTCCACCGCTTCCAGCATGTAGAGCAGCCAGGGCTCCCACGCGGCTTCGCGGGTTACGTCCAGCAGCAGCCGGTAGTAGTCGGCCTTGCGGGCGATGATGTGGCGGCTGAGGTAGAGGATGGGCAGGGTGAGCAGTCCTTCCTGGATCAGGTAGAGGATGTTGAGCACGCGGCCGGTGCGGCCATTGCCGTCGGTGAAGGGGTGGATGGCTTCAAACTGGTAATGGCCGACGGCCATGCGGACCAGTGGGTCCACCTCGGTCTCGGTGTGGAGGAAGCGTTCCCAGTTGGCGAGCAGGTCGCGCAGCCGTTGTTCGCCTTCCGGCGGGGTGTAGATGACTTCACCGCTGCGGTCGTTGGCGAGCTGAGTGCCTGGGGTGCGGCGAATATCCATTTCCACGCCTTTGATCGTGGAGCAGATTTCCACTGCGGTGGCGGTGCTCAGGGGGCGTTGAACCAGGTGGCGGTAGCCCCGGTTCAGGGCGGAACGGTAGCGCAGGGCTTCCTTGGTGGCGGCATCGGCCTCGCCTTGACCTTGTGCGTATTGGAAAAGCTGGTCGGTGGTGGTGACGATGTTTTCGATTTCGGAACTGTCCCTGGCTTCCAGCAACGGAATGGTGTTGATCAACATTGTCTGGTTGGGGATCAGCTCGGCAGCCTGCTTGAGCTCCGCCAGCGCGGCGCGGGCGGTGATGCAGCGCTTGAGCACGGGTCTGGTTTCCAGCGCCTGCGCCGGAGGCAAGGCCTGAAGCCCGTTGTAGGCTTGGTCAGGGCGCCAGACCGTGTTCGAGGTAGTCATGATGATGGAACGGGTTTTTTGCGACATGTTTGAAGCTTATGTCGCCGGGAGCGACAGGTCAACAGAACATGTCGCTATTTTATTGAAATTGCGACACGTGTTGCGAACGTGTCGTCGACGGCGACTTTGAATGAATCCGCCATTCGGTCGGGTTGATGCGGATGATCGACCCCAGCAGCCGCTGCGCCCCCCGCCGCAACCTTTTTCCGCCAGACAACTACAATTCCCCCATGCAGATCAATCGCGCGGCCCGTTTGCGGGCCCTCATCGACGCACTGGAGCTGGGCCTGGTCGAGCGCCGCCAGAGCGTGCGGCTGTGTTTCCTCGCGGCCCTCGCCGGCGAGCACACGCTGTTCATCGGCCCGCCGGGCACGGCCAAGAGCGAGCTGGCGCGGCGGCTGCACACGGTGTTTCGCGATGCCCGCTACTTCGAGCGGCTGCTGACGCGCTTCTCGGTGCCCGAAGAGCTCTTCGGCCCGCTGTCGATCAAGGCCCTGGAGGAGGATCGCTACGAGCGGCATACCGACGGCTTCCTGCCGGACGCCTCGATTGCTTTCATCGACGAGGTGTTCAAGGCCAACAGCGCGATTCTCAACGCCCTGCTCACCCTGCTCAACGAACGCGAATTCGACAACGGCGCCGGCCGCCAGCGCTGCCCGCTGATCAGCGCCGTCGGCGCCACCAACGTGGTGCCCGAAGACGAAATCGCCGAGGCATTTTTCGATCGCTTCCTGGTGCGCCTGCCGGTGGCGGCGGTCAGCAGCGAGGGCTTCGGCGCGCTGCTCGAAGCCGGTCGCGCCCGCGACTGGACGCCGCCCGGGCCCGAGCTGACGCTCGACGGCGACGATCTCGCCCGGTTGGCGGCAGACGCGGCCGCGGTCGAGGTGCCGGCCGAGTTCGTCGCAGTGCTGGCCGAACTGCGCCGGCACTTCGCCGCTGTGACTATCCATGTTTCGGACCGGCGCTGGGTCAAGATCGTCTGGCTGTTGCGGGTTGCCGCGGCGAGCGAGGGCCGCCCGGCCGTGGCGCTGTGGGACCTGCTGCTGCTGCCGTGGCTGACCGCGCCCGATGCGCCGCGCCAGGCGGCCGTGGCCGACTGGCTGGCGGCCCGGCTCGGAGTGCGCGAGGCCTTCTCGCCGGCGCGCCTGACGCGGGTGGTCGCGGCTTTCGAGACCCAGCTCGAAGCGGAACTGAAGGCCAACGACCTGAATTACGACGAATCGGGCCGCCTGAAATTCTCCGCCACGGAACTGGCCGACGAGATTGGCGACGCCAAGGGCGGCGCGGCGGCTCCGCGCCTGAGCTACAGTCGGCGCCGGCGCTACGGCGATTCGCACATTGGCGCCCGCGTGCGCCAGATCGATTCGCTGCTCGAGCGCATCGCCGGCTATGCCAGGGAAATTGCCGGCCAGCGGGCGAACCTGGCCGCCTACGCGCAGCAGAGCCTGTGGCTCAACGAAGGGCTGACGGCACGCGCCGGGATCAACCTGGCGGCCACCGCCGCGGCGATCGACGAGCTCGCCGCACGCGCGCAGGCCGCGCGGGCCGGCTTCCTCGACCTGCCGCGGCTGGAACGGGACAACGGCAAGGTGCCGGAGCCCGTCGCCCACGAATCGCTCGACGCGGCGTGAGCGCAGCGCTGCCCGTCTCTCCGCCAAGCGCGCTGCCGGCGCCGCTGCTGTTCGAAAGCGGGGAGCGCCGTCTGGCGACGCTGGACGGCCTGGCGCGCTCGCTCTGGCTGGGCGGGCTGACCAACTCGCAGGGCAGCCTGGAACCGCGCCTGGATGCGCTGGCGGGCCTGCGCCGGGAACTGCTTGCCGGCGTCACGACGCCACCGGAAACCTGGCCCTGGCCGCCGCTGCCGATTGCCCGCGCCTTGAACGGCGCCATCGCCCGACTCGACCTGGCCCGCTACTGCAGCGACAAGGAAGAGCTGACCGACACGGTGCTGATGAGCATCCTGTTCCACCTCGATTTCATCGTCGATTATCGGGATCGGGGGGCTGGCGAAGCCGAAGCCCTGGGCATGGCGATAGAGGCTTTCGAGAAGGACTGGCAGCAGCACTGCGGCGAGATCGACGAGTTGGTGCAAGTGTTCGGCATGGTGCCCGACGACTGCAAGCACAGTCGCTGGGACCAGATGCGCGGCCTGCTGCATTCCTCGGGATGGCAGGAGGTGCTGCGCATTCGCCGGCTGCTCGAACGCCTGCCGGAACTGAGCAAGATCATCCGCGGACTCGGCCGCTCGCGTCCCTCCGAAGAGCCGGATACTGCCAGCCAGGCGATCGTCGAGGTGATGGAGAAGGCCATCGCCCAGCGCGCCGAGAGCCGCACCGTGCGCGTGCCGGACATGCCGGGCGAAACGCGCGGCATCCACCGCTCGGACCGGATCGCGCGCATGCTGCCGGCCGAGGCCATGCTGCTCGGCCACCCGCGCCTGCGCCTGGTGTGGCATGCACGGCGGGCGGAACGCACGCTGCTGAGCTACGAAGACGACGATCGCATGACGGAAGTACGCCTGCATCAGGCGCTGGTGGCGCAGCCGCGTCCGGGGCCGCAGGCCGGCAAGCGCCTGGAACTGGGGCCGATGCTGGTCTGCGTCGACACCTCGGGCTCGATGCAGGGCGGCGCCGAAGCCGTGGCGAAGGCTGTGGTGCTCGAAGCCATGCGCAGCGCCCATGCGCAACAGCGCGCCTGCCATGTCTTCGCCTTCGGCGGCCCCGAGGAGCTGGTCGAAATGGAGTTGGGCGTCGACCGCGCGGGGATTGAGCGCGTCACGGATTTTCTGGGCCAGGGATTTCGTGGCGGCACCGATATTTGCGGCCCGCTGGAACGGGTAATTGCCAAGCTGGAGGACCAGCGCTGGCAGCTTGCCGACCTGCTGATCGCCACCGATGGCGAATTCGGCGCCACGCCGGACATGGCCGCCCGCCTGAATGCCGCCAAGCAAACGCTCGGTTTGCGCGTGCAGGGCGTGCTGATCGCCGACCGCGAAACCGTGGGCCTGCTCGAAGTTGCCGACAGCATCTATCCGGTGCGCGACTGGCGCCGCTATGGCGGCTCGAATGTCGATTCGCCGATACATTCCGAGCGCCTCACTGCACTGTATTTTCCGGGAGCCTTGCGCAACAAGGAAAACAAGGAAGCCACCGTCGCCGGTAAAACGGCCTCGGCGGCTTTGATCCCCGGTCACCACCAGGACAAGCGATGAGCTTCGCCACGGAATATCTCGCGCAACTCGATGCCTTCGCGACACGCAGCCCACTCCCCCGCGTGCGCGCCCTGCACCTGCCGCCGGCGCAGTCCATCGCGGACAACAAAGGCGAATTCTGTGCGCTGGAACTGGAGGACGGATCGCTCGGCCTGTCCTACGTCCTGCTCGACGACACCCTGGCACGCCTGCGCGACGGCGCTGATGGCCTGGGCCTCGCCGGCGCCGATGCGCTGGCCGTGGCTCGCCGTTACGCCAGCGCCGACTCTTTCGGCAAAACCATCGGCTTCGCCGCCGCCAACGCGCTGACCCGCTGCCTGTTCGACCGGGCCGGATTCCGCCCCGAGGACAGTGCAGATTCGATCGGCCGGATGAACCCGCAGGCGGGCGAGCAGATCGGCATGATCGGGCTGTTCAGGCCGCTGTTGGGCCGCATCCTGCAAAGCGGCGCGCGGCTCACCGTGGTCGAATTGAAGGCGGAACTGGCCGGTGACGCCGAGGGCTACCGCGTGACGCTGGACGCGGACGAACTCGCTGCCTGCAGCAAAGTGGTCTCCACCAGCACCCTGCTGCTCAACGACACGCTCGACCGCATGCTCGACTGCTGCCGCAACGCGAAGTGGTTCGCCATGGTCGGACCGAGCGCCGGCTGCCTGCCCGACGCGCTGTTCGCCCGCGGCGTGACACTGCTCGGCGGCAGCTGGATCAGAAACCGGGAAGGCTTCATCGCCGCGCTGCAGAGCGGCGAATCGCGTAGCGAGTTCGCCGGCAAGTTCGTGCTGACCGCTGAAAGCTATCCGGGGTTCGAGGCGCTGCTGGCGCGCGCCTGCGATGGCAAGCCGTGACATTCTCCCTCCCCTTCAAGGGGGGAGGGCTAGCTCGGCTGGCTCCCCCTCGAAGGGGGAGGGCTAGCTCGGCTGACTCCCCCTCGAAGGGGGAAGGCAAAACGGCGAAAAGCCCATTTGGCATATTGGCCGGAATGGGCTTTTCGCGTAACGCTTTAGCTGTACTTGTAGTGCGCCCGCAAGCTGAAACTCAAATCGGCGCTGCCCATCAGGGCTGGAGCCTGGAAGACTCCTGGTCAAAGGGTGAAACACTACTTCGGGGACGTTTTTTCAGCGCTAGGTACCCCCACGAAAATCCCTTCGAGTTGAAGGCAAATTCACTCTATGCCTCGGCAACGGCAATGTCAAATCGGCACCGCGCCATTCGCGGACGAGCCGGCTATGCCCCGCACCGATTGGGAGTACCATTTGTCGCGGCCAATCGTCGAAATGCGACCATGCCGGCAGATCCTGGGCAAGACAGCCCCGAGCGCAGACATGGTCGTGTTTGCAGCCGATACTTTCACTTTCAGGAGAACTCAAATGGCCAAGGGACAAATGCGCAGCAATCGCGAACAGAAAAAACCCAAGAAGGACAAGACCAAGCCCGCCGTGCCGGCCTTGCCGTTTGGCGGCGCAAAGGGAGATTCGTCCACTCCCACGCCGATCAAGAAGTAGCAGCCCGCCCCGGGCGGCCCGCCGTCACGGGATCAGTGACTGGCACAGATCGTGGATCGCACGGGCGGTGACGAAGTGCTCGTCGAGATAGGGGTTGTATTCGACGATTTCCACTGCCAGCAGTTTTTCGTCACCATGCGCCAGCGCCAGCGCATCGGTCATGTCGGCGCGCAGCAGGCCGCCGGGAACCGGGGTTCCGACGCCCGGCCCCTCGGCGGGATCGAGCACATCGAGGTCGATGCTGATGCCATAGCCCCTGGTGTGTTCGCTGACCAGGTGCAAGGCCTCGGCAAACACCTCGGACAAGCCGCGACGCCGAATCTCGTGCATGAAATAGACGCGCACGCCGAGTTGCCGCAACAGGGCGGCCTCGTCCGATTCGAAGCTGCGCACCCCGATCAGGCAGACATCTTCGGGCAAGAGTTTGGGACCATCGCCGGCCACGCCGGTCAGACGCGGATCGCCGTGGCCGAGCAGACTGGCCAGCGGCATGCCGTGAATATGCCGGGTCTGGCTGGTGGCGACGGTGTGGCTGTCCATGTGGGCGTCGATCCAGATCAGGCCGAGCCGCGCCGGCGCGCCCAGCGCGCGCTTGACGCCCGACCAGGTGCCGATGGCACAGGAATGGTCGCCCCCGATCACCAGCGGGAAGTCGCCCTGCGCCAGATGGCGGCCGACACTGTCGGCCAGCCGTGCGGCAACCCCCTGCACGGCCTCGATCGGATCGGCGGGAACGGGTTGCGCCGCGCGCACCGGCTCGTCCCAGTGCAGGCCGTCGTCCACTGCTTCGAGGTCGGACAGGAAGCGCAGCGCGCGCACCACTTCCGATCCGTCCTGACAGGCCGGATCGCCAGCCCCGTAGCCGCTGGCGACGCCGATGACCGCTACCCTGCGTGCGACCAATTTCCTTACCTCCGTGCGGACCGATCTGTAGTCTAATGTGGCGCCGCTTTGCCCAAGTACCATGGCCCTCAAATCCACCATCTTCAAGGTCGAGCTGCAGATCGCCGATCTCGACCGCAATTACTACCAGAACCATACGCTGACTGTCGCCCGGCATCCGTCGGAAACCGATGAGCGGATGATGACACGGGTGCTGGCCTTCGCGCTGTATGCCGATCCGGCCCTGGTGTTTGGCAAGGGATTGTCGTCGGAAGACGAACCCGATCTGTGGCGCAAGGACCTGACCGGCGCCATCGAGCTCTGGATCGAAGTCGGTCTGCCCGAGGAAAGGCGCATCCGGCGCGCCTGCGGGCGTGCCCGACAGGTCGTGGTGGTGACTTACGGCGGCCGTGTCGCCGATATGTGGTGGCAGCAGAACAAGACAGCCCTGCAGAAACAGGACAACCTCACGATCATCAATCTGGCGGCGGAGGAATCTCGGGCGCTGGCGGCTTTGGCCGAGCGCGGCATGCAGCTGCAATGCACGCTGCAGGAAGCGGAACTCTGGTTGATCGTCGACGGCGAGAGCACGCGAATCGCGCCGGAAATCAGGCTGGCGCCACCGGTCCGCTAGGATTGCGACACGACAATTGCGAAACAACACTTGAAGGATCGTCATACCGGCGAAGGCCGGTATCCAGGGTTACGGAGCGCATCGCATCGCCCTCTGGATACCGGCCTTCGCCGGTATGACGTTGCGAAATTGATGTGTCTTTGTATAGAACCGATTCAGTCGCCTTGCTTTATCAGGCGGCTCACGGCGCGCAGCGCCGCCTCGATCCCGCCCTGCTCCAGTTGCACCGGTACCGCCAGCATCAGGTTCAGGGCCAGCCCGAAATTTTCCACGGCCCAGCCTGCCGCGTCGCGGTAACAGCCATCCGCCCCGGGGCCGGCTGCCTGCAAGCGATCGCGCAGCGGGACGAACGTCTCCGCATAGCCGATCACCGGTTTGCCGAGCGCCAGTGCGTAGCCGATTTCGACGCAGGTTCCGGAATCCGGCTCCGAACCGCGAAACGGATTGAGGTTGGCCAGCACTATGTCCGCCTCGTCGATCAGCCTGAGGTTGTTGCGATAGATGTCGCCTGCATCGGTTCGCGTTCCATCGAGGGGAATCACGGCTTCGTGACCTTCGCGGCGGCAAAGGGCGCTGACGCGTTCAGTCCATTCCACCACATCCGGACGAAACAGGTCCGGGCCGGCGAGATAGAGCTTCATCGATCGGCTTGCCGGGCCCTGCTCACATCGCGTCTTCCTGGCCCAGCATGATCAGTTCGTAGATGACCTTCGGCGTGCCCGGCAGTTGTGCGAGGTGAATCGCCGTCATGCCATCCAGCCGCGCGACATTGATATCCGCGCCGACCGCCAGCAGCAGTTCGACCGGCGATGCGTGGCCATTGAGAACCGCCGTGATCAGCGGCGTGTTGCCATCCTCGTCCTGCGCGTCGACGTCGCAACCGGCGCTGACCAGGGTCGCCGCGATGCTCTCGTGACCTCCGGCGGCCGCTGCGTGCAGCGCCCGCTCCTTCCTCGGTCCGAGCACTTCGACATTGGTCCCGGCTTCGCACATCACGCGCACCGCCGCGACGCAGCCGAGCTTGGCGGCAACGTAAAGCGGCGGGCCGTCACGCGCCAGCATGGCCTCGGTGAGGCTGATATTCACCCAGTCGGCGGGTGTGAGTTCAGGTGTCGGCATGGATCAGCCCAGAGCCCCGGCCAGAAAGGCCAGCGTGCGTTTCCATGCCTGGTTGGCGCAGGCGGCGTCGTAGACCTCGCCGCGGGTCTCGTTGAAGAAGGCATGATCGGCCTGGTAGCGATACAAATCCGGCGCTGCGCCTTTGGCGCGCATCGCGGCTTCGAGCGCATCGACGGCAGCCGGCGTGCACCAGTCGTCCTTGCTGGCGAAATGTCCCTGGAATGGAATGCGGATGTCGGCAGGATCGGCGAACTCCTTCGGCGGAATACCGTAGAAGCACACGGCAGCGGAAAGCTTCGGCACATGCACGGCGGCGGCGATGGTCAGCGCGCCGCCCATGCAGAAGCCCATGACGGCGACCTTGGCGCCGCTGTTGCCACCACTGTTGCCACCCATTGCCAGCAGATGATCCACCGCGCCGCGAATGTCCTGATGGGTCGCGCCGGGGAAATCGAGGCCGTTCATCAGGTGGCTGGCCTCGTCGGGCTGCTGCGTGACGCGCCCCTTGAACAGGTCCGGCGCCAGGGCGTTGTATCCGGCACGGGCAAAGCGGTCGGCAACGCCGCAAATCTGGTCGTTGAGCCCCCACCATTCCTGGATCACCACCACGCCCGGACGACCCTGCCCCGCGCTGGCAAGATAGCCGCGACAGGTGCTGCCGTCCGGCCGATTGAAATCGATCATCTCTCCCATGCCTGCCTCCTCGCTCAGAAATGCGAATGTACCGGAAATTCGCGGCCATCGACGAGCGGAAGCCCTCTCGTATAATGAGATCCTTTGCGTCCCCCGATCAGCACCCCGTGAATCCCGATCTCTCCCTTCTGCAGCCCTATCCTTTCGAAAAGCTGCGCCAGCTGTTTGCCGGCGTGTCGCCCGCGCCGGCTTTTGGCGAGATCAAGCTCTCGATCGGCGAGCCGCAGCATGCAACGCCGCCGTTCATCCAGCGTGCCCTGGCGGACAACCTCGCCGGCCTCGCCAACTACCCGACCACGCAGGGCTCGGATGCCCTGCGCCAGGCAATTGCCGGATGGATCGCGCGCCGCTATGGCGTACCTGTGCCCGATGCGGCGACGCAGGTAGTGCCGGTCAATGGTTCGCGCGAGGCCCTGTTCGCCTTCGCCCAGACGGTCATCGACCGCAGCAAGAGCGGCGCCAAGGTGGTCTGCCCCAACCCCTTCTACCAGATCTACGAAGGCGCCGCCTTGCTGGCCGGAGCGCAGCCGGTCTATCTCAACACCGTGCCCCACAAGCATTTCGAAATGGACTGGGCGGAACTTCCGGAAAGCACCTGGCGCAATGTGCAACTGGTGTATGTCTGCTCGCCGGCCAACCCGACCGGCAAGGTCATGAGCCTGGCTTCGTGGAAAACCTTGTTCGAGCTTTCCGACCGCCACGGCTTCGTCATCGCCTCCGACGAGTGCTACTCGGAGATCTATTTCGATGAAGCGAAGCCGCCGCTGGGCGGGCTCACGGCCGCCGCACAGATGGGACGCGGCGATTACCGCAACCTGGTGACCTTCTCCAGCCTGTCCAAGCGCTCCAACGTGCCGGGGCTGCGCTCGGGTTTCGTCGCCGGCGATGCGGCCATCCTGAAGAAGTTCCTGCTCTACCGCACCTACCATGGCAGCGCCATGAATCCGGCGGTGCAGGCGGCGAGCATTGCCGCCTGGAACGATGAGGCCCACGTCCGCGACAACCGCCGCATGTACGCCGAAAAATTCCACGAAGTGACGCCGCTGATCGCCCACCACCTCGATTGCGGGATACCCGATGCGGGCTTCTACCTCTGGGCGAGGACGCCCATCGTCGATACGGATTTTGCCCGCGAGCTGCTGCGGCAGAAGAATGTCGTGGTGCTGCCGGGCAGCTATCTCGCGCGCGAATCCGGCGGTGTCAATCCCGGCGCAAACTTCATCCGCATCGCCCTCGTCGCCGCGCATGAGGAGTGCCTCGAAGCGGCACGCCGCATCAACGATTTCTGTCTATCTCTCTGAAAGAAGCCACCATGCACGAACTCCAGCAGATCATCGAACAGGCGTGGGAAGACCGCGCCAGCCTGAGCCCCGGCGCCGCCCCCTCGCGTGTCGTCGATGCGGTCGCACATGTACTCGGCGAACTCGATAGCGGCGCGCTGCGCGTTGCGGAAAAAATCGACGGCCAGTGGACCACTCATCAGTGGATCAAGAAGGCAGTGCTGCTGTCCTTCCGCCTCGAGGACAACGCGCTGATGGATGGCGGTCCGATGCGCTACTTCGACAAGGTGCCGACCAAGTTCGCCCACTATTCCGCCCACGACTTCCAGAAAGGCGGCTTCCGCGTGGTGCCGCCCGCCGTCGCCCGGCGCGGCAGCTTCATCGCAAAGAACGTGGTGCTGATGCCCAGCTTCGTCAATATCGGCGCCTATGTAGACGAAGGCACGATGGTCGACGCCTGGGCCACGGTGGGCTCCTGCGCGCAGATCGGCAAGAACGTGCATCTGTCCGGCGGCGTCGGCATCGGCGGCGTGCTGGAGCCTTTGCAGGCCAACCCGACCATCATCGGCGACAACTGCTTCGTCGGCGCCCGCTCGGAAGTGGTCGAAGGTGTCATCGTCGAAGACAACTGCGTGATCTCGATGGGTGTGTATATTGGCCAGAGCACCAAGATCTATGATCGCGCCACCGGTGAAGTGAGCTACGGCCGCATCCCGGAAGGCTCGGTGGTGGTCAGCGGCAATCTTCCCTCGGCAGACGGCAAGTACAGCCTCTACTGCGCGGTCATCGTCAAGCGGGTGGATGCCCAGACGCGGGCCAAGACCGGCATCAACGAACTGCTTCGCGACTGAAAACGAAGTTTCAGTGAAGGCTAACGCCGGCCCTATGGGCGTTAAGCGCAGCGGCCGTAACTAACACGCTGGGAGATCAAGCATGGGCACTATGCAGAGACTGTTTCAATTGATGTCGGACAAGAAGGCCTCGGACCTTTTTCTCTCGGTCGGCGCTCCGATCACCATCAAACTGCTGGGCAGTTCGATGCCGATCAATCCAGCCGTCCTCGATGTAGCGACCATACGCAACCTGCTCGGCGAAGTCCTCAGCCCGGAACAGATGGCGGAGTTCGACAGCGAGAAGGAACTGCAGACCCGCGTCGTGGCGCCGGACGTCGGCGTCTTTCGCCTCTCCTGTTTTTATCAGCGCGGCACGCCGGCCATGGTGGCGCGCTACATTCCGGTGGACATTCCGAGGTTCGACGACCTTGGCCTGCCTCCGATCCTGAAAGACGTCATCATGGAGAAGCGGGGGCTGATCCTGATGGTCGGCGCCACCGGCTCCGGAAAATCGACGACGCTGACGTCGATGATCGACCACCGCAACGAGAACGCCTCGGGTCACATCCTGACGCTCGAAGACCCGCTCGAGTTCCTGTTCAGGAACAAGAAGTCCATCGTCAATCAACGCGAAGTCGGCACCGACACCAAGGCCTATCAGATCGCGCTGAAGAACGCGCTGCGCCAAGCGCCGGACGTGATCTTCATCGGCGAGATCCGCGACAAGGACACCATGAGCCAGGCCATCGCCTACGCCCAGTCCGGCCACCTGTGCATGGCGACGCTGCACGCCAACAACAGCTACCACGCCATGAGCCGGATCATCAGTTTCTATCCCCTGGAGAACCGCCCGTCGCTGCTCGCCGATCTCGCCGTAACGCTCAAGTGCGTGGTCTCCCAGCGCCTGATCAGAACGCCCAGCGGCGGCCGCATCGCCGCGGTGGAAATCCTGCTCAACTCGCGACACATTGCCGAACTGATCGAAAAAGGCGACCTCAACGAGATCAAGGACGCCATGGAAAGCAGCATGGTGCCGGGCAGCCAGACCTTCGAACAGGCGCTGTTCCAGCTCTACAGGAGCGGCGCCATTGCGCTGGAAGAAGCCCTCGCCAATGCCGATTCCGCCAACAACCTGCAGCAGGTGATCAACAATGCGGCGGCAGGGGCCGGGCAGCCCGGGGCGCCGGCGGCGCAAGCGCCCACGAATGATGTCAAGGGGACCGCTCCTGACTACACCAAGTCTGTTGCCCCCGGGTCCTTCAGCGACTTCAAACTGAATATGGACGCCTGATGCCGGTGCTGGAAAAAGCGCGGGCGCTGATCGCCCGCCCTTCGGTAACCCCTGAGGATGCCGGCTGCCTCGATCTGATCGCCTCCTGGCTGACGCCGCTGGGCTTTCGCATCGAACGCATCGATGCCGGTGGTGTCTCGAATCTCTGGGCACGGCGCGACCCAGATGGAAAACCCGGCGGCCGCTTGATCTGCTTCGCCGGCCACACCGACGTGGTGCCCACCGGCCCGCTGGAGCAATGGACCTCGCCGCCCTTCGAACCGACCGTGCGCGACGGCTATCTTTACGGTCGCGGCGCAGCCGACATGAAGAGCTCGATCGCCGCCTGCGTCGTCGCCATGGAGCGCCTGGTAAATCGCCGTCCCGCCAGCGCCGACTCTTTGGCATTCTTGCTCACCTCCGATGAAGAAGGCGATGCAGTCGATGGCACGGTGCGCGTGGTGGAAGCGCTGCGGGCGCGCAATGAAGCCATCGACTTCTGCATCGTCGGCGAACCGACCTGCGTGAACCGCCTCGGCGACACGATGAAGAACGGCCGCCGCGGTTCGCTCTCGGCCAGCCTCAGCATCAAGGGCGTGCAAGGCCACGTCGCCTATCCGCACCTGGTGAAGAATCCGGTGCATCTCGCGGCGCCGGCACTAGCCGAACTCGCAGCCACCACCTGGGATACCGGCAACGACTATTTCCCGCCGACCAGCTTCCAGATTTCCAACGCCCATGCCGGAACCGGCGCGAACAACGTCGTGCCGGGCACGTTCGAGATCATGTTCAACTTCCGCTTCTCGACGGCCAGCACGGTCGAAAGCCTGCAGTCGCACGTCCATGCCCTGCTCGACCGCCACGGGCTCGAATACGACATCCGCTGGACGCTGGGCGCGAAGCCCTTCCTGACCCCGCGCGGCGCCCTGTGCGAAGCGCTGACGGCTGCCGTCGCAACAGAGATCGGTATCGCGACCGAACTCTCGACCACCGGCGGCACCTCCGACGGCCGCTTCATCGCCGACATCTGCCCGCAGCTGGTGGAATTCGGCCCGGTCAACGCCAGTATTCACAAGCTGGACGAACGCATCGCCGTGGCCGATCTCGAGCCGCTGGCGCGCATCTACGAGCAAACCTTCGACAGGCTGATGTCAAATTGATCGACAGCGCCACCGATGAACTGCACACGGTCCGCGACTGGCTGCGCTGGGCGGTCAGCCGTTTCAACGAGGCCGGGCTGGCTTACGGCCACGGCACCGACAACGCCTGGGATGAAGCCGTCTGGCTCGTGCTCGCCACCCTGCATCTGCCTCACGACACGCTTGAGCCCTGGCTCGACGCACACCTGACCAAGAGCGAACGCCTGATGCTGCTGAACAACCTGCAGCAGCGCGTGGTGCACCGCCTGCCCACCGCGTATCTGGTGCAGGAAGCCTGGCTGGGGCCCTTCCGCTTTTACGTGGATCAGCGGGTCATCGTGCCGCGTTCCTACTTCGCCGAACTGCTGGAAAACGGCTTCGCGCCGTGGATCGAAGATCCCGAAGCCGTCGGCGCAGCGCTCGACCTGTGCACCGGCTCGGGTTGTCTGGCGATTCTGATGGCCCATGCCTTCCCCAACGCCAGCGTGGACGCGATCGACGTCTCTGCCGACGCCCTCGCAGTGGCAAAGCGCAACATCGCCGATTACCGGCTTGAGGAGCGCGTGCAGGCGATCGAGTCCGATCTGTTCGCCGCCGTGAAGGGCAAGCGCTACGACCTGATCCTCTGCAATCCACCCTACGTCACCACCGCGGCGATGGAGGCCCTGCCTGCCGAATACCGCCACGAACCGGCCCTTGCGCTGGCGGCCGGCGCGGACGGCCTCGACGTGGTGCGGCGCATCGTCGCCGAGGCGCGCGGACACCTGAATCCTGGCGGCATTATTGCCATCGAAGTCGGCCACAACCAGGACCTCGTGACGGCAGCCTTTCCGGATCTGCCGGTCGTCTGGCTCGATACCGAGCATGCCGAGGGCAAGGTTTTTCTCGTCGCGCGCGACGATCTGCCGGCCGCCGGCAAGCGCACCGCCTGAGTTCGTCCGTGACCGGCCAACGCCCGCTGCTGCTGGTCGAGGACAACACCGACGACGAAGCGCTCACCCTGCGCGCACTCGGCAGAAATCGCATCGATCGGCCGGTGATCGTCGCCCGCGATGGCGTCGAAGCACTGGACTGGCTGTTCGCCACCGGCATCCACGCCGGACGCGACACCGGCGTCCAGCCCGCGCTGGTTCTGATGGATCTCAAGCTGCCGCGCATCGACGGCCTCGAAGTCGTGCGGCGAATACGCGCCGACGCCCGGACGCGCCTGCTGCCCGTCGTCGTGTTGACGACCTCGCGCGAACAGCGGGACATCCGAGCGGCCTATGCCGCAGGTGCCAACAGCTATGTCAGGAAGCCGGTCGATTTCGACAAATTCACCGAGGCACTGGGCCTGATCGGGGGCTACTGGCTGGCGCTCAACGAATATCCCGCGAACGAGATGTCCCGACCATGATCACCATCACCTTCATCCTCAATGACGGCACCCGCCACAGCATCGACGCCGAAAGCGAAGCCAACGTCATGCAAGTCGCGACCTTCAACGACGTGCGCGGCATCGAAGGCGCCTGCGGCGGCTTCTGCTCCTGCGCGACCTGTCATGTGTACGTCGAGAGCGCCCACGCCCTGCCGGCCCCAGCCGCCGACGAAGAAACCATGCTGACCGGTACCGCCGCGAAGCGTGAAAGCAACAGTCGCCTCGCCTGTCAGCTCAAGCTGGGCCCTGAGCTCGACGGGTTGGTCGTGCGCATGCCCGAGGTGCAGTAACGCCGGCGGCCAACAGCGCCGCAAGAAGAGTCGGCGCTGACGGGACGGCGATTCAGCTCGCGCCCGGCGCCACCCAGGCAAATCCGACGCGCATGTAGTCGGCGCCTTCCTCGATCAGCTCCATCAGGCGGACGTGGCGGGTATGTTCACCGGCCATGACTTCGTAGAGTTCGCCGATCCAGATGGATTGCCGTTCGATCAGCATCACCGGACGGTCGTGCGCCTTGACGCCATCCGGCAGCAACAGGGCGCGCAAGTAGGAGTATTTGAAGCCGCCGCTCGATGTCTCCCAGTTCGCCGCCTGGTGCGTCTCGCTGCCGATCACGCGCAGATGCGTCGCGATCGGGCGCTTGGACATGATCCACAGGCCGCAATGCATGCGGCCGAACTCGGAGGTTTCGACGCTGCGAATGATGCCGACCAACCACGGCGAAGTTGCGCTGTCGCGGATTCCGCAGAGGACGCCGGGCTCGGCCCATGCGCCGGGCCGTTGCGGAATTTCGACGCCGAGTCCCCATTCACTGCGGTCGCACATGGTCCACACCTCCGGCGCCTCCTCCGGAACTTCCGCCGCGAGTTGCACGCCCGAGCGCTTGCGCTGCTCGACGTTCAGTTCGTCGTCTATCACCGCACCCGATCCGGCATCCAAAATCGTTACGCGCGGCGAGATCGAGGCAAAGCCATGGATAATCTCGACCGGGGCGCTCACCGCGGTGCGTGCAAAGCGCCGCTGCGGAGGCTCCGCCCCAAGGTAGATGAGCAGGTGGCGAATGACGCTGAAGATTTGCGGTTGCGAGAATTCCGGGCCGAAGCGGGCCTCCTCCGCGAGGAGATTCTTCTCGACCAGGCCCTCGATATCCACCAGTTTCGGGAGCGCCGGTCCGCCGCCGAAGAAGCGTTTGGTGGGGGACGCGGCTTCGTCGGGGCTTCGTTGCCGGGGCGGCGTGCCCGCGGCAAGGTCGATCACGAAATTGCAGTCGGGCAAGGCCTCTGCCGACCATGAAAAGGAGACGGCAAACCGTTCCAGTATGCGGCCCGCAAGCTCCACCTGCTCCGGCGGCAGCTCGTGCAGCGCGGCCAGGCTCATGCCCGCCATTCGCAGCAACTCGGCACGGATGGTCGAGTGCACTTCCCGCCCGTGGACGACGATCGAGACATGATCGACCTCCATTTTCTCGGCATAGGCGAACAGCCGGCAGGGCGACTTCCAGAGCTCGGCGCCTGAACCGATATAGCGCAACTGGCTCATCCGCTCCGCATGTTCGCTGGCGCGGATGGCGCGCGCAATGGCAACTGCGAGATGGCTGGTGAAACGGGCCGCACCGGGTGCACCGGCTTCGTGATCCAGAATACAACGCTCGTACGCTGCGGCCACGTCGGACCAGTAGGTGTGGAGCGCCTCATAGAGCTTGCGCTGCTCCTGGTCCCGCTTGTGGATGTGCCGCAGATACTCCTGGAAAACATCCGCCGCGACGCGGTTGCCGTTCGACTCGATCTCGGCAACGATCAGGAAGCGGTCGTCGCAGGCGAATCCGTCGGTTCCGGCAAGGGAATTGGCCCACGCCGAAATCTCGACGAGCGCCGCGGCCGGCTTCGATTCATCCAGTGCATTCAGGAGATCGCGCGCCGCCGCGACCGAATTCATCGGATGGTCGGGCTTGTGCGAGAACAGTTTTCCAATTTCGAACATCAGGCAACTCCTGTGCGGGCGGTCCGGTCGCGCCATTCTAGCCGCATACGACGAGGAGACAATGAGGGCGCTATTTCGGCTTGAGATCGATCTCGTCGCGATGGCCGAAGCCCTTGCTGTTGTCGATGAAATGGAAGCGCTCGGGGACCAGGCGGTACCAGCGCACTTTGGCCAGGGCCTTGACGATGGCCGGCGGCACCTTCGCCAGCGGTCCGACGACGGGAAACTTTTCGCCGTAGAGCGCCTGGGCGCGCTTTTCCTCGTCACCCTGAAGTTCGATAACGCGTCCTTCGAGCTGGAAGCCCTTGATTTGCGCCCAGTCGCTGTAGTCTTCCTGGATCGTCGCCGCGCAGCGGGGATCGAGCGCCAGGTTGCGGCAATGGCGGGTGGTCGGTGAAGACAGAAATATCAGCGAGCTGCCCTCGTTGGCGTAGAACACGGCCGACGCCCAGGGTCCGTCCAGCCCCTGCGTGGCAAGCGTCATGACGTGGTGGGCGGTGAGATAGTCCGCCACCGGTTGCGGCAATGACACCAGCATCATACCGAGCCGGAGCGCGTCTCGTCCGCCGCCTCGGGCGCGAGATCGCTCGCGCCGTCCTTGCCCTCATGCAGGCGCTTCAGGCGATAGGCGATCTGCGGCCGGGTAATCCCCAGCATGCGCGCCGCCGAAGACAGGTTGCCGCGAGCCTTGTCGACGGCCGTTTCGAGCAGCATGGCTTCGACCTGATCGAGCGTCAGAGCGCCGTTGAAAACCGCCTCGCGCAGGTCCTTGCCGGTCTCCCAGCAGTTGATGTCGAGTCCTCCGGTGGGGTCGAGACCGAATTCCTGCGGCTGCACATCGTTGCATGACAGAAACAGGTGGCTCACCTCGATGCGAGTGCCACCGGGCGCAAGGATGACGCCGCGCTCGACCGCGTTTTGCAGTTCGCGAATGTTTCCCGGCCACGGGTACGCCAGCAAGGCGCGCTTGGCCTTGTCGGTGAAACCCCGCAGTTTCTTGCCGTGGATCGCCGCATGCTTGGCCAGAAAATGCTTGGCCAGCAGGGGGATGTCCTGCTTGCGCTCGCGCAGCGGCGGTATGACGATCTGGTAGGCATTGAGGCGGTAGTACAAGTCGGAACGGAAACGTCCTTCCTTGACCAGTTGCGCCAGATTGGCATTGGTGGCCGCCACCAGCCGCACATTGATCTTGCGCGTCTTCTGGTCGCCGAGGCGTTCGATCTCGCCATCCTGCAGCACGCGCAACAGCTTGGCCTGCGCCGACATTGGGAGGTCGCCGATCTCGTCGAGAAACAGGGTGCCGCCATCGGCGCGCTCGAAGCGTCCCGGGCGGGATACCAGCGCCCCGGTATAGGCGCCCTTTTCGACGCCGAAGAGTTCGGATTCGACCAGCTCCTGCGGGATCGCCGCACAGTTGACGGCGATGAAAGGCTTGCTGCAGCGCGGCCCCATTTCGTGCAGGCTGCGCGCAAAAACCTCCTTGCCGACGCCGGTTTCGCCTTGCAGCAGGACGGTGATGTGGCTGCCGGCCGCCTGCTTGAGCAGTTCGTAAGCGGCGCGAAAGCCGGGAGACGTTCCGGTGATGTCTTCCGGCAACTGATCGCGGTCACCGATCGAAGAGCGCAGCTGCACCACCTGGGTTTGCAGGTCGATCAGCTGATCGGCGATCGACTCGCTGTTGAAGAAGCGCATCTGCTCGGCCGCATCCTCCCATTCGTCGGCCGGCTTGCCGACGATGCGGCAGTTGTTGTCCCCCATCCCGGTACATTCGACCTCCTTGTACAGGATGGTGCGCCCCATGAAGGCCGAGGTGTAGCCGCAGGCATAGCCGATCTGCGTCCAGCACACCGGCTCGCTGTGAATGCCGTAGTGGCGGCGATGCGATTGTCCTTCCCAGGAGTGCTCCCAGAGAAACTCGGCGTAGAACTTCCCGGTGTGGCGGTTCAGTTCCAGCTTGATCGGGGTTACCCGGACGATGCCCTCAAGCGTATGCAGTTGCGGGCCGGTCATGAAGGCTTCGAGGTCGCTCGAATCCTCGGCGCGGGTGCGGGCGAGCTCGGCATCGCGCACGCCGGAGGCGTAACCCATGCGCGTCAGCAGCCCCTTGGCGCGGTCCATGCCGAGGGTGTCGATCAGCTCGTTGCGCAATGTCGCCTGCGCCTCGGCGTGCACCAACAGCATGCGGTGCTCGTGAAGCCAGATCTGCCCGGTCTCGGCGCAGAAATGCACGCGGGCGCGCAGGTCCTCGTTGGTTGAGCGCCCCACACTGCGGAGTTTGGTCATTGCCTCACTCTCACTGTCTCCTCCTTGATTTGCTCATTTAAGCGCAAGCCGGAAAGCATACCTTGATCGAGGGCAAAAGTGGATTTTTCGCCTGCGGACGACGGGATTCCGGCAAGTGACCGGAAGATCAAATCTGCCACGCCGGGACTCCAAATTTCACCAAATGAACAATAGTCGATAGCCGCCGCTCGCGCATCGCCCTCGCCCCTCCCGACATTCCGTTTGTCATTTTTGCTGCACATGCATGTACCGAATATTCCCCTGTTTTCAGTAGGTGCAATTAAATCTCGCCCCGGCACCGATTTGAAATATTGCGCCGCGTCAACAGCAGGTGGCCCGGGCCTTGCGTTACATCCACCACTCCCGGCACCTGACCGGGGCCGGTTTTCCGATTTCCAAAATAATTACAGAAGGAGACATTCAATGAAGTTTCCGATTCCGCACGATGTAAAGGCCAAGACCATTCCCGGCACCGAAGGCTGGGAGAGGATGTATCCGTACCAGTACCAGTTCGTCACCGACGATCCGGTGCGAAACCAGTACGAAAAGGAGACGTTCTGGTTCTACGACGGCTTGCACTATCCGGAGCCGCTCTACCCCTTCGATACCATCTGGGACGAAGCCTGGTTCCTCGCCCTGTCGCAGTTCAACAACCGCATCTTCCAGGTGCCGCCGGTGCGCGGCGTCGACCACCGCATCATCAACGGCTACGTCTATATCTCGCCGGTGCCGGTCAAGGACGGCGCCGAAATAGGCAGCCGCGTGCCCAACTTCATGGAGCGCGCCGGCTTCTACTACAAGAACTGGGATGCGCTGGAGGCCAAGTGGAAAGTCAAGATGGAGGCCACCATCAAGGAACTCGAAGACCTGCAGATTTCGCCTCTGCCGGATCTCGAGGATATCTCGGTGGTGATGGATGCTCTCGGCGAATCCAAGGGCTACCACCTGATCAAGAACTACGACGACTTGATCAATCTCGGCATCAAGTGCTGGCAGTATCACTTCGAATTCCTCAACCTCGGCTATGCGGCGTATGTCTTCTTCATGGACTTCACGCAGAAGCTGTTCCCCAGCATCCCGTTGCAGCGCATTACGCAGATGATTTCCGGCATCGACGTGATCATGTACCGGCCCGACGACGAGCTCAAGGAACTGGCCAAGAGTGCGATTGCGCTCGGTGTCGACCAGGCCGTGACCGCAAACCGGGACTGGGCCACCGTCAAGGCCAATGTAGGGAAGCTGCCAAAGGGCGCGGAATGGCTGGCCGCCTTCGAGAAGGCGCGTTACCCGTGGTTCAACATTTCGGACGGTACCGGCTGGTTCCATACCGACCGCAGCTGGAACGACAACCTCGACGTTCCGCTCTCGGGCATCCAGACCTACATCGGCAGGCTCAAGATCGGCGCCACCATCGACCGCCCGACGGAACAGGTTCGTGCCGAACGCGACCGCATCACCGCCGAGTACCGCGCGCTGATCACCAACGAAGCCGACCTCAAGCAGTTCGACGAGTTGCTCGGTTGCGCCAAGACCGTGTTCCCCTATGTCGAGAACCACCTGTTCTACGTCGAGCACTGGTTCCACTCGGTGTTCTGGAACAAGATCCGCGAGGTGGCGGCGATCATGAAGGATCACGGCATGATCAAGGACATCGAGGACATCTGGTATCTGCGTCGCGACGAGATCAAGTCCGCACTGTGGGATGTGGTCACCGCCTGGGCCACCGGCGTCACGCCGCGCGGTACCACTACCTGGCCGCCGGAAATCGAATGGCGCAAGGGCGTCATGGAGAAGTTCCGCACCTGGAGTGTGCCGCCGGCCATCGGCATCGCGCCGGAAGTGATCCAGGAACCCTTCACCATCGTGCTCTGGGGCGTCACCAACAAGTCGCTGGCCGACTGGTCCGCGGTACAGGAAGTCAGCGATCCCGACAGCATCACCGAGCTCAAGGGCTTTGCCGGCAGCCCCGGCATTGTCGAGGGCAAGGCACGCGTCTGCCGCACGGCGATGGACATCCGCGATCTGCAGGACGGCGAAATCCTGGTGGCGCCGACCACCTCGCCATCATGGGCGCCGGCCTTCGCCAAGATCAAGGCCTGCGTCACCGATGTCGGCGGGGTCATGAGCCATGCCGCCATCGTCTGTCGCGAGTACGGACTGCCGGCAATCGTGGGCACGGGGCACGGCACCAAGATCATCAAGACCGGAATGATGATCAGGGTCGATGGTTCTTCGGGTGTGGTTTCGATCACCCGTTAATGCAAAGACACATCAATTGACTAGCCGTCATACCGGCGAAAGCCGGTATCCAGCGGGCAATGCGATGCGCTTCGTCGCCTGGATTCCGGCCTTCGCCGGAATGACGATTGTTGGGTAAGGAAGGGTTCGACAATGGGAAGCGCTTTGGCAATTGGCAGGATTCGCATGGAGGCCGGGATGGATAGCGCAATGCCGAAGGTGTGCTGGTTCGAGGAGTGCAACAAGAACTCCGTCGCCCTGGTGGGGGGCAAGTGCTCCTCGCTCGGCGAACTCATCAATGCGGGGGTGCGGGTGCCGCCGGGGTTTGCCCTGACGACTCACGGCTATGCGCAGTTCATGCGCGAAGCGGGCATCCAGTCTGAAGTGGACGGCCTGCTGCAGGGGCTGGATCACGAGGATATGGACAAACTCGAAGAAGCCTCCGCAGCAATCCGCGAGATGATCGAGTCGCGTCCCATTTCCATCGAGCTTGAGGATCTGGTTGCCGAGTCCTATCGCAAGTTGTCGGTACGTTGTGGTATTCCGGCGGTCCCGGTCGCGGTGCGTTCCAGCGCCACGGCCGAGGACCTGCCCGGTGCAAGTTTTGCGGGTCAGCAGGATACCTATCTGTGGATTCGCGGCATCGACGAGGTGATGCACCATGTGCGGCGCTGCATCTCCAGCCTGTATACCGGTCGCGCCATCGCCTATCGCGTAAAAATGGGATTCCCGCACGAGCAGGTGGCCATCAGCGTCGGCATCCAGAAGATGGCCAACTCGTTTTCCGCGGGCGTGATGTTCACCATCCATCCTACCAACGGCGACCGCTCGGTGATCGTCATCGACTCGAATTTCGGCTTTGGCGAATCGGTGGTTTCGGGCGAGGTGACGCCCGACCACTTCGTGGTCAACAAGGTCGCGCTCGACATCATGGAGCGCACCATTTCCACCAAGGAGATTGCCTACACGGTCGACCTGAAGGCGCAGAAGTCCATTGCCACCGAGGTTCCCTTCGAGCGCCAGAAGGTGCAGTCGATCATCGACGACGAAGTCACCGAACTGGCCTGGATGGGCAAGCAGATCGAAAAGCACTACGGCCGCCCGATGGATATCGAATGGGCGATCGACAAGGACCTCCCCGCCGGCGGCAACGTCTTCATCCTGCAGGCGCGGCCGGAGACGGTCTGGAGCAACAAGCAGCAGGCCCCGGTTTCTGCCGGCAGCGCATCGGCGATGGATTACATCCTCTCCAGCCTGCTGACCGGCAAGAAAGTCGGCTAGCAAGCAATTAAATTTCACCCACCACACCTGAACCACTACGGAGCGCACATGAAAGCACCAGCGAAAGCAAAACCCATCGACGATATCCGCAGCTACATCGCCGCCCTCGAGCTCAACGGCGAGTTGCATCGCGTCAAGACCGAGGTGGACTGGAAATTCGAGCTCTGCCATGTCTCGAAGGTCAATGAGGAACAGAAAGGACCGGCGCTGCTCTACGAGAACGTCAAGGGCTACGACATCCCGGTATTCACCAGCGCCTTTACCACCTCGCGACGCTTGGCCATTGCGCTCGAACAGGACCCGTCGCTGTCGATGAGCCAGCTCTCCAAGAAGTGGATGGAGCTGACCACCAAGACCATGGTCAAGCCGGTGTTTGTAGACAATCCGGAGGTGAAGGAGAACATCATCGAGGGCGATGACGTCGATATCGAGATGTTCCCCTCGCCCTGGTTCTATCCCGACGACGGCGGGCGCTTTTTTGTCACGTCCGGGTTCCTGGTGACCCAGGACCCGGACACCGGCTGGACCAATCTGGGCACCTACCGCGCCCAGGTGCTGGGCAAGAACATCCTCGGCTCGCAGATCATCAAGGGCAAGCACGGCGACATGCACATGAAGAAGTACCAGGAACGC
>JAPLQX010000036.1 GCA_026399435.1 Rhodocyclales bacterium
CCCAGCGCCAGCGGGCGTAGATGCCGCTGATCGAGCGCGGGTACACCTTGGCCTCCGGATCGGCGTAGGGCTTTATCTCGATGACTTTTCTGGCGACTGCTTGCTGGGTCATGTTGTTGTTCAAACGGTATCCATATCGAGACTGGTCTGGGCCGCCTCGAAGACTTCGCGCTCCTCGAAGCGGACATGCGCCCCGAGCAGCTCGGCGAAGCGCAGCAGGGTGTCGGTATCCGGGGTCGCGAGCGCCTTGGCGAGACGGCGCAGCTCGGTATGGTCGGCCAGGGTGCGCGCTACCAGTTCATGTTGGCCGGCCTGCGCCAGGAGCACGAGGATGCCTTGCTCCTCGACGCAAAAGTGCGGATCGAGCTCGACCGGGAAGACCTGGATCACGCGTTGCGCGAGAGCCGTTACCGCACCCGGCTCGCCTGACCCGGCCGCACGCCGCGCATCGCGTGCCAGCTTCAGCGCGCCGTAATGCTCGCGCGAGAGTTGCAGCAGTTGCGGGTGGCGCTTCATGGCGGGGAGCCCGGACGGTATCGTCGCGCCGGTCAGTGCTCGTGCTTCGTCGCCGATTCGTTCCAGCCGGGATGATCGAAGAATTCGCTATAGGTTTCCAGCGCGTGGACCAGTTGCAGCGCGCCCTTCTGTCGCGACTGCGCCTTGTCCTTGCCCGCCATGGCTTCCGCCGCAGCGCCAAGCTCGCCGATGATCAGATGCAGTTGCGCGTCGGCGTCCGGCGCCAGCTTGCAGTTTTCGACCATGAAGGCGATTTGCGTGTTGGTGCGCTTCGCCAGCGTTTGATAGTTCGCCGCCTTCAGCGTGTTTTCGTGGATGGCGTGCAAGTGCGGCTGCACGGCTGCCTTGATGTTCGCCATGCCCTGGCGCAGCGGGGCATCGGTTTTCCACTTCTGGCCGTTGTCGAGCTTCAGCGTGGCTGCGCCGTGGGCATCGTGTTCATGCGTGTGGTTGGCGGCGTAGACGGGGGCGACGCTCAGGGCGAGCGAAGCGACCACGATCAGCCAGCGGGAATTGCGGTATGACATGAAGATTCTCCTGTTGCGGGAAGTGAATGGATCGGCTTACCAGTATTTTTCGAAGGCCATCTGTCCCGGGACGCCGCGGCGGTTGGTGGCGAAGCCGCGCGCCGCGAGCGACTGGCGCAGCTCGCGGGTCATTGCGGGATTGCCGCAGACCAGCACGCGCGACGTGGCGACGTCGAGCGGGCAGGCGGCCGCGGTTTCGAGGCGGCCGTCGGCGAGCAGCAGCGGAATGCGTTCCGTCAGCGGGGTGGCGCCCGGCTCGCGGGTGACGACCGGCAGGTAGGTGAGTGTGGCTTTGGCGTCGGCGAACAATTCGCGCTTCGGGATGTCGGCAATTTCATCGCGCCAGGCCAGCTCGGACGAGTGGCGTACGCTGTGCGCCACGATCAGGCGCTCGTAGGTCTGCCAGACGGCGGGATCCTGGAGTATCGAGAGGAAGGGCCCGAGCCCGGTGCCGCTGGACAGCAGCCAGAGGTCCTTGCCGGCGGCCAGTTGATCGACGGTGAGGAAGCCGTAGCTGGCCTTGTCGACGCGCAGCCTGTCGCCGGCGCGCAGGTGCTTCAGTTGTTCCGAGAACGAGCCGCCCGGCACCAGCACGGCGATGAATTCGAGGAAGTCGTCATAGGCCGCCGAGGCCATCGAGAAGGGCCGCCACACGATGTCACCGGCAGCGCCGAGCCCGAGGCGTGTGTAGTGCCCCGGCGTGAAGCGGAAGCCTTGATAGCGCGTGGTGCGCAAGCTCACCAGCGTCGGCGTCCAGTAGCGTATCGACAGCACGCGCTCGGTGGTCCATTTGTCTTGCGGGCCGGCGTCGTTGCGCTTGGCGAGAATTTCGAGACCGGGTTCTTCGATCGCGCCCATCATCCAGCTCCTTGGGTTTCGCGGCTGCCGCGCACGACGCTGGCCAACATGGTGACGATGAACAGCAGCAGGGCGATGGCATTGAGCAGGCCGCCCTCGCTGCGCAGCGGGAAGTTGTCGTCGAGGCCGCCGAAAATGCGCAGCGCCAGCGAGGCGTGCAGCACCAGCAGCGGCAGGTAGAAGAACGAGTGATAGGGAATCTTCACTCGCACCACGGCCGGGAAAATGATTGGCGCGTGGCCGAAGATCATCGAGAACACGAAGCCGAGGCCGACTGCATGCAGCGTCGCATCGCGCCACGGGTGGCCGGGCAGGAAGCCGCCGGCGAGGCCGAGCACGCCGGCCAGCACCAGCCAACCGTAGCCCGAGAGCAGGCACAGGGCGATGAAGCGGACCAGCCCCTGCTGCTGCGCATTGCGCCGCGCGATGTCGTAGCGCAGCAGCCAGAGGGCGAGCGCCAGCAGGCCGGCGGAAAAGAGGGCGAGGCCGGCATCTTCCTGCTGGAAGCTGAGCACGGCGCCGGCGAGGATGCCGCCGACGATGGCGAAGAACAGCCGCTGCGCCACCGCCGGCGTGGGCAGGAAGCGCGTCAGTTCGAGCCGTTCGCCGGCAATGGTCAGCACCAGGAAGGCCAGCCACCAGGGCACGGCGGCGGTCAGCGCGCCGCCCGCGAGCCAGGCCGTGTTGCCGATCAGCCAGCACAGCGCGCCGATGGCGAGGATGACGGTGAAGGGCGCCACCAGCCGGAGCAGGACCTGGATACTGGCGGCAACGAGTATCGCGGCCGCGATGACCGTCAGGACTTGCGTCACGATCAGCGGCGCCCCGGCGAGCAGGGCAATGCCGCCGATGCCGGCGGCCGCCGGCGCCGCGTAGGCCCAGCCGCGGGCCAGCGCCACGGCGCGTTCGAGGCTGATGACCGTGCCGAGGAAAGCGGAAATCATCAGCGCCCCGTGCCAGCCGGCGACGTTTGCAGTCGTCGCCGGCACGCTCCAGTCCAGCCGCGCCAGGCCGGCCAGCACGCCGCCCACGAGGGACAGCATGCCGAGCACCAGCAGCGGCACGCGGGCGGCGGGGCGCAGATCAGCCATGGTCGCGCGCCTGCCTTAGCGTGAAATGGCTCGTTCGGAGCGCCGGCTGATAGCCGAGCGAAGCGAGCCGAAAAGAAGCCTCCCCGGGAGGGGAGGATGGGAGGGGCGGGCCATCAATTCGCCTTTCGCGTATTTCATCGTCTGCGGGTGGTC
The DNA here is from genome assembly GCA_026399435.1 of Rhodocyclales bacterium. GTDB lineage: Bacteria > Pseudomonadota > Gammaproteobacteria > Burkholderiales > Rhodocyclaceae > Sulfuritalea. Next base: position 3,146 of record JAPLQX010000036.1, read on the forward strand.
TCAAGTGAGCATGAGCATTAGTGGTTGCAGCCGCAGCCACCCACGGGAGCGGCGGCGCCCTCGGGGACGGGCTTGCCGATCCTGACCTGCCAGACATTGGGGCCGGCTTCCAGGTAATCCCAGGTGAATTCGCCTTTCGATTCCGCCTGGAACTGATAGAAGAGCGGCTTCGGATCGTGGTCGTTGACCAGCAGCAGGGCCTCGCCGGCGCCCAGATGGCCGAAGGTGCTGAAAATCAGCGGATGGCGCTCGCGGGGAATGATGTGACGGACATCGATCGTGGCTTTGAAGCTCTGTGTCGTGGTCATGGTCTTGCTCCTCTGTGGCGGGGTTGAAAAGCGGATAGGGTTCGGGATGCGTTGGCTTTGTTATTCGGGTGTCCAGCCGAAATGCTGCTTGGTGGCTTCGTCCATCATTGATGGGTTCCAGGGCGGCTCCCAGACCAGGCGGATGTCGGGCGCGATCGTGGCAGGGAGGACTTTCGCCAGCGCGGCATGGACATCGCTGACGATCATGTCGCCCATCGGGCAGGCCGGCGAGGTCATGGTCATCTCGATCACCAGGCTGTCGGGGGCGACCTCGACGCGATAGACCAGGCCGAGGGAAACGATGTCCCGGCCCACCTCGGGATCGATGACCTGGCGCAGGATGTCGCGCACCTGCTCTTCGTCGAGGGCGGATCGGTCGGCGGCTGCGGCGGCTTCTTTCGTCATGGCTTTTTTTAAAGCAGTAAAAAGAATACAGCTTTATCGTAACACCGCTTTTTTCTTAAAGCAATATCTTTTTTACTGCTTATAGGCGTAAACTGCCGGACATGAAACTGACGACCTTTTCCGACTACACCCTGCGCGTGCTGATGTTCCTCGCGCTCAACCGCGACCGGCTCGCCACGATCCCCGAGATCGCGGCTGCCTACGACATCTCGGAGAACCACTTGATGAAGGTGGTGCATCAACTGGCGCGCTCCGGAGTCATCGAATCGGTGCGCGGCAAGGGCGGCGGCATCCGCCTGGCGCGCGAACCCGAGGCCATCCGCCTGGGGCAGATCGTGCGCGCCAGCGAAGGCAACGCACCGATCGTCGAATGCCTCTCCGAGGATGTCGGCAACTGCCGCATCGCGCCGGCCTGCCGGCTCGCGGGAATTCTGGTGCGCGCCTTCGATGCGCTCTATGCGGCGCTGGACGAATACACGCTGGCCGATCTGGTGCATTCGCCGCGCGGGCTGAAGGCGCTGCTGCAGCGCGCCTAGCGCCACGGCGCGATGTGCGCCGAAGTACAAGGCTGCTTCTATTTGCTGAGCAGCGAACCGAGGATGTCCACCAGCTCCGCCCAGTCGCCGTCCTTGCCGATCTCTTCCCGCAGGAACTGAGCCTGGCTGGTCGTCCAGAACGGCGCGTCGGCGACGTGAACCGCGTTGTGCAGCGGTCGATGCGTGAGGATGAAACGCTCGATGGATGCCACGTCGTCAGGCAGGCCCAGTTGCCCGAAGAGATCACAAAGCCTGTGAATCGAATTTTCCATGGTGCCTCCATCGCATCGATGAACCGTCCGCTGCGGACTTGAACGGCCGCCGCGTCGAAGATGAAACCTCGTGTGCTATTCTTTTTTTTCGACTGCAAATTCACAGGAAGATTCATGGCCGGCTCATGGGGTTGCCCGCACGAAGCGAACGACTTGTGCTCGAAGGTCAACAACCTGCCTTGCGACCCGGGCATGAAGGGCTGCGTTCTGCACGGGCGCTTCGTCTTCGCCAACGACGACAAGAACGAACGCCTCAGGCAGAAGAAGGCCCGCGAGGAGTTGGCGGCAACACATCTCCCGGAGCCGCCTGCTGCAGAATCTCATTGAGGTCGAGCATCCGTATCGCGTCGACGGCGACTTCCCAGGCGCCCTCCTGGCACAGCCCGGCAATCTGCGCCCGTTCGTAGCCTTCCAGCGCCGCCAGCACGCAGGCGCTGCGCACGGCCTGGGCAATTGCTATCGGGTGGGTCACGGTGCGGACTCCTTCATGGCCGGTCCGGATGCAACTCCTGCAACTCGGGCAGCAGGAAGCCGCCTTCGAGGTTAAGCAGCTCGTCGCGGTGCAGTTGCGCCATCTGCGCCACCATGCGTTCGCCTTTCGCGGTGAGATGGACTTCCACCTCGCGGCGATCCTCCTTGCCCTGCTCGCGCGACACCCAGCCCAGCTTCTCGCAGCGCGATATCAGCGCGACGACGCCGTGATGCTGGGCCTGCAGCCGCTCGGCCAGCTCGCCCACGGTCGCCCAGTCGCGCCCCGGAAAGCCCTTGATGTGCAGCAGCAGCAGGTATTGCAGCGGCGTGATGCCACGCTGGCGCGTCACCTGCTCGCTGAAGCGCAGGAAGCGGCGCAACTGGTAGCGAAACTGGGAAAGGGCTTCAAATTCGCTTTTGCTCAAGGGTGGTCTCACCATGTCACAAAACATCCGATATTTTTATACGGCAATAAAGTATCACATTGTGCGTATATCACGGCATGATGTATTATGGTCCCTGAAGTTTGTTCCCCCAACCTTCTGGAGAGGCTCAATGGAAGTGACAACGAGAATGCCGAAGACTGATGACGAGGGCTATCTGATCGATCCCGCGGAATGGAGCGAAGATCTGGCGCAGGTTCTGGCCAGCAAGGAAAATATCGAATTGACCGACGCCCACTGGGACGCGTTGCGCTTCATGCGCGACTTCTATCAGGAGCATCAGGTCATTCCCGACGTGCGCTTCGTCGCCAGGCATCTGGCGGCGCGCTTCGGCGCCGCTTCGCGCAACATGATTTTCGAACTGTTTCCCTATGGCTACGTCAAGCAGGCCTGCAAGATCGCCGGCATGCGGCGCCCGCGCGGCTGGAGTACTGGCTAGCAAGTTTTCCGGCGGGAAACGAATGCTTCAAGCGCAGCGGCACGCCTTTTGCGTGTCGTTGTCCCATGCTGCGCATCCTCATCATCGACGAATCCCGCGCCCGGGCGGCCGAACTGTGCTCCGCCTTGGCCCTGGCCGGCCACCAGGTAGCCGCCGTACTTCCGTCGGTCCTCGATCTGACGGCCCGGATCGAGGAGATCAAGCCCGACGTGATCCTGATCGAAACCGATTCGCCTTCGCGCGACACGCTGGAAAACCTGGCGGTGATGGACCGCGAGATGCCGCGCCCGGTCATCATCCTGACCCAGGACAGCGATGCGGCGCTGATGCGTGCGGCGTTCGAGGCCGGCGTCTCGGCCTATGTGGTCGACAACCTTGACCTGGCGCGACTGAAGCCGATCGTGGATGTCGCCATCGCGCGCTTCGACGCGCACCAGAACCTCAAGCAGGAGCTGGCCACGGCGACCAAAAAGCTGTCGGAGCGCAAGCTGGTCGAGAAGGCTAAGGGCATCCTGATGAAGACGCGCGGCCTCGATGAGGATCAGGCCTACGCCGCCTTGCGCAAGCTGGCCATGGAGCGTGCGCAGCCGCTGGGCAAGATCGCCGGCGACCTGGTGGCAATGGCCAAGCTGCTGCTGTAGCTGGCGCCCCGTTCCGGTGCGCCGACGGCCGGCGGCGCGCTATTGCGGTGCAACAATCGCCGTATCGCCAGCGCCAGCGCGGTGCGTCCCGGCGGGAACTTTCAACTTGCATCCCCTGCGTGGGAGGGGCTTTCGGGGAATCTCCGCGGGGGTGGCACAGCGGTTGCTAAGTAAGGCTTGAGTGCCGAATCAATGGCGGTTCGGTGCAAATGACAACGGTGTCTGTTGCGTCTCCTGGGAGTTGTTTCCGGAGATGCGCAACGGGCGCCGTTTTTTTATGTCTCCGGCCAAAAGCCGGAGACGGTACCCCCGAAGGGGGCAGCACCAAAACGGAGATCGAGATGAACCATGAAGACAAGCTTCCAATCGCGGTTGCCACCAGCGTGCCGACTCTTACCGCCGAACTTCCCGCGCCAGCCGGCACAGCGCACACGCGGCGCGACTTCCTTCAGCTCGCCGGCGGAGCGGCGCTCATGAGCATGGTGCCGCCCGGAGTTCGTTCCGGCGCCTGGGCCGCCGGTTCCGATGCGCCCGAGAAGAAGGAAGTGCGCATCGGCTTCATCCCGCTGACCGACTGCTCGTCCGTCGTCATGGCGGCGGTGAACAAGTTCGACGAGAAATACGGCATCAAGATCATCCCGACCAAGGAGGCCTCCTGGGCTTCGGTGCGCGACAAGCTGGTGAATGGCGAGCTTGACGCCGCCCATGTGCTCTACGGCTTGGTGTATGGCGTGCAGCTGGGCATCGGCGGACCGAAGAAGGACATGTCGGTGCTGATGAGCCTGAACAACAACGGCCAGGCCATCACGCTGTCGAACAAGCTCAAGGATGCCGGCGTCACCGATGGCGCGACGCTGGCCAGGAAGGTGCTTTCGAAGGATCGGGAATACACCTTCGCGCAGACCTTCCCCACCGGCACCCACGCCATGTGGCTCTATTACTGGCTCGCGGCGCAGGGCATCAATCCGTTCAAGGACGTCAAGAACATCACCGTGCCGCCGCCCCAGATGGTCGCCAACATGCGCGTCGGCAACATGGACGGCTTCTGCGTCGGCGAGCCCTGGAACAACCGCGCCATCATGGACAAGATCGGCTTCACCGCGGTGACAACGCAGGACATCTGGGTCGATCATCCGGAGAAGGTGCTCGGCACCACTACCGAGTGGACGGCCAAGTACCCGAACACGGCCCGCGCGATGACTGCTGCCATTCTCGAGGCCGGCAAATGGATCGACGCCTCGCTCGCCAATCGCCGCGTGACGGCCGAGACCGTCGCGCAGAAGGCCTACATCAACACCGACATGGACGTCATTCTCGAACGCATGCTCGGCCGCTATTCCAACGGGCTGGGCAAGAGCTGGGACGACAAGAACCACATGAAGTTCTTCAATGACGGCGCGGTGAATTTCCCCTATCTCAGCGATGGCATGTGGTTCATGACCCAGCACAAGCGCTGGGGCCTGATCAAGGAAGACCCCGACTACCTCGCCGTGGCGAAGAAGGTCAATCGCATCGACATCTACAAGCAGGCGGCGACCGCAGCCGGCGTCGCGCTGCCGAAGAGCGACATGCGCGCGCACAAGCTGATCGACGGCGTGGTGTGGGACGGCAAGGACCCGAAGAAATACGCGGCGTCTTTCAAGATACATGCCTGAAGCAATGTCCGACAAGGAGAAGATCATGGGTGCAGTTGCAGTCCTGAAACTGGCCGAGCCGCCCGCCCGGGCGGAAGCCGCAGCGACCACGGTCGCCGTCTTGCCGGCGCCGACTCCTGAGGCCGCCACGGTCGAAGCTTCGGCCCGGCCTGGCGAAAAGCTGCGCGATGTCCTGCGCGTGGTGATACCTCCGTTGTTCGGCGTCGCGCTGATGATCGGCATCTGGGCGCTGGTGGCGATCAAGTCGGGCAACATCCCGGGGCCGGACAAGACCTGGGCCGCGGCGCGCGTGCTGTTCGCCGACCCCTTCTACCGCAACGGGCCGAACGACCAGGGCATCGGCTGGAATGTGCTTTCGTCGCTGCAGCGAGTCGGCATCGGCTTCGGCTTCGCGGCGCTGGTCGGCATTCCGATGGGCTTCCTGCTCGGCCGCTTCACTTTCATGAACCGCATGTTCGAGCCGATCATCAGCCTGCTGCGTCCGGTCTCGCCGCTGGCCTGGCTGCCGATCGGCCTGCTGGTGTTCCAGAAGGCCGACCCGGCGGCGACCTGGACCATTTTCATCTGCTCGATCTGGCCCATGATCCTCAACACCGCGCAGGGCGTGCAGCGTGTGCCGCAGGACTACCTCAACGTCGCCCGCGTGCTCGGCCTGCCGGAAACCAAGGTGATCACCAGGATCCTGTTCCCCGCCGTGCTGCCCTACATGCTGACCGGCATCCGTCTGTCGATCGGCACCGCGTGGCTGGTGATCGTCGCCGCGGAAATGCTCACCGGCGGCGTCGGCATCGGCTTCTGGGTCTGGGACGAGTGGAACAACCTCAAGGTCGAGCACATCGTCATCGCCATCTTCGTCATCGGCATCGTCGGCCTGATGCTGGAAACCATGTTGCTGATGCTGGCCAAACGTTTCAGCTACGAATCACGTTAAGGAGCCGACACCATGAACAAGCCCATCGTCAAGATCGAGAACGTCGGACAGACCTTCAACACCCGCAGCGGAAAATTCACCGCGCTGCGCGACATCAATCTCGACATCCGGCCGCGCGAGGTGGTCTCGCTGATCGGCCATTCCGGTTGCGGCAAGAGCACGCTGCTCAACCTGATCGCGGGCCTCACGCTGCCCAGCAGCGGCCTGCTGCTCTGCGACAACCGCGAGATCGCGGGTCCCGCGCCGGAGCGCGCCGTGGTGTTCCAGAACCACAGCCTGCTGCCCTGGATGACCTGCTTCGAAAACGTCATGCTCGGCGTCGAGCAGGTGTTCGGCCGCAAGGAGGGCAGGCCGAAGCTGAAGGCCCGCGTCGAGGCGGCGCTGGCGATGGTGCACATGGAACATGCCTTGCACAAGTTCCCGCACGAGATCTCGGGCGGCATGAAACAGCGCGTCGGCATCGCGCGCGCCTTCGCCATGGAGCCGAAGATCCTGCTGATGGACGAGCCCTTCGGCGCCCTCGACGCGCTGACCCGCGCCGCGCTGCAGGACGAGCTCAACGGCGTGATGGCCAAGACCGGCGCCACGGTGGTGATGGTGACTCACGACGTGGACGAAGCCGTGCTGCTGTCGGACCGCATCGTCATGATGACCAACGGCCCGGCGGCGACCATCGGCGAGATCGTCGAAGTCAAACTCGAGCGCCCGCGCGACCGCCTGGCGCTGGCGCACGACAGCCGCTTCGCCGACTACCGCGCCGCGGTGTTCGAGTTCCTCTATCGCAAGCAGCTGAAGAAGGCCGCCTAGCGGAGGACCGGCAGGAAGCCAAGCAGCATGGAGTCGCCCCCGGCGCTGCCGCTTCAGCTCGTCCTGGCTACCGCACCATGGGGTGCGTGCTCAACAGCAGCATCAACAGGATGGCGAGGACCAACGACAGGCTCTTCCAGAACATCAGCGGATTGCGCTCCATGAGTGGTGGGCGCTTCGTTGTCTGGTATGCCCTGTTCGGATGGCGCAGGTCGTAGATGAATTCCGAGAGTTCCTCGTAGCGCTTTTCGGGATTGAGGTGGGCGGCCCTTTTGAGCGCTCCGTCGACCCAGACCGGAATTTCGCGCCCGCCAGAGAGGGCCGATGCGTACTTCAGCTTGTTCTGTTCGGCGCGGGTGCGACACTTGGCGACCTCGACGCCGTAGGGAAATCGTCCGGTCAGCATCTGATACGTAATCACCCCCAGCGAGAAAATGTCGGAGCGCGTTGAGCCGTCTTCCCAAAGGAAATACTCCGGAGCTGCGTATTGCAGCGTGCCGGCCATGCTGTTCCGCTCGTTCAGGGTCGCCACTTCCACGACGCCGGCGACGCTCGTCGAGCCAAAATCGATGAGCTTCAACGTGCCCGTTCGGTCAATCATGATGTTTTCCGGGCGCAGGTCCTGATGCAGCATTTCAAGGCGGTGAAACGCCTGCAAGCCCTTGGCGATCTGGTCGACGATGCCGCGCACGGTTTCCAGATCCGGGGCAGGGTTGTCGATCATCCACTGCGCCAGTGTCTGCCCCTCGATGAATTCGGTGACCACGTAGAGATAGTTGCGTTTGCGGGTCTGCGGCCACGCCTTCAACACATGGACGCTGTCGATGCGCCTGGCGATCCACTCTTCCATCAGGAAGCTTTCGAGGTAAGCCGGGTCGCCGCCCAGGTCGATCGAGGGAATCTTGATGATGACCCTGGTGCCGGTTTCACCATCCTCTGCCAGATAGATGTGACTGCGGCTGCTGCCATGCACTTCGCGAATGATCGTGTAGCCGTCAAACTTCGTTCGCGGCTCCAGCAGCGGCGGCAGCGGCAGTTCCGACAACTGCTGATGTATCTCGCCGATTCCCTGCGCGGGCAGCGCATCGACCCGGACCAGTTGAACCGTCAGGTTGTCGGGGCTGCCTTGCCGGAAGGCTTCGTCGACGATGGCCCTGGCCGCGGTATCCAGATCGTCGCCGTGATGACGGATCGTGCCGAGGATGAAGGAGGTTTCGACGTGTTCATACACCCCGTCCGTGGCGAGCAGAAAAATGTCGCCTTTCTCGATCGGCTGGGTCCGGTAATCGATGTCGAGCTGCGAATTGAAGCCCAGGGCGCGACTCAGGTAGCTTTTGTCCTGCGAGACGTAGACCCGGTGGTCATTGGTCAATTGTTCGAGGCTGTTGTCGCGCAGCAGGTAGACCCTGCCGTCGCCGACATGGAAGATATGGGCCGTCGTCGATTTGATGACCAGTGCGCTCAGGGTGCACACGTAGCCGCGGTCCTTGTCGTAGCGTCCCTGGCCTTGCTGCGTCTGCGAGTACAGCCACGAGTTGGTTGCGCTCAGTACGCGCAGCGCCGAGGTCTTGACCGACCAGGCTTCGGACGTGCAGTAGTAGTCCTCAAGAAATCCGGCGACAGCGGACTCGCTCGCGACGTGGCTGACATCGCTGCTGCTGATCCCGTCGGCCAGTGCGACAGCGACGCCTTTGGCGCTCAGTTGCGGCTCTTTGGGCAGGCTGACGCCGTGGAAATCCTGATTGGTTTCCTTGCGCCCCTTGTCGGAATGTTGCCCTATGGATAGTTTGAGTTCGGTGGACATTAACGTGAAATAACTCGTTCGGAGCGACTGGTGATAGCCGAGCGAAGCGAGCCGAGCAGTAGCCCCCCGTGAGGGGGGATGGGGAGGCGGGCCTTCAATTCGCCTTTTGCGTGTTTCATCATCAGGGGTGCTTCGCTACTGCCGCATGAAATTGTTCTCGTCGAAAAGCCCCACCCCAGCGAAGGGGCGAGGCTGTTCAAAGCTGCCTGCGATCAGCCGAGGACGCGCTTGGGTGCGGTTTTGATATGCGTAGAGTAGAGCGTCAGACCGGTAAAGGCCAGTCCCCCGACCAGATTGCCCAACACGGTCGGGATTTCGTTCCAGATGAAGTAGTCGAGGATCGAGAAGTGGCCGCCCAGCATCAGCCCGGACGGGAAGAGGAACATGTTGACCACGGAGTGCTCGAAGGTCATGGCGAAGAACAGCATGATCGGCATCCACATGGCGATCACCTTGCCACTCACCGTGGTCGAGATCATCGCGCCGACCACGCCGGTGGACACCATCCAGTTGCACAGCATGCCGCGCATGAAAATCGTCAGCCAGCCCATCAGCCCATACTTGGCGTAACCGAGCGTGCGCGATTCGCCGATAAGCCCGATCTTGGTGCCGACGTCGTTGGGGGCGGTCGAGAAGCCGTAGGTGAAGACGAAGGCCATCATGAAGGCCACGGTCAGCGCGCCGAGGAAGTTGCCGGTGAACACCAGGCCCCAGTTCTTCAGAATGGCGGGGATGGTGACGCCGGGGCGCTTGTCGAGCCAGGCCAGCGGAGTCAGCACGAAGACGCCGGTGAGCAGGTCGAAGCCCAGCAGATAGAGCATGCAGAAGCCGACGGGGAAGAGGATCGCGCCGACCAGCGGCGAGCCTGTCTGCACCGATGCCGATACCGCGAACACCGCCGCCAGCGCGAGTATCGCGCCCGCCATGTAGGAGCGGATCAGCACGTCGCGCGTCGCCATGTAGATCTTGGATTCGCCGGCATCCACCATTTTGTTGACGAACTCTGAAGGCGCGAGATAAGCCATGCTGTTTTCCTTTTTTGCGATCGATAAAATTCGGCAGAGACGTTTGTCGCCCGCATCGCCTGATCCATTTGAATCGACGGGACTGAGTTCCTTTGCCGCTCATCTGCCGGGGGCGAGCATTACTTAGCACTGACCGTGCCACGCGGTGGAAAACCCGCGTAAACCAAGGCCGGGGAGACATCGACAACCGATTTGCGCGCCGCTCGGCAACAAGTACACGGACGCCGCATGCACGCTCATGGTGCGCTGCAATAGGTGTATGAGTCGATCTGGTGCGTGCGCACCGCCGCGATGCACGGCGCGGGACCGGTTTGCCCGATTTTGGTGGTGGCACAGGCCTTGCTGATAGAGAAGCGAAGCCCATTGATCTTCGCAAAGGATGTCAGAAATGAAGAAGCAGAAACTGGTAGTGGTCGGCAACGGTATGGCCGGCATTCGTGCGGTGGAGGAGCTGCTGAAGCTCGCCCCCGACCTTTACGACATCACCGTGTTCGGCGCAGAGCCGCACGGCAACTACAACCGCATCCTGCTCTCGCCGGTGCTGGCGGGAGAGATGACGATCAACGACATCATCCTCAATCCGCTGGGTTGGTATGCCGACAACGGCGTTCGCCTGCATGTCGGCAAGACGGTGACGAAGATCGATCGCACCGCGCGCAAGGTGATCGCCGCCGACGGCACCGAGGAAGAGTACGACCGCCTGCTGCTCGCCACGGGCTCGACGCCCTTCATGTTGCCTGTTCCCGGCAACGACCTGCCCGGCGTGATCAGTTATCGCGACATCAAGGACACCGACGAGATGATCGCCACTGCCGCCACGCACAAGCATGCGGTGGTGATCGGCGGCGGCCTGCTCGGCCTCGAAGCGGCCAACGGCCTCAAGCTGCGCGGCATGGACGTCACCGTGGTGCATCTGATGCCCTGGCTGATGGAGCGGCAGCTCGACCGCGCCGCGGCCGACATGCTGAAGACCTCGCTCGAAGCGCGCGGCCTCAAATTCCTGCTGGAGAAGCAGACCGAGGCGCTGATTCGTGGTGAGTCCGGAAGAGTCGCCGCGCTGCGCTTCAAGCCTGCCCCGGGCGACGACCCGGGGGGCGGCCTCGAAATTCCCGCCGACCTCGTGGTGATGGCGGCCGGCATTCGCCCCAACACGGCGTTGGCGGAATCGGCACGGATTTACTGCAACCGCGGCATCGTGGTGAACGACACCATGCAGACCTATGACCCGCGCATATACGCTGTCGGCGAATGCGTGGCGCACCGCGGCATCGCCTACGGTCTGGTGGCGCCACTGTTCGAGCAGGCCAAGGTCTGCGCCAACCATCTGGCGAACTTCGGCATCGCGCGCTACACCGGATCGGTGACCTCGACCAAGCTCAAGGTCACCGGCATCGACCTTTTCTCATGCGGCAATTTCATGGGCGGACAGAATGGCAAAGGCGGCACGGATGAAATCCTGCTGCACGATCCCTCGGGCGGCGTGTACAAGAAGCTGGTGGTGAAGAACGATGTCCTCGTTGGCGCCGTGCTCTATGGCGACACCGCCGATGGCGCCTGGTATTTCCAGTTGGTCAAGGAAGGCCAGAACATTCACCAGATTCGCGATCACCTGATGTTCGGCCAGAACCATGTCGGCGACGTCGGCCATGCCGGTGTGTCGAAAGCGGCCGCCATGGCGGATGACGCCCAGGTCTGCGGTTGCAACGGCGTCTGCAAGGGCGACATCGTCAAGGCGATCAAGAGCCAGGGTTTGTTCACACTGGAGGACGTGCGCAAGCACACCAAGGCCTCCAGCTCCTGCGGCTCCTGCACCGGCCTGGTCGAGCAGATCCTCGCCTCGACCGTCGGCGGCGCCTACACGCCTTCGGAATCCAAGGACAAGCCGATGTGCGGCTGCACCGACCATTCGCACGGCGTGGTGCGGCAGACCATCCGCGAGCGGCACCTGCTCACCATTCCCGACGCGATGCACTATATGGAATGGAAGACACCGAGCGGCTGCCCCTCCTGCCGCCCGGCGCTCAACTACTACCTGATCTCGACCTGGCCGGGCGAGGCCAAGGACGATCCGCAGTCGCGCTTCATCAACGAGCGCGCGCACGCCAACATCCAGAAGGACGGCACCTATTCCGTGATACCGCGCATGTGGGGCGGACTGACGACGCCGGCCGAGCTGCGCACGATTGCCGACGTGGCCGAGAAATACGAGGTGCCGACGGTGAAGATGACCGGCGGCGCGCGCATCGACCTGCTCGGCATCAAGAAGGAAGACCTGCCCAAGGTCTGGGCCGATCTCGGCGCGGCCGGCATGGTCTCCGGCCACGCCTACGGCAAGAGCATCCGCACCGTCAAGACTTGCGTCGGCGCCGAGCACTGCCGTTTCGGCACGCAGCGTTCGATGGACATGGGCGTCAAGCTGGAACGCATGCTGTTCGGCATGGGGGCGCCGCACAAGGTCAAGCTCGCGGTCAGCGGTTGTCCGCGCAACTGCGCGGAGGCCGGCATCAAGGACATCGGCGTGATCGGTGTAGACTCCGGCTATGAACTGTATGTGGCGGGCAACGGCGGGATCAAGACCGAGGTCGCGGCTTTCCTGTGCAAGGTGAAGTCGGACGAGGAGGTGATGGAGTATTCCGGCGCCTTCCTCCAGCTTTACCGCGAGGAAGGCTTCTATCTGGAACGCACCTGTCACTATGTGGCCCGCGTCGGTCTCGATCACGTCAAGGCGGCCGTGGTGAATGATCCGCTGAAGCGCAAGGATCTGTATGAGCGACTGCTGTTCGCCCTGCAGGACTACGAAGACCCGTGGCAAGCCGCGGTAGCGAAGCCTGCCGTGCGCCGCGAATACGAAGTCATCAAGCTCGAAGAGGTGACGGCATGAGTGGCTGGATCAAGGTTTGCGCACTGGACGAGATCGCCCCGCAGGGCAGCCGCGTCGTGGCCTCGAGCCAGGGCGATATCGCGCTCTTCCGTACGGCGGACGACCGGGTCTTCGGCCTGCACGATAAATGCCCGCACAAAGGGGGGCCGCTGTCGCAGGGCATTGTGCATGGCGAGACCGTGACCTGTCCGCTGCACGGCTTCAAGATCGGGTTGAAGGACGGTGAAGCCGTGGCACCGGACAAGGGCTGCGCGCGCCGCTTCGAGGTGAAGCTCGAGGCGGGTACTGTCTGGCTGCAGTTGAACTGATCGCCATGGACCTTGTCCCCTTCCCGTCATTCCGGCGAACGCCGGAATCCAGTCGGCGGCCGAACTGGACACCGGCATTCGCCGGTGTGACGGGGAACAAAGGTGGTGCCGCACTCAGCCGCAATTTGCTTTGACCCGCATGGAAACGAAATCCACCTGCCCTTACTGCGGCGTCGGCTGTGGCGTCATCATCGAGCACGACGCAACGCGGATCACCGGCGTGCGCGGCGATCCGGCTCATCCGGCGAACTTCGGCCGGTTGTGCACCAAGGGCGGCACGCTGCACCTGAGCATGACGCCACAGGTGATGGCGCAGCGCCTCATGCATCCGCAACTGCGCCGCGAGAAGGCGGCTGCGCGCGAGCGCGTGAGCTGGGACGAAGCGCTCGACCACGCCGCGGAAAAATTTGCCCGCGCCATCAGCGAACACGGCCCCGACAGCGTCGCCTTCTACATCAGCGGGCAACTGATGACCGAGGACTACTACGTCTTCAACAAGCTGGCCAAGGGCCTGATCGGCACCAACAACGTCGACACCAACTCGCGCCTGTGCATGAGCTCGGCGGTGTCCGGCTACAAGGCCACGCTGGGCGCCGACTCGCCGCCGTGTTCCTATGAGGACATCGACCACGCCGACTGCCTGCTGATCGCCGGCGCCAACACCGCCTGGGCGCATCCCGTGCTGTTCCGCCGCATCGAGGACGCGCGCGCCGCCAGACCGGACATGAAACTCATCGTGGTCGATCCGCGCCGCACCGACACGGCCGAAGCCGCCGACCTGCACCTTGCCATCCTGCCCGGCACCGATATCGCGCTCTACAACGCGATGCTGCACGTGCTGTTGTGGGAAGACCTGTGTGACCTCGATTACATCCGTGCCCACACCGAGGGCTTCGATGCGCTGAAGGCTCTGGTGCGCGACTACACGCCGGCCATGGCGGCCGACATCTGCGGCGTGAAAGCCGACGACATCGTCACCGCCGCACGCTGGTTCGGCCAGGCGCCGGCCGCGCTCTCGCTCTACTGCCAGGGCCTCAACCAGTCCAGCCACGGCACCGACAACAATGCCGCGATCATTCATCTGCACCTGGCCACCGGCAAGATCGGCAAACCCGGCTGCGGCCCCTTCTCGCTGACCGGCCAGCCCAATGCGATGGGCGGGCGCGAAGTTGGCGGCCTGTCCAACCTGCTCCCGGCGCATCGCGACATGGCCAACCCGGAGCATCGCGCCGAAGTCGCGCGCCTGTGGGGCGTGGCCGACGTGCCGGCCGAACCCGGCCTCACCGCGGTGGAACTGTTCGAGGCCGTGCATCGCGGCGAGATCAAGGCCTTGTGGATCGCCTGCACCAACCCGGCGCAGTCGCTGCCCGACCTGACGCGGGTGCACGAGGCGCTGGCGAAATGTCCCTTTGTCGTGCTGCAGGAAGTCAGCGCCGACACCGATACCGCGACCTTCGCCGACCTGCTGCTGCCGGCCGCCGGCTGGGGCGAGAAGGAAGGCACGGTGACCAATTCCGAGCGCCGCATCACGCGCGTCAAGGCGGCGGTGCCGGCGCCGGGCGAGGCGCGGGCTGACTGGAAGATCGTCGTGGATTTCGCGCGGCGGCTTGAAGCCCGGCTGCCGGCGCGTGCAGCGACGCTGTTTCCCTACGAGACAGCCGAAGCGATATTCAACGAGCACCGCGCCAGCACTGTCGGCCGCGACCTCGACATCGGCGGCCTGTCCTATGCACTGCTTGAACAGTCGGGCCCTCAGCAGTGGCCGCTGCGCGAAGGCGCCACGGTCGGCACGTCGCGTCTGTATGGCGACGGCGTGTTTCCTACCGCCAGCGGCCGTGCCCGCTTCACGTCAACGCAGCACCGCCCGCTGGCCGAAGCCACCGATCCGCGCCATCCGCTGCACCTCAACACCGGCCGCCTGCGCGACCAGTGGCACGGCATGAGCCGCACCGGCGTGGTGGCGCGCCTGCACGCCCACGCCCCGGAACCGGCCATCGAAATGAACCCCCGCGACATGGAGCGGCGCGGCATCGCCGAAGGCGACCTGGTACGGCTCAAGGGCAAGCGCGGCTCAATTCTGTTGCGTGCGGCCGCTTCGACCACGCTGCGCCCGGCGCAGACCTATGTGCCGATGCACTGGGGCGGACGCTACATGTCCGGCCTCGGCATCAATGCCCTGACGCTGCCGGCCAACGACCCGGTCTCGCACCAGCCCGAACTCAAGCACGCCGCCGTGCAGGTCGAAAAGTTCGCCACAGGCTGGCAACTGGTGGCCATGCGCCGCGATGACGAAGGCGGCCTGCACGCTGCGCTGCAGCCCTGGCTGGCCCGCTTCGACCATGCCACGCTGACCCTTGCCGGGCGCGAATCCACGGTAGTCGTGCTGCGTGCCTGGGGCGGCGAAAACAGCCCCGTGCCGGCGCCGGAACTGCTGGCCGAACTTGCCGCCGCGACGGGCCTCGACTCGCCGCAAATGCTGGCCTTCAACGACGCCCGGCGCGGCATCGCCAAGCGCGCCCTGATAGCGGACGACCGCCTCGCCGGGGCCCTGCTGTGCAATGAAACCCGCGCCACCGACTGGCTGCTCGACCTCATCGCGCGCGGCGGCAGCACCGCCGAATTGCGCAAATGGCTGTTCGCCCCGCTGGCAACCCCGCCATCCTCGGGCCCGGCGCGCGGGCGCATTGTCTGCAACTGCTTCGACGTTTCCGAATCCGAAATCCGCGCCGATCTTGAGGCAGGCCTTGACCTCGCGGCGCTGCAGAAAAAAAACAAGTGCGGCACCAACTGCGGCTCCTGCCTGCCTGAGTTGCGGCGCTTGGCGGCGAAGGCGACCGTTCCGGTCGCTGCCTGATCCGGCTGAAAGGCTATCCCCCTCCTCTTGAAACGGGCTTGGTCGCCCCCATATCGGCTTTTCGATCGCCGTTTCATGAGGATTTTCCGATGACCACCGACACCCAGACCGCGCAAGCCTCGCGCGAAACCCTCGGCTTCCAGACCGAGGTCAAGCAGCTCCTGCAGTTGATGATTCACTCGCTGTATTCGAACCGCGAGATTTTCCTCCGCGAGCTGATTTCCAATGCCTCGGACGCCTGCGACAAGCTGCGCTTCGAGGCCCTGCACAACGCGGGTCTGTTCGAGGGCGATTCGGATTTCAGGATTCGCATCGCCTTCGATCCGGAAGCGAAAACCCTGACCATTGCCGATAACGGCGTCGGCATGAGTCGCGAGGAAGTGATCACTAACCTCGGCACCATCGCCAAGTCTGGCACGCGCGAATTCTTCTCGCAGCTTTCGGGCGACCAGCAGAAGGATGCCAGCCTGATCGGCCAGTTCGGCGTCGGTTTCTATTCCTCGTTCATCGTCGCCGACCGCGTTACGGTGCTGACCCGCCGCGCCGGCGTCGAAGCTAATCAGGGCGTGCGCTGGGAATCGGAAGGCAGTGGTGAATTCACTATCGAGATGGTCGACCAGCCGACGCGCGGCACCGAAATCACGCTGCATCTGAAGGAAGGCCAGGAAGACCTGCTCTCGAGCTGGAAGCTCAAATCCGTCATCCGCAAGTATTCCGACCACATCGTCCAGCCCATCATGATGAAGGGCGAAAAATGGGACGAGGAAAAAAAGGAACAGGTCGTCAGCGACGAAGACGAAACCGTCAATCAGGCCTCCGCCCTGTGGGCCCGCTCCAAGAACGACATCAGCGACGAGCAGTACAAGGAGTTCTACAAGCACGTCGGCCACGATTTCGAGGACCCGCTGACGTGGACCCATGCCCGCGTCGAGGGCAAGACCGAATACACACAGTTGCTCTACGTGCCGGCGCGTGCGCCCTTCGACATGTGGGACCGCAACGCCCGCCACGGCGTCAAGCTCTACGTGCGCCGCGTCTTCATAATGGACGACGCCGAGCAACTGATGCCGCTCTACCTGCGCTTCGTGCGCGGCGTGGTCGATTCGGCCGATCTGCCGCTCAACGTCTCGCGCGAAATCCTGCAGGAATCGAAGGACATCGAATCGATTCGTAACGGCTGCACCAAGAAGGTATTGGGCATGCTGGCCGATCTGGCCAACAGCGAAGACGCCGCCGAGAAGGAAAAATACGCCACGTTCTGGGGCGAGTTCGGCAAGGTGCTCAAGGAAGGCATGGGCGAGGACCACGCCAACAAGGACAAGATCGCCGCGCTGCTGCGCTTCGCCTCGACGCAGGCCGACACCACCGACGAGACCGTCTCGCTGGCCGACTACATCGCCCGCATGAAGCCGGAGCAGGAAAAGATCTACTACGTCACCGCCGAGACCTTCAACGCGGCAAAGAACAGCCCGCACCTCGAAGTCTTCCGCAAGAAGGGCATCGAGGTCATCCTGCTGTCCGACCGCGTCGACGAATGGGTGGTCTCGCACTTGAGCGAGTTCGAAGGCAAGCAACTCGTTTCGGTGGCCAAGGGTGGGCTCGATCTGGGCAAGCTGGAAGACGAAGCCGAGAAGAAGGAACAGGAATCGGCGGCCGGCGAGTTCAAGGAGCTCACCGAGAAGATCGGCAAGAGCCTCACTGACCGCGTCAAGGAAGTACGCGTCACGCACCGCCTGACCGACAGCCCGGCCTGCCTGGTGGCGGACGAGCATGACGTATCGGGCAACCTGGTGCGCATTCTCAAGGCCGCCGGGCAGAAGGCGCCTGCCTCGAAGCCCATCCTCGAAATCAACCCGCATCACCCCGTGGTGCTGCGCCTCAAGTACGAAGACAAGCGCTTCGACGACTGGGCCGCAGTGCTGTTCGACCAGGCGCTGCTGGCCGAAGGCGGCCAGCTCGACGACCCGGCGACTTTCGTCAAGCGCATGAATCAACTCATGCTGGAGATGAGTGGCGCTTAGGGCGGCACTGAATATGTCGTCACACCGGCGAAAGCCGGTGTCCAGTGCCTTGATCGTCCTGGATTCCGGCTTGCGCCGGAATGACGGGCCAAATCAGGAAATGTCTTGATTCTTCACGGCCTTGCGCCCGTCATCGACCAGCGAGCCCGGGTGCTGATCCTGGGCTCGTTTCCGTCCACGGCCTCGCTGGCGGCGCAGCAGTACTACGCCCATCCGCAGAACCAGTTCTGGCGCATCCTCGGCGAGGTGATCGGCCAGCCGCTGAAGGACATGGACTACCCGGCGCGCATCGTGGCGGTACAGGCTGCGGGCATTGCGATCTGGGACGTGTTCGCCTCCTGCGAACGTGCCGGCAGCCTCGACACGGCGATTCGCGATGCGGTGCCGAATCCGCTGGCCGCGCTCAAGGAGTCGGCGCCGGCGCTACGGCGAATCTGCTTCAACGGCGGCATGGCCGCGCGCCGCATCCGCGAGGTCGAGGTGCTGGGCTTCGAAGCCATGGTCCTGCCATCGACCAGCCCGGCCAACGCGACTTGGTCGTTCGAGAGGAAGCTGTTGGCGTGGCGGGCAGCGCTGCTGCCCGTTCAATGACGCAGGGATCGCCGCCTTATTCCGTTCCGGTCGTTTCGCCGTCGCTGTAGCGTTCGGCGATGGCCGTGAATTCGTCGAGGATGGCGATGAAGGCATCCACCACGTCCGGGTCGAAATGGAGGCCGCGTCCCTCGACGATGATGCCGTGGGCCTGCTCGATCGACATGGGCGCCTTGTAGACGCGCGGCGAGATCAGGGCGTCGAAGACATCCGCCAGCGCCATCAGCCGGGCCGACGCCGGAATGGCATCCCCCGCCAGCCCGTCCGGGTAGCCGCTGCCATCCCACTTCTCGTGATGCCAATTGGCGATTTCCCTGGCCAGTGCGAGGAAGGCCACCGGCTGTACGGCATCGCGCTCGGCGTGCGCGATGGCCTCCGCGCCCAGTCGGGCATGGGTCTGCATGATGGCCCACTCCTCGGCGGTGAGGGGGCCCGGCTTCTGCAGAATGTGGTCGGGTATCCCGACCTTGCCGATGTCATGGAGTGGCGCCGACTTGGTCAGCAGCCGGACGACCTGCTCGGACAGGACGGCGGCGAAACGGGGATGGTTCATCAGGCTGCGGGCCAGCGCCTCCACGTAGCCCTGGGTGCGGCGAATGTGGTTGCCGGTTTCCGGGTCGCGCATCTCGGCCAGGCAGCCCAGCGCGTGGATGCTGACATCCTGGATGATCTGGTTTTCCGCCATGCGCCGTGCGATTTCGTCCTCGAGGAAGGCATTCTGGTCCGCCAGCCAGTCGCGCGCCCGCTTGAGCTCCAGTTGGGTGCGCACGCGCGCCAGCACGATGGCCGGCCGGATCGGCTTGGTGATGTAGTCCACCGCCCCTTGCTCCAGTCCGTGCTCCTCGTCCTGCGTCGCGTTCATCGCGGTGATGAAAATGACCGGAATGCCGCGCGTGCGTATGTCCCCGCGCAGGGTCGCCAGTACGGCAAAGCCGTCCATCTCGGGCATCATCACGTCGAGCAGGATCAGGTCGGGCCGCGGCTCGTCCCTTGCGATCTCCAACGCGCGCCGGCCGGAGGTCGCCGCCAGCACCCGGTAGTCCGCCTGCAGCAGATCGCCGAGCAATGCGACATTGTCCGGGTTGTCGTCGACGACGAGCAGGGTCGTGGAGTTGCCCTCCGTCATGTTCGTCCTGTCGTTCACGTCAGCTTTCCCTTTTCGAAGGTACGCAGCGCTTCAAGCGCGCCCTTGTGGTCGAAAATGGCGATGCGGCGCAGGAGGTCCTCGGCGGCCGCGCCGAAGGTGGCGCGCAGCAGCCCTGTCTCCTGTCGCGCCAGTTCGTTGGCGGCAAGGTCACCCGCTTTCAACAGGGCGGCCAGACGCGCGAGTACCTCCGCGATGCGTGCCGGATCGAGATTCGTCGGCGCCTCGGTTACATCGGCCGGAAGGCTGCGGATGCCGTCGATCAGGGGCTGCAGTTCGTCTTCCAGGTGCTCTATGAGGCGTTTGATCTCTTTCCGCGCGGCCTTATGGTGAATCGCCGATTGAAGAGCATCGGCCGCTGCGGATACTTTCAGCGCCCCCAGATTGCCGGCGGAACCCTTGAGGGCGTGGGACAGGTGCTGTATCTGCGGCAGGTCGCCGGCGGCCAGCCGCTCGGCGATCCGTTCGCGGTCATGGCCGTGGCCGCCGGCGAACATGCCCAGCAGTCGGACATACTTTTCCGTCTTGCCGCGCACCATCTCCAGCCCGCGCGTGAGGTCGATGCCGGGGATGGTCGCCAGGCGACGGTGCAATTCGGCGTCGTCATCCGTCGCTGTCGCAAGAGCTTCCGAAGGGACGTACCGCGCCGGCGGGACGGCGGCCGTGTGTTGCGGCAGCCACTTCAGCAGCGCGGCGAACAGCGCATCCGGATCGACCGGCTTGGCGACGAAGTCGTCCATGCCCGCCGCCAGGCAGGCGCGGCGATCCTCGTCGAAGGCATTGGCCGTCATCGCCAGGATGGGTTTCGTTTCCCATCCCGGTAGCGCGCGGATCGCCTGCGTCGCTTCGAGGCCGTCCATGGTGGGCATCTGCACGTCCATCAGGATCAGATCGTAGGCGCCGGTGCGAGCCATTTTCACCGCCTCGCGCCCGTCCTTCGCAGTATCCACGGCCAGTCCCGCGCCGTGCAGCAGTTCCAGCGCCACTTCGCGGTTGATCAGATTGTCCTCGGCCAGCAGCAGCCGCGCGCCGCTGTGGCGCAGGCGTAGCCGTGTTTCGGCGTCGGCTTCGCCCGTGGCCGGGACTGCAGGCATGACGCCGTGGCCACGCTGCAGGCGGGCGGTGAGCCAGAAGGTGCTGCCCGTTCCCCACGTGCTGTCGACGCCGGATTCGCCGCCCATCAGTTGCGCCAAGCGGCGGGTGATGGCGAGGCCGAGGCCGGTGCCGCCGTATTTGCGCGTGGTCGAGGTGTCGGCCTGCTCGAAGGCCTGGAACAGCCGGGGCAGTTTATGCGGGGCGATGCCAATGCCGGTGTCCACCACCTCGAAGCGCACCAGCAGTTCGTCGTTGTTTTCCTCGATCAGCCGGGCGCGCAGGCTGATGGTGCCGCGCTCGGTGAACTTGATCGCGTTGCTGGCATAGTTGAGCAGAGCCTGGCGCAACCGCGTGGGGTCGCCGCGCAGCCAGAGGGGCACGCTGTCGGTATCCACGGCCAGGGTCAATTCCTTCGTCGCGGCCTGCTCGCCGATGAGGGAGAGGACGTTGTCCAGTATCGCGGAGAGGTGGAAGTCGGTGCTTTCCAGCCGCAGCCGGCCGGCCTCGATCTTGGACAGGTCGAGGATGTCGTTGATGATGGACAGCAGGTGCTGCGCGGCGCCGTCGATCTTGGTCAGGCGTTCGGCCTGTTCGGGCGTCGCCCCGGCGCGCCGCAGCAGGTGGGTCAGGCCGATGATGGCGTTCATCGGCGTTCTGATCTCGTGGCTCATGTTGGCGAGGAAAGCGCTCTTGGCGTGGTTGGCGGCTTCGGCGACCGCCTTGGCCTCCTCCAGCTCGGACGTGCGCTGCATGACCAGATCCTCCAGGTGGTGACGGTGGTTGTCGAGTTCAGCGCCGATGCGTTTTTTCTCTGTGATGTCTTCCTTCACCGCGACGTAGTGGGTGATCCTCCCATCGGCCTGCCGGATGGGCGTGACGATGGCGAATTCCACATAGTCGCTGCCGTCCTTGCGGCGGTTGTTGAACTCGCCCTTCCAGGGCCGGCCCTCGGTCAGGGCGTCCCACATCGCCAGATAGGTTTCCGGCGGCGTGGCGCCCGAGTGGAGAATGCGCGGATTCTGGCCGATCACGTCCTCGCGGTCGTAGCCGGTGGTGCGGAGGAATGCCTCGTTCACATATTCGATCTGGGCATCCACATTGGTGATGACGATGCTTTCCGGACTCTGCTCGACGGCCAGCGAGAGCTTGCGCAGTTGCACCTCGGCGGCCATGCGTTCGGTGATGTCGCGGATGAGGCCGGCGGCATGCCAGCGGCCGCCAAGCCGCAATGCCGAGAGAGACAGCTCGATCGGGAATTCCGTTCCGTTTCTGCGCAGGGCTGCCATTTCGAGCGTTTTGCCGATAGCCGCGCCCTTGCCGGTGCGGACGAAATGTGCCAGGCCGGCGTGCGCCGCTTCCCGGAAGCGGGGCGGCACGATGAGCTGGTGCAGCGGCTGGCCGATCGCCTCGTCCTTGTCGTAGCCGAACATTGCGGCGGCGGAGGAATTCCACAGCACAATTTTTTCCCCTTCGCCGGCGATGACGATGAAGGCGTCACGAATGTTTTCCATGGCGACGCCGAAGCGTTCCTCGCTGTCGTGGAGATCCTGCTCGGCCCGCTTGCGCTCAGTGATGTCGCGCACCGAGGCAAGAAGGAGTTTCCGCCCGCCCAGATCGACGAAACTGGCACTGATCTCGACCGGCATGACCGAACCGTCCTTGCGGTAGTGCTCGGATTCGAAGATGCCGTGGCCTGTTTCCATCAGATCCCCGAGCCGGGCCTCGATTTCGTTTGCATACTCCGGCAGGGCGAGCGCACGCAGATTCGTTGCCATCAGTTCGTCCCGCGTGTCGCCGCGCGATTTCCAGGCGGCTTCATTCAGGTAAACAAAGTTGCCGTCCAGATCCGTCACGAAGATGGAGTCGGCGGTGCTGTCCAGAAGCTGCGCGCTCAAGCGCAGCTGTTCCTCGGCTGCCGTGCGCTCGGTGATGTCGCGCACGATCATGCTGGTCATCGTCCGGCCGTTCTCGTCCTTGAATACGAGGGAAGACAGCTCGGCAGGAAACCGGACGCCGTCCTTTCTGATCATCGTCAGCTCACCTCTGAATCGCCCCGTTTGCTCGCGCTCCGCCAGCGCCGCGGCCAGACGGAGGTCCGTCGCATCAACCATGCCTTGTCGGCCGATCTTGCGCAACTCGTCTTCGGTATAGCCAAAAATCCGCTGGGCCTCGGGATTCGCAGCGAGGATGTCGCCGTCCGGCGTGGTCAGGAGAACGCCGTCCATGTTGTTCTCGACCAGCGAGCGGTACCGCGCCTCGTTCTCGCGCAATGCCAGTTCAGTTCTCTTGCGCTCGGTGATGTCGCGGAAGACCACCACCGCACCCGCCAGATCGCCCCGCTCGTCGCGCAGTGGCGTGCTGACACAGTCGACGGGAAAGCTCGTGCCGTCCTTGCGCCAGAACGTCTCGTCGGCCACGCGGCGCGTGGTTCCGTCGCGACAGGTCGCGTCGATCGGGCATTCTTCGAGCGGGTATGGCGTGCCGTCGGCCCGTGTGTGGTGATGCAGGGCGTGCAAGGTCTGGCCGGCGGTATCTTCCATGGTCCGCTGCAGCATCGCCGTGCCGGCCGCATTGATGAAGATGATGCGTCCCTCCCGGTCCAGACTGACAATGCCCTCGCCAGTCGAGTCGAGGATGAGCGTATCCCTGTTTTCCAGCTGTTTCAGTTCCAAGCGTGTGCGTTCGTGCTTCACTTCCGCGCGCTGCGTGGCGATGCCGTAGACCAGATCGCCCGCCGCCTCGCCGAGCAGTTTTATCACCTCCTCGTCGAAGGCATCCGGCTCCGTGGCGTAGATGCAGAGCGCACCGATGACGATGCCGTCGAGCCGCAACGGCAGGGCCAGCGCCGAAGCAAAGCCGTAGCGCTGCGCCCGTTCCCGCCAGGGCGCGTAATCCGGGTCGGTCATCATGTCGTTGGCCACGACCGGAATGCCGAGGCGGATCGCCTTGCCGACCGGCCCGCGGCCGGATGCCGTTTCGTCCCAGGTGACGTTTATGCCGTCGAGAAAGTCTGCCTCGGCGCCCCATGACGCTACCGGCCGCACACGCTTATCGCTTTCCGCATAGCCCACCCAGGCCATGCGGTAGCCGCCTGCTTCCGTGACGGCCCGGCACATGTCGCGCAGCAGTTCCTGTTCGTCATGTACATCCCTCAGGACGCGATTGCTGGCGGATAGAACACGCAGGGCACGGTTGGCATTGGCCAGCATGCGCTCTCTTTCCTGGATGTCGGCACCCGTTTCATCCAGGATCTTCGCCAGCCGCCCGATCTCGTCGTCGGTGTGCGGCAGCCCGGTGCGCGCGTCGAGATCTCCGGCGCCAAAGCGTGCCGCCGCCTGCGATAGCGCCAACAGGGGACGCACCACCAGGCGGCCGCCGCCCCAGACCACCAGCCCGAGCGTGGCAAGGATCACCGCCAGCGTGATGCCGAAGTTGAGCAAGGCCGCGCGCAGCGCCGGAATCTCGACCGCTTCTTGCGGCTGATCCAGCCACATGTAATTCGGGCCGGACACGGTGTTCAGCAGTTTCGTAAAGGCGAACAGCCGGCGCTTCCCGTACATGTCTGTTTCCTCGGCCGTGCCTTCGTCACCCGCGGCCTGAATGCGCGACCACAGTGGTTGCGTCACGATATTCTTGCCGACCGAACCCTCGGCATCGGGATGGCGCACGGCTATGGTGCCCACGGCATCCACCACCACCAGCCGGGTGCCTTCCGGCAGTCGGGTGGTCCCCAGTTCGTGTTGCAGCCAGACCAGGTCGAGCGACAGGAAGAGAACGCCCGTGACGCGCCCGGCCTCGTCGCGCATGGCCTTGGCGAAAACGATGACCGGCTTGCCGAGAATACGGCCCTGCATCACGTCGCTGACGACCATGCCGTGCGACTGAAGTGCCAGCTTGAACCAGGCGCGGTCGGCGAAACTAACGCGGCCCGTGGCGGGAACTGCCGTGCAGGTGAGCTCGCCGTCCGGCAGTGTGCGGCCGGCCTGAACGAACGCGGGTTGCAGCTGCAGCCGCGTGGAAAGGAAGCGCCCGCATGCCGCGGCGGGCGCCCCCGGCTGCAATTCGGGGCTCTGCATCAGACTGTTCAGGATCGCGTCGGCCTGCGCGACGAGGGACTGCTGCCGGGCGGCGATCACTCTGACCCGGCCGAGAAGTTCTGCCTTGGCGGCGTCGATGTGCTGCCTGCGCTCGTCGACGAAGTTCCATGCGACCAGGCTCGTCAACATGGCAAATACCAGCAGCAACAGCAGGATCAGGCGGCCGCGCAGGCCGATGGCCAATGCGGGCTTCATGCCGCCCAAGCCTTCCCATACGGCCTGGTGGCAGTCGGACGTGTTATGGCAATGGGAATATGTAATACCAAAGCATTCATCGCAGCCACCTTGCATATTACTTTGTGCATATTACATTACAGCGAGCATGGTTACAGCATACCCGCAAGGCAATTCCGTGGGTAGCAATCGGCTAAAAAATTCGCAACGATCTGGCGATAAGGCGAGTGCGGTCCTGCAAACAGTTTTCTCCGCATAAGCCAGCCGACAGAGATTCCCTGTCGGCGGATTGCGGCCCGGCGAGTATCATGATCCCCGTGTTTTGAGTGGGAGCACACCATGAAGAAGCCGTCCGTCCTGCCTGATCTCGACCGTCCTGCGACCGACGTTCCGTCAATCAGGCGCTCGCTGTACCACCGCCTGACCTACTCGATCGGCAAGGACCCCATCACCGCCACCGATCGCGACTGGTTCTACAGCGCCGCCGCGGTGCTGCGCGAGCGCATGATCGAGCGCTGGATGGAGACCATGCGCAGCTACTACGTGCAGGACCGCAAGCGGGTCTATTACCTCTCCATGGAATTCCTGATGGGCCGCACGCTGATCAACGGCATGATGAATCTGGGCTGCGACAAGGAATTTCGCGAGGCTCTGCTGGCGATGGGACTGAACATCGACAACATCCGCGAGATGGAACAGGACGCCGCGCTGGGCAACGGCGGCCTCGGACGCCTGGCAGCCTGCTTCCTCGATTCAATGGCGACCATGGGTATCGCCGGCTACGGTTACGGCATCCGCTACGAGTACGGCATGTTCCACCAGGGCGTCGAGGAAGGCCAGCAGGTGGAGCATCCGGACAACTGGCTGCGCTACGGCAATCCCTGGGAGTTCCCTCGCCCCGAAGTGCTGTACCAGGTGAAGTTCCACGGTCGGGTGGTGGATTACGCCGACGCGCACGGCCAGAAGAACTACCAGTGGGTCGACACCGACGACGTCATGGCGATGGCCTACGACTACCCGATTCCCGGCTACGACACGGGCACGGTGAACAACATGCGGCTCTGGGCAGCCAAGGCCAGCCGCGACTTCGACCTCAAGTATTTCAACGAGGGCAACTACATCGCCGCGGTGGAGGACAAGAACGAATCCGAGAACCTGTCCAAGGTGCTTTATCCCGACGACACCACCGAGATGGGACGGGAACTGCGGCTCAAGCAGCAGTACTTCTTCGTCAGCGCCTCGCTGCAGGATGTGCTCTACCGCTTCGCCAAGTCGGAGACGCCGCTCGACCAGCTGCCGGACAAGGTGGCGATCCAGCTCAACGACACGCATCCGTCGATCGCCGTGCCCGAACTGATGCGCATCCTGATGGACCAGCATCACCTCGACTGGGCGCATGCCTGGGGCATCACCACGCGCGTCTTCGCCTACACCAACCACACCCTGATGCCCGAGGCGCTGGAAACCTGGCCGGTGCCGCTGTTCGAGCGCGTGCTGCCGCGCCACCTGCAGATCATCTACGAAATCAACCACCGCTTCCTGAAGGACGTGATGCACCATTACCCGGGCGATCCGGCGCTGTGGCAGCGCATGTCCTTGATCGACGAGGCCAAGGGCAAGCGCATCCGCATGGCGCACCTGGCCATCGTCGGCAGCCACACGGTCAATGGCGTCGCGGAAATCCATACCCGCCTGATGAAGGAAACCATCTTTGCCGACTTCCACCGCCTGTGGCCGGACAGGATCGTCAACATGACCAACGGCGTGACGCCGCGGCGCTGGCTCAACCAGGCCAATCCGGCGTTGTCGCAGCTGATCACCAGCCATATCGGCCGCGACTGGCTCAAGGACCTCGACCAGTTGCGGCGCCTGAACCCGCTCGCCGACGATGCCGGATTCCGCGAGGAATTCGTGCGCGTCAAGCGCGACAACAAGGTTCGTCTCGGCGCAATCATCGAGCAGCGGCTCGGGATCAAGGTCGATCCGGATTCCCTGTTCGACGTGCAGATCAAGCGCATCCACGAATACAAGCGGCAGTTGCTCAACCTGCTGCATGTCATCACGCTCTACAACCGCCTCCGCGCCGGCGGCGATGCGCCGCCGCGCACGGTGATCTTCGGCGGCAAGGCCGCGCCCGGCTACCGCATGGCGAAGCTCATCATCCGGCTCATCAACGACGTGGCCGACATCGTGAACAACGATCCGCTGGTGCGCGACCTGCTCAAGGTGGTGTTCATCCCGAACTACGACGTCACCAACGCGCAATCCATCATCCCCGCGGCGGACCTCTCGGAGCAGATATCCACGGCGGGCACCGAAGCCTCGGGCACCGGCAACATGAAGCTGGCGCTCAACGGCGCGCTCACCATCGGCACGCTGGACGGCGCCAATGTCGAGATTCGCAACGAAGTCGGCGCGGAAAACATCTTCATCTTCGGCATGACCGCGGACGAAGTCGCGGCCCTTTATGCCGCCGGCCACAACCCGTGGCAGCACTACGACGGCAACGCCGAACTGAAGCAGGCCCTGAACATGATCCGCGACGGCTTCTTTTCGCCCGAGGACCGCGACCGCTACAAGCCGGTGTTCGACACGCTGACCGCCCAGGGCGACCACTACCTGCTGCTGGCCGACTATGCGTCCTACATGGCCTGTCAGGAAAAGGTGGGGCAGCTCTATCGCGACCCCGCGGCCTGGACGCAGAAGGCCATCCTCAATGTGGCGGGCATGGGGCAGTTTTCCTCGGACCGGACGATAGCCCAGTACGCGAAGACGATCTGGAATGTGGCGCCGATGCCGCGGGCGGTGGGATGAGTGGCCAGAAGTCGGCGCTGGCGGGACGGCGAGCGGAACGATATCTGCTCGGTCGCACATAATGCGGTGTTTTAGATCAGGACATGGGTATGAAATACTTGCCGATACTGACCCCATTTAGCCCCACCTTCGGCGCGGCAATACGGGCATGTTGAATATGCGTTGGCTATTTCTCAGCCTAGTGTTGGTGTCTGGATTCGCATGGTCAGACACCCCAGAGAAGGCGATTCCACAAAAGATAGAAATTGATCAAGGGAATCAACAATCCAAAGGAGAACAAAGAGGCACCCAAAATTCCCCTGTCTTTGTGAAAGGCGATGTAACTACCAAGCAGGACAAAGAGCAAGCCGATAAAGACGCAAAAGAGCGCGAAATAAAAGCGAAAGTAGATACCGATCTGGTCGAATATACTTTTTTGCTTGCTGTTTTTAGTGGTTGCATGATTCTCGTTGCCGGGATTCAAATTGGTTTGTTTGTATGGCAATTGACATTGATGGCCCGAGCCACCAAAGACGCCGGGAAAGCCGCTGAAGCCGCAAATACCAGTGCTAACGCTGTGATGCTCGCCGAACGGGCTTACGTAAAAATGTCGCATGTATCGCCTGGGGTGCGATGGTTTGAGAAGAACGAAGAGTCGTTTGAGGTTGAAGTTGAGGTTAAGAATCACGGGCACACCCCAGCCAGCGTCACCGACGTAAGGATCGGCGCGAAAGTCCTGGAAAACGATGAGCTTCTGCCTGAACCGTTCCCCTATTCGATCGCGCCACGCACGGCCGATTCCATCCCAAACGCTTTCTTGGTTACAAACGAGACTTTTTTCTATACAAGATGCTTTCCTTTGCGCGGACAAGACCTCACTGACGTTAAATGCGGGAGGAAGTGCCTTTGGATATTTGGCCATGCTGATTACATTGATACGTTCGGAAAGCGTCATCGAAGCGGTTATGTCAGGGCTTACATTTCTATCGTTGACGACGGGCAAAAAAACAATCTCTTTTTTATGCATGGAAAGCGGTACAACTACGACCGCCCAAGACAGAAGGGCGAAGGTAGCGATTGGGATTAGCAAACTCCATCTTGAATAACCGGCCTGTCGCTTGAGAAAGGCGACTAGGGGTCGGTTTGAGTGATATAGGGTCGGGTTCGGTTTTGTTTGAGCATCGTTGTGCGCTCCCCGAAAGTCGGCGCTGGCGGCACGGCGATAGAGATGATTAACGATTTTTTGCGTGAGGTTGAAGAGAGGAGGGCAGAACGATGAGAACCGCAAGCATCCGTATCCGCAAGGCTGACGAGTCGCTGAAGGGGTTGCGCGCCGGATTCCTTTCGGCCTGGAACAGCGGAAAATACAAGGGCGAGCATTTCGATTTTGAATCGCCTGCCGCCTTGTTCCGCGTTCTCACGCCCAAGCGCTGGGAGTTGATCGAGTGCCTGCAAAAGCTTGGGCCGCTCGGTGTGCGCGCTCTGGCGCGTGCCTTGGGGCGCGATGTGAAGCGGGTTCATGACGACGCCTCGGCAATGATCGAGGTCGGCATGGTGGAAAAGACTCCGGACGGCAAACTCGCCGTGCCTTTCGATGAAATTCGCGCGGACTTCGTGATGAAGTCGGCGGCTTGATCAGCCCATCGCGGAATCTCCTATCGAACCATGCAAGACCTGCCCGCCCTGCTCGGAATCCTCGCGGCGCTCACCGTCGGCGTTGTGAGTCCCGGTCCGAGCTTCGTCATGGTGGCGCGGACCGCTGTCTGCGCTTCGCGGCGTGAGGGTATTGCCGCCGCGCTCGGCATGGGGGCGGGCGGTGTCGTATTCGCCGTTGCCGCGTTGCTCGGCCTGCGCGCCCTGCTGCTTGCGGTGCCGTCGCTCTACCTCGTTCTCAAGCTGATCGGCGGTCTTTACCTGGCGTATCTGGGCTATCGGATCTGGGCGTCCGCGAAACATCCGCTCATGATCGGGGACCTTGCCGAGCGTCCGGCGACCCGGACGACGCGGGCGCTGGCATTGGGCTTCACGACGCAGATCAGCAATCCAAAGACGTCGATCGTCTACGCCAGTGTCTTCGCTGCCTTCCTGCCCGGTGCGCAGCCGCTGGCCTTCGACATCACGCTGGTCGTGCTGGTCTTCCTGGTCGAGGCCGGGTGGTACTCGCTGGTGGCGCTGGCTCTGGCGTCCGAGCGTCCGCGCAGTGTCTATCTGCGCTGCAAGGCCTGGATGGATCGTCTCGCCGGCGGAGTCATGATCGGTCTCGGCCTCAAGCTCGCGTCATCGGCGCATCGCTGACGCTCGGGCTGTCTTGAGAGCAACGCCCTCGTGGCGTGTTTGCACACGGAGTCAGGA
Source organism: Rhodocyclales bacterium (assembly GCA_026399435.1). GTDB lineage: Bacteria > Pseudomonadota > Gammaproteobacteria > Burkholderiales > Rhodocyclaceae > Sulfuritalea. The sequence continues at coordinate 33,193 of JAPLQX010000036.1, forward strand.
GTCGGCGCTGGCGGTACGGCGATTCCATCCCGCACAGCACCGGTGAATTAAAACCGTAGGCCTCCCATTGGAGAACAAACCATGCCCACCGAAATCGCGCTAACTACCAGCCAAGCCATCGTTCAGGTCTGCCTGTTCCTGGTGGCGGCCATTGCCATCTTCGGCGGTTCGCTGCAGATGTACCTGGGCCAGCCCGATACGTCGCCCCGGCTCGACAACGTTCACCGCTTCATGGCCGGGGTGTATCTCTCGACGGGCCTCATCTGCCTGTGGGCAGCGCTGACTATCCGCCAGCAGGGATTTCTGATCTATCTGCTGGCGCTCGGTGTGCTCCTGGCAGGTGTGGGCCGGCTTCTGTCCATCAGCAAGGTGGGCCTGCCCAAGCCGACGGCGGTATGGCTCGGCTATCTCATTCCCGAGCTGGTGCTTCCCTTCGTCATGGCCGGCGCGCATTACGCAGGCCGGTGAGCATCGGCCTGAACGATAAGGACTCGGCTTCGAGTTAACCGGCGGGCTGCTGCTTCTTCGGCTTCTTCTTCTTTTTCGGCTGTTCGTCGCGCAGGCACTTCTTCAGTTCCTTGCCGGCCTTGCCCTTGCAGACTTCCTTGGCCTTTTGGGCGGCTTCGCAGCTTTGGGGATTCTGCGCCCTGCTGCAATCCATGGGCGGGATGCTCGCTTCGAGGCAGGCCTGCTTTTCCGCTCGGCGCTTGTCGGCGCAGTTCTTCAGGGCCGCCTGGCGCGCCTCGCAGCGGACCGGATCGCGCGCTTTGGCGCAGTAATCGACGGCGGACTGGGCGAAGGCGGGCAGCGAGAGCAGGGCGCCTGCGGCCAGCGCCAGCAGTGTTTTAGTTCCGACCGCTGCGCTTAACGCCGATAAAGCCGGCGTTATGTCTCCGGCGCCGGCCGGAGACGGTATCCCCTGGTGGGATAGCCTCCACTGAAGCTTCGCTTTCATGCGGTTTCTCCCCAACGATTTGGATCGAATCATACCCCGGCATTGAGGCGGAGCCGGGTTGTCGGCTATAGTTCGCCGTATCGCCAGCGCCGACTTTCTGCCATGAACCAGGCTCCGCCCAAGGAACACCGACTGACCTTGCCTGAAATGGTCGACGCCCTCGTCGCCGACGGGCTGGTCGCTGCCGACGAAGCCGCCCGCTTCAAGCAGGAGCGGCGCTATTACAAGGGTGACGTGCATCCGCTGATCGTGATTGCGGAGCAGCGCTGGAAGTCCCTGCAACCCCCGAATCGAGTGCTCGATCTGGATGGGCTGACGCAATGGCTGGCGAAGTGGTCGGGACTGGACTATCTGCACATCGATCCGCTGAAGATCAATTTCTCGGCAATCACGGAAGTGATGAGCAACGCCTATGCGACGCGCTTTCGCATCCTGCCGGTTGACGTCAAGGCGCATGAGGTGGTTATCGCCACGGCCGAACCGTTCCAGCGGGGGTGGGAAGCGGAGATGCAGCCGATCCTGCGCAAGGACATCCGCCGCGTGATCAGCAATCCGGATGACATCACGCGTTACCAGGTGGAGTTCTACAACCTGGCCAAGTCGATCAAGGGCGCGATGAGCAAGGGCAATATCTCCGGCGGCGCGTCGAACTTCGAACAGCTGGTGGAACTGGGCAAGGGCAACAAGCAGTTCGACGCCAACGACCAGCACATCGTGACCATCGTCGATTGGCTCTGGCAATACGCTTTCGAGCAGCGCGCCTCGGATATTCATGTCGAGCCGCGGCGCGATCTGGGCATCGTGCGTTTCCGCATCGATGGCGTCCTGCATCAGGTATACCAGATGCCAATGGCGGTGCTCAGCGCGATGACGAGCCGCATCAAGATTCTCGGTCGCATGGATGTGGTGGAAAAGCGCCGCCCGCAGGATGGCCGGATCAAGACCCGCACACAGGATGGGCAGGAAATCGAACTGCGCCTGTCGACCTTGCCGACTGCGTTTGGCGAAAAGCTGGTAATGCGGATTTTCGACCCGGAGGTTCTGGTCCGCGATTTTTCCGAAATGGGCTTTGCCGATGAGGAATCAGCCTTGTGGCACGATATGTCGAAGCAGCCCAACGGCATCATTCTGGTGACGGGCCCGACCGGCAGCGGCAAGACCGTGACGCTGTATTCGACCCTGAAGCAGCTGGCGACGCCCGAAGTGAATGTATGCACGCTGGAAGACCCGATCGAAATGGTCGAGGGTTCCTTCAACCAGGTGCAGATCCTGCCGGACATCGGCATGGGCTTTGCCGAGGGTATCCGCTCCCTGATGCGGCAGGACCCGGACATCATCATGGTCGGCGAGATCCGCGATCTGGAAACCGCCGACATGGCGATCCAGGCGGCCCTGACAGGCCATCTGGTGCTGTCCACCTTGCACACCAACGATGCGCCTTCGGCGATGACGCGGCTGGTCGACCTGGGCGTGCCGCCCTATCTGCTGTCGGCGACCGTGCTCGGCGTCATGGCGCAGCGCCTGATCCGCACGCTCTGCCCGCACTGCAAGCAGGCCGGCGGCATGCGCGCCGAGGACGACGCGGCCTGGACCGCGCTGGTGGCGCCCTGGAAGTCCAGCAAGCCGGCCCAGCTCTACCATCCGGTGGGTTGTCTCGAATGCCGCATGACGGGCTACAAGGGGCGCGTCGGGATCTACGAGATCATGCCGATGTCGGTCGAGATCAAGCGGCTGGTGGCGAATGGCGCCGAGCTTGCCAAACTTCGCGAGCAGGCCATGCGCGAAGGCATGAAGCCGTTGCGCATCGCCGGCGCGAAAAAGGTCGCGGCGGGCCTGACGACGATAGCGGAAATCATCAAGGTCGCGCCGCCGATGTTCGATGCGGAGTGATCCGCGAAACGGCCGCCCCGAGGCAGTCGTTTTTCAGTAACGCGGTCCGCCTTGTCCGTAGAAGGGCGGCCAGCGTCCCACGAGGCTTTCCAGCAGCTTGAGTTCGTCGTCGCTGTGGTTGATGACTCCGGCCGGCACCATCATTTTCGGCATCTTCATGTCGTTGTGGATGTACATCGGCTTGTCGTGGTGCGTCGTGCTGTAGCTTTCGCGTTCCTGCGGCGCGGCAGAGGGCGTCAGTTCGACGCTGCCGTAACAGAGGCAGAAATAGGTGCGCGATTGAGTGCCCGCTCCTTCGTCCTCGATGTAACAGCCGGTGCCGCGAATTCCGATCGTGGCGGTCGACGCCTGGATCGTGCGCGGGCCCTTGCCGAATACCGAGAGGATCTTGCCGCTGACAATGCGCATCAGGTTCTGCGCCGCGTCGGCGCCAAAACTGATGGTCGAGCTTTCCCTTTGCAGGAAGGCGTCCTGGCCGATGACGTAGATCGCTTCGCTGCCCGGTCCGGTGACGATCGTATCGCCGGCACCGACTAGCTGGCCTTCGCTTGCCGGCTTCGAATTCACCGTGACCGTGCCGCGCAGCTTGTGCAGGCCCGGCGCCACGGGCGCATTGCCCTTGGCCAGGGCATTGCTGATCAGTCCGGATATTCCCGCGGGGCCGAACATACCGGCGGCAGCGAGGGCTTTCAACAGCTTGCGGCGCAGATTCATGGTGTGTCCTCCTGAAAAGACTGCTATTTGTTCAGCTCCCGCATGGCGCGCTCCAGCCCGGCGAGCGTCAGCGGGAACATGCGGCTGTTGAAAATCGTCCGTATCAGTTCGATGGAATGGCGATAGTCCCATAAACGCTCGGGCTCGGGGTTGAGCCAGACGGCGCGCGGCCAGGTGTCGAGCATGCGCTGCAACCATACCGCGCCGGCTTCCTCGTTGGAATATTCGACGGAGCCGCCGGGCTGGAGCACTTCGTAGGGGCTCATGGTGGCATCGCCGACCACCACTACCTTGTAGTCCTCGCCGTACTTGTGCATCACGTCCCACAGCGGAAAGCGCTCGCCATGGCGCCGCCGGTTGTCCTTCCAGACGTAGTCGTAAATGCAGTTGTGGAAGTAGAAATACTCGAGGTGCTTGAACTCGCTCTTGGCCGCGGAGAAGAGTTCCTCGCAGACCTTGATGTGATCGTCCATCGAGCCGCCGATGTCGAGGAAGAGCAGCACCTTGACCTTGTTGTGGCGCTCGGGGCGCATCTTGATGTCGAGCCAGCCGGCGTTGCGCGCGGTGCCGGCAATCGTCCCGTCGAGGTCGAGTTCGTCCTCGGCGCCCTCGCGGGCGAAGCGGCGCAGGCGGCGCAGGGCGATCTTGATGTTGCGCGTGCCGAGCTCGACGGTGTCGTCGAGGTTGCGGTATTCGCGGTTTTCCCAGACCTTGATCGCGGTGCGGTTGCCCGCCGATTCGCCGCCGATGCGGATGCCTTCGGGGTGGTAGCCGCCGTGGCCGAAGGGCGAACTGCCGCCGGTGCCGATCCACTTGCTGCCGCCGGCGTGGCGCTCCTTCTGCTCTGCCAGGCGCTTCTTGAATTCCTCCATCAGCTTGTCCCAGCCGAGCTTTTCCAGCTTGGCTTTTTCCTCGGGCGTCAGATGCTTTTTCATCAGCATCTTGAGCCACTCTTCGGGAACGTCGGCGTCGAGGCCGGGGACGTGCTGCACACCCTTGAAGTATTCGCCGAAGGCCTGGTCGAACTTGTCGTAGTGCGTTTCGTCCTTGACCAGGCAGGTGCGCGCGAGGAAGTAGAAGTCGTCGATCGAATTGCTCGCGACATGCTCCTTCAGGGCCTCCAGCAGCGTGAGGAACTCGCGCGTGGAAACGGGGAGTTTCTTTGCCTTGAGGTGGAGGAAGAAGTCGATCAGCATCGCCGGTCTAACGGTTTTGGCGTGCCATGAATACCAGCCGCTCGAACAGATGCACATCCTGCTCGTTCTTCAGCAAGGCGCCGGCAAGCGGTGGCACCACGGTCTTGCGGTCCTTCGAGCGCAAGGCTTCCGGCGGAATATCTTCGGCGACCAGCAGCTTGAGCCAGTCGAGGAGTTCCGAGGTCGAGGGCTTCTTCTTCATGCCCGGCACTTCGCGCAGTTCGAAAAAGACTTCCATGGCTTCGCGCAGCAGGTTCTGCTTGAGTTTGGGGAAGTGCACGTCGACGATGCGCGCCATGGTCTCTTTGTCGGGGAACTTGATGTAGTGGAAGAAGCAGCGGCGCAGGAAGGCGTCGGGCAGTTCCTTCTCGTTGTTGGAGGTGATGATGACGATCGGGCGCACGGCGGCGCGGATGGTTTCGCGCGTCTCGTAGACATGGAATTCCATGCGGTCGAGCTCGCGCAGCAGGTCGTTGGGGAATTCGATATCGGCCTTGTCCACTTCGTCGATCAGGATCACGGAAGGTCGGCCCTGTTCGAAAGCCTGCCACAGCACGCCCTTGACGATGTAGTTGGAAATGTCCTTGACCTTCTCGTCGCCGAGCTGCGAATCGCGCAGGCGCGACACCGCGTCGTATTCGTAGAGGCCCTGCTGCGCTTTGGTGGTGGACTTGATGTGCCATTGCAGCAGCGGCACGCCCAATGCTCCGGCGACCTCTTCGGCCAGCATGGTCTTGCCGGTGCCGGGCTCGCCCTTGATCAGCAGCGGGCGTTGCAGGGTGATCGCGGCGTTCACCGCCAGCATCAGGTCGGGCGTGGCGACGTAGGTGTCGGTTCCTTCAAAGCGCATGGTCTTCTCTTTCAGGGTTGAAGCGATAGATTATCGCAGTGTGGGCTTCTTGTCGCCGCGCATTTCGCCGCGCAGTTTGCCGTTGCCTGCCCGCAAAGCGGAATTCCAGGTACGCAAAGCGCTCGCCAGCGCCGACTTTCAGCCCGCACTGCGTCGCACGCAGTCGACGTAGCTGTCACCATCCGGCGGCAGGCCACTCTTCTGCGAGCGCCAGATCATTTCACCCAGGCACTCGAGCACCGCGTGCAGCGCCTCGTGGCGGTCGCCGCGCCTGCTTTGCAGGGTGTTGAAGGCGGCGCGGATGCCCGGCGGCTGGTCGATCGAAAGCTGTTCCTCAATGGCCAGATGCAGCGACAGATGCAGGAAGGGATTGGTCTCGCCTTGCTCGGGCGTCCATTCGCGGGTCAGCGCATCTTCGGCTTCGAGCAGGGCGTGGTATTCGGGGTGCAGCTCGACGAGGTCGGCCGCCAGCGTGTCCATGGACGTGCCCGGCAGCCTGCTGCGGCGCTTGGCCCAGGCGCCGATCAGGAACTGGCGGGCTTGGTCACGGCTGGGATTAAACATTCTTTTCCTTGAAGGCACAGAGATCGAACACGCTGCAATGCACGCAATCCGGCGAGCGTGCCTTGCAGGTGTAGCGCCCGTGCAGGATCAGCCAGTGGTGGGCGTGCATGCGGAATTCGTCGGGCACCACCTTGAGCAGCTTCTGTTCGACGTCGACGACGGTTTTCCCCGCGGCCAAGCCGGTGCGGTTGCCGACGCGAAAGATGTGCGTGTCCACGGCGATGGTGGGTTCGTGGAAGGCGATGTTGAGCACCACGTTGGCGGTCTTGCGGCCGACGCCGGGCAGGGCTTCGAGCGCGGCGCGGTCGTGCGGCACTTCGCCGCCGTGGCGTTCGAGCAGCAGGTGCGACAGGGCCACGACGTTTTTGGCCTTGGTCGGATAGAGGCCGATGGTCTGAATGTACTCGGCCAGGCCTTCCTCGCCCAGCGCCGCGATGGCTTGCGGCGTCGGGTGCGCGCGGAACAGGGCGCGCGTCGCGCGATTCACGCCCTTGTCGGTGGCCTGCGCGGAAAGCACCACGGCGACCAGCAACTGATAGGGCGTCGAGTATTCGAGTTCGCTTTTCGGTTCCGGGGTCGCCGCCGCAAGGCGGGAAAAGAACTCGCGAACCTTTTTCGGAGTCATGCCGGTGCAGAGGTGGCGTGTTCGACCTGATGGTGAGTGCGCTGTTCGCGCATGCGCTCGTTGGCGCGCGCATCGAGCCAGTTGCGGCCGGCGATCAGCAGACCGAGGACGAAGAAGGCGCCGGGGGGCAGCATGGCGATCAGGAAGCCCGGATATTCCACCGGCAATATCTGGAATCCGGAAAGTGTCGGGAAAATCATCTCGATGCCGGAAAACAGCGTGCCCTGACCGATCAGCTCGCGCACCGCGCCCAGCAGCGCTATGACCCAGACAAAGCCGATGCCCATGACCAGGCCATCGAGCGTCGCGGCGCGCAGGCCGTTCTTGGCGGCGAAGGCTTCGACGCGGGCCAGCACGATGCAGTTGGTGACGATCAGCGGAATGAAGATGCCGAGCACCAGATACATGTCGTGCAGGAAGGCATTGAAGGCGAGGTCGATGACCGTGACCAGCGCCGCGATGATCAGGATGAAGACCGGAATGCGAATCTCGTAGGGGATCAAGGCGCGCAGCGCGGAAATCGCGAAGTTGGAAAGCATCATGACGACGATGGTCGCCAGGCCGAGGCTCACCGCATTGACCAGGTTGCTGCTCACCGCCAGCAGCGGACACAGGCCCAGCACCTGGGCGAGGATGGTGTTCTGTTTCCAGATGCCGTTCCAGGCAATTTCCTTGTAGGCGCTCATGGCTTGCTCTCCTCAAATCGACTGTTGGCAGGCAGGGCGAACAGCTTGTCCCGATGCTCCACCGCCCATGCCAGCGCGCGGCCGCTGGCGTTGGTGACGGCGCGGGCGGAAATCGTCGCTCCGGTCATTTGGTCGAAGCGGCCGCCGTCTTTCTTCACGCGCCATTTTTTACGCGGCACGGTGTCGAAGCCCAGGTTGCTGAACTGGGTGATCCATGGCCGCGTCTTGTTCTTGTCCTTCTTCGGGTCGATATAGTCACCCAGTCCCGGTGTTTCCTTGTGGGCGGTAACGCGCAGGGCCAGCAGCCTGCCATCGGCATCGACAGCCTGTATCAGGCTGATGCGGCCGGAATAACCATCCAGAGCGGCAGCTTCGAATACCAGCGCCACCGGCATTCCGCCTTTGCGCGCGCGCCAGATCCGCGTTTCATCGTCGAGCCCGAGAATTATTTGCCGTGGCAGGATGATCGAATCGGCCATCAGGTCGTTGTCGTAGCCGCCGGGCGGCAGCACCTCGCCGATCAGTCGCAGCTTCTCGGCCAGCGCACTGGCCGCTACCAGCGGCTCGGTTGCCTTGTAGGTGCCGGCCATCATCGCGGTGAACACCAGGGTAAAGGCCAGCATGATGGCGGCGGTGCGTACCGAGATGCGCAGCACGCTGGATTCGCGGTGGGTGACTTCGATGGGTTCGCTCATGGCGAGTCTCCCCGTTTGTCCTTGTGTCCGAACACCGGCGGCTGCGTGTACATGTCGATCAGCGGGGTTGCGATATTCATCAGCAGTACCGCAAAGGCGATGCCATCCGGGTAGGCGCCGAAGGTGCGGATGATCCAGGTCAGCAGCGCGACGCCGGCGGCGAAGATCAGTTTGCCTCTCGGCGTGGTGGCTCCGGAAACGGGGTCGGTGACGATGAAAAAGGCGGCAAGCATGGCGCCGCCGGTAAACAACTGGAAGCCGGGTCCGGCAAAGCGGTCAGGTTCGTAGAGGGCGAAAGCGCCCGATACCACGAACAGCGTAGCCAGGAAGGCCGTAGGCATGTGCCAGGTGATGATGCGCTGCTGGAGCAGATACAAACCACCGAGGAAGTAGCCGGTTGCGATCCACTCCCAGCCGCGGCCGCCGACGTTGCCAAAGGTGGCCTTGCTACCCAGGATACCGCCAATCATCGCGCGCTGTTCCGGATCACGCAGGACGGTGCGTAGCGCGTCCAGCGGTGTGGCCATGGTCATGGCATCGAGTATCTGGCGGCTGCCGAAAATCGCCTCCCATTGCCCGGCAAAGTCGGTAGCGTCCACTTTCGGCCATTGCGACATGAGCAGCGGATAGGCGACGATCATCAGCGCAAAAGCCACCATGGCCGGATTGAAGGGATTCTGTCCCAGTCCGCCATAGAGATGCTTGGCGACAACGATGGCGAGCAGTGTGCCGAGCACGGTCAGCCACCAAGGTGCGATCGATGGGAAGGTCAATGCGATCAGCCATGCGGTGACCAGCGCTGAACCGTCGCTGAGAAAGAGCATCACCGGCTTGTCGCGCAGGCGGAGCATTACGGCTTCCGCTGCCAATGCGGTCACGGATGCCAGCACGATCTGCACCAGGATCGCGGCCCCGAAAAACCAGACGTAGGCGGCGATGCCCGGCAGCAGCGCGACCAGCACGCGCAGCATCACGGATTGCACACTGGCGGGTTTGAGGAAGTAGGGAGAGTTGTTCACGAAGGGGTCACGATCCTGTCTAGTCGTCCTGCCGCAGGTGCGGCTTGGCCATTTCGCGAATCTCCGCGCGGCGCGCCTCGATGGCAGTAACTTCCGCTTCCTGTTCCGGTGTCAGGTTGCTCACGTTCCCGGGGTGCACCTGCTCCTTCTGGGCCTTGGCGCGCTCGAGTGCTGCCGCGATCAGCGCCTTCTTCGTATCATCTTCCGGCGTGGCGGCGGGCTTTGCAGCTTCGGCTATTGCCGCAGCCGCCTTTTCACGTCCGGCGGCGGTCTTTGCCGCGAGTTTGGCGGCCTTTTCCTGCTTCTCGCGCTCTTCGCGCAACAGGCGGAACTCGTAACGCTCGCGCGCTATGTCGGCGGCCTCCTTGTCGACTTCGCGCGCCCAGATTTCGCTCTTGGCAAAGCGGTAGTAGTCGACCAGCGGAATATGTGACGGGCATACGTAGGCGCAGCAACCGCATTCGATGCAGTCGAAGAGCTTGTATTCCTGGGCCTTGCCGAAAATCTTCGCCCGCGAGAACCAGTACATCTCGAACGGCTGCAGGTCGGCAGGGCAGGCCTTGGCGCATTCGCCGCAGCGGATGCAGGGCATCTCGGGCGGCGGCGGCGGGAACAGTTTCCTGGATCCGACCAGGACGCAGTTTGTGGCCTTGACCACCGGGACTTCATCGCCCGGCATCAACAGGCCCATCATCGGACCGCCCATGATCACGCGGTCGCTGTCGGGTAGCGGATCACAGAGCGCCACCAGATCGCGCATCGGTGTGCCGAACAGCGCTTCATAGTTGCGCGCCTGGCCCACATTGCCGGCGACGGTGACGATGCGCGAGATCAGCGGCTGCCCGAGCGCGATCGCCTCGTAAACAGCATATGCCGTGCCGACGTTGAAACACTGCACGCCATAGTCGGTCGAGCGCTTGCCGTGCGGCACCTCGATCCCTGTCAGAACCCGGATCAGCTGTTTGGCGCCGCCCGCCGGATAGCGCGTCGGCACGGAGACCACCTGCATCGCCAAATCACCGGCGGCCTGATTGGCGGCCTGGGCTGCGATTTCCATGGCGGCGATGGCTTCCGGCTTGTTGTCCTCGATGCCGATCAGCACTTGCCTCGCGCTGAGCATCTCGCGCATGATGATCGCGCCCTTGAGGATCGTTTCGGCGCGCTCGCGCATCAGCACGTCGTCGCAGGTAATGAAGGGCTCGCATTCGGCACCGTTCAAGACCAGGGTATCGAGTTTTCCGTGCTTTCCGGGATTGAGTTTGAGGTGGGTGGGGAACACCGCCCCGCCCAGTCCGACGACGCCGGCATCGCGCAGGTAGTCGCGGGTCTGCGTCGGCGAGGCCTTGCGGAAGTCAAAGGGCTGGCGCGCAATCCATTCGTCGCGGCCATCCGGCTCGATGACCACGCAGAGTGCCGAAAGCCCCGAGGTATGCGGCATCAGGCGCATTTCGACGGCGACCACGGCGCCCGAGGTCGAGGCATGCACCGCCGAAGACGCATTGCCGTCGGCACCGCCGATGCGCTGGCCCTTGAGTACGCGTTCGCCCGCCTTCACCAGCGGGCGGGGCATGCCGCCGATGCTCTGGTGCAGCGGGATCACGAGCAGAGTCGGCGTTGGCGCCACGGCGATCGGCAGCCCGGTCGAGGCTTCCTTGTTGTACGCGGGCTTGACGCCGCCGTGAAACTTGAACAGGCGCTGCAGTGCGCTCATGTCGACTCCCGCTGCGCCGGGTTGATCTTGACCACGGGATACTTCCACTTCCAGTTTTCCACGCTCTCGCCGGTCGATTGCATCGAGATGCAATCGACCGGGCAGGGCGGTAGGCACAGTTCGCAGCCGGTGCAAAGCGGCGCCACGACGGTGTGCATCTGCTTTGCGGCACCGACGATCGCATCGACCGGACAGGCCTGTATGCACAGCGTGCAACCGATGCAAACCTGTTCGTCGATGACGGCGACGGACTTGGGCTTTTCGATGCCGTGTTCGGCGGAAAGCGACTTGAACTCGCGGCCGAGGAGATCGGCGAGCTTGTGAATGCCTTCCTCACCGCCCGGCGGGCACTGGTTGATTTCGGCCTCGCCCTTGGCGATGGCCTGGGCGTATGGCTTGCAACCGGGGAAGCCGCACTGGCCGCATTGCGTCTGCGGCAATATGGCGTCGATCTTTTCGACCAGCGGATCGCCTTCGACGCGAAACCGCACCGCCGCGTAGCCGAGCGCGGCGCCCAGCACGAGGGCGCCGAAGGCCATGACCAGAATTGCTTCGAGCATGGCTACTTGTACTTGTCCAGCCCGGCGAAACCCATGAAGGCGAGGCTCATCAGGCCCGCGGTAATCATGGCGATCGCCGTACCGCGGAAGTGGACTGGAACGTCTGCGGCTTCCAGCCGTTCGCGGATGCCGGCGAACAGGATCAGCGCGAGCGTGAAGCCGACCGCGCTGCCAAAGCCGAACAGCAGCGACTCAAGAAAGTTATGACGCAGGCTGACGTTGAGCAGCGGGATGCCGAGTACGGCGCAATTGGTCGTGATCAGCGGCAGGTAGATGCCCAGCACCTGGTGCAGCAGCGGACTGGTCTTCTGGATCACCAGTTCCGTGAGCTGCACGATGGCGGCGATGGTGACGATGAAGGACAGGGTGCGCAGGTACTCGAGCTGATTGGGTATCAGCAGCCAGCGATCAATGACGAAGCTCGCCCCGCAGGCCATGGTCAGGACGAAGGTGGTGGCCGCCCCCATGCCAACGGCTGTCTCGAGCTTCTTGGAGACGCCCATGAAAGGACACAAGCCGAGAATGCGGACGAAGACGACGTTGTTGACCAGGACGGCGCCGAGAACAACGAAGAGATAGCTGGTCATGAGGTGCGGAAAGCCACGGTTGCTCCGCAACAATTGGTGGAGATCAAATTATCTCGCTTTTAACGGTATCGGTACATGCGGATACAAATTGTACCGCGCTCAGATGCTGGTAGCTTCAATGCACTCGGCGACCAGCTGCGGGCCCCTGTAGATCAGCCCGCTGTAGATTTGCACGAGCGCGGCGCCCGCCTCCAGCTTGGCCCGCGCTCGCTTGCCGCTGGTAATGCCGCCGGCAGCAATGACGGGCAATTCCCCACCCAAAGCATGGGTAAGACTGCGGATCACGGCAGTGGACTTTTCGAACAGCGGGCTGCCGGAAAGCCCGCCCGCTTCGGCCGCCAGGGGCGATGTTTCGACGCCTTCGCGACCCAGTGTCGTGTTGGTCGCGATGACCGCGTCGATCCGGTGCCGCCGGAGGGCATCCGCGATGTTGGCGATCTGGCCCGAGTCGAGATCGGGTGCGATCTTCAGCGCCAGCGGAACGTACTTGCCGTGCGTTTCGGCAAGCGCGGTCTGCCGGGCTTTCAAAGCGCCCAGCAGGGCGTCGAGTTCGGATGCTCCCTGCAATTGACGCAGGTTCTTGGTATTGGGCGACGAAATGTTGACCGTGATGTAGCTGGCCAGCGGATAAGCCTTGTCGAGGCAGAGCAGGTAGTCATCGACCGCCCGCTCGATGGGCGTATCGAAGTTCTTTCCTATGTTGATGCCAAGGATGCCGCGATAGCGCACCAACGCCAGTCGCTCACGCAATGCGTCGATCCCCGCATTGTTGAAACCCATGCGGTTGATGATCGCCTCATGTTCCGGCAGCCGGAACAGGCGGGGTTTGGGGTTGCCGGGTTGGGGGCGGGGCGTGACCGTGCCCACTTCCAGGAAGCCGAAGCCGAGGCGGCTCAGGCCGTCGATAGCGGTCCCGTTCTTGTCGAGGCCGGCTGCCAGGCCGACACGGTTGGGGAACTTGAGCCCCATGACCTCGACCGGCTTGCCGCTTACAGGTGACGAGCGGATGAGTCCCAGTGAATCGCCAATCGCGAGAAGGCGAAGCGTCAACTCGTGGGCATGCTCGGCATCGAGCGCGAAGAGGAACGGTCGGACCAGCGCATATGGACTCATGGCGCAGGATTCTACGATGCCCGCGGGCAGAAGATTTCAGTTTCAGCGCAACGCGCGGGGCGGCACTGAAACCCGGCTTCGCGTCGCCTTCTGCACGAGCCGGAAAGAAAAAAGAGGGAAGGGGTTTACACAAAGGAAATGGCCCCCTATAATCTCCCTTCTCTGCTGATTGCGGAGCCGCTGAAGGAAGAGAAGGAAGGCGGAAGTTCTTTAAAAACCAAACAACCGATAGGTGTAGGTGCTTGCTGTGCTGGAGGTGGTGGCGGGTGGTCGTTCCGAAATCGAAGGGACGGCTGCTGATCCAAGCGTAAGAGTTTGGGTTGAGTTCTGAGGGTAGTTCGCAAGAGC
>JAPLQX010000009.1 GCA_026399435.1 Rhodocyclales bacterium
GCTCGGCTTCTGGCTGATGGTCGTCGGCGGCATCATGACCAACGTCGCCATCTTCCAGGGCGGGTCGAGCGTCATGTTCACCTCCTACGTGCCGATGCAGGCCGCACCGCACTTCTACCTCGGCATCATCCTGGCGGCCGTTGGCGCGCTGCTGGGTACTGGCGTGTTTTTTGGCACGCTGGTGGTCGCCAAGAAAGAAAAGACATACGTCGGCTCGATTCCGCTGGTGACCTTCGGCGCCATGACGGCGGCGATCATCGCCGTCTTCACCATTGCCTCCGGCGCCGCGATCCTGATCCCGACTTTCGCCTGGTCCATGGGCTGGATCAAGGAAATCGACGCGGAACTGTATCGCATGGTCTGGTGGGCATTGGGCCATTCCTCGCAACAGGTGAACGTCGCCGCTCACATCTCGATCTGGTATCTGACGGCCGCCGTGGTTTTCGGCGCCAAGCCGCTATCGGAGAAAGTCTCCCGCTTCGCCTTCCTGCTCTACATCCTGTTCCTGCAACTAGCCAGCGCGCACCATCTGCTGTCCGACCCGGGCATGAGCGCCGAGTGGAAGGTGCTGAACACCTCCTACTTCATGTACTTCGCGGTACTGGCCTCGATGCTCCACGGCTTCACGGTTCCGGGTGCGATCGAAGCGGCACAGCGCAAGAAGGGGCTCACCAACGGCCTGTTCGAGTGGCTGCGCAAGGCGCCCTGGGGCAACCCGGTGTTCTCCGGCATGTTCATTTCGCTGGTCGGCTTCGGCTTCATCGGCGGCATCTCCGGTGTCGTGCTGGGAACCGAGCAGATCAACATGCTGATGCACAACACCTTCTATGTGCCGGGTCACTTCCACGCCACGGTCGTCGTCGGTACCACGCTGGCCTTCATGTCGATCACTTACCTGCTGGTGCCGACGCTGTTCAGGCGTGAAATGCTGTTCCCCAAGCTGTGCCAGATCCAGCCTTACCTGTATGGCCTCAGCATGATCGTGCTGTCGATGGTGATGATGGGCGCCGGTACCCTCGGCGTTTCCCGCCGTCACTGGGACATGGCCTTCTCCGGAGCGCCGTTCCAGTATGAATGGCCGGGTGCAGCCTACCTGATGATGGGTCTCACCGGCATCTTCGGCGTGATCGCAGTCATCGGCGGTGGCCTGTGGATTGGACTGGTGGTTCTGTCCCTGCTGTTCGGCAAAAAGCTCGACGGTGGCCCGCTCTCCGACAAGCCCACGCCGATCCCGGACCAGAGCGCCGCATCCAGTGCTTCGGGCACCGGCAGCGAAGAGCATGTCAGCGTGCCGGGCACAGTGGTTCTGGCCATGACGCTGCTGGTCTGCTTCGTGCTCTACTACTTCGTGAATTGGAAGTACCTGTCCGAAGTCTGGGGTCTCAGCTGATCAATGAGCTGATCACCGACTGATTCAGGCACAAGGTTTCCCCGCACTTCGGTGCGGGGAGCCTGCCTGAATCGGGCTTGGCAAACAGGCCCGATTCAAGCAGGTTTCAGAAGTGACAAAAAAACTACAAGGCCCCCACAGACACTTGATGGAATCGACGCTGCCTCCCGCCAGAACTTCCGGCTTTCCCTTCCGTGCAATCATGGGAGTGTTCAAGCTGCGCATCGGCGTCGTCATCACCTTTACCGCCCTGGCCGGCTTGTCGGTTAGCGCCGGCCCGAGTCTGAGTCTGGCGCAGATGATCACGCTGACGCTCGCCGTGCTGGTTTCGTCGGCCAGCGCAGGCGCCTTCAACCAGTATTACGAGCATGACATTGATCCCCTGATGTCGCGCACCCGCAAGCGGCCGTTCGCCACCGGAGAAATCCAGCACGGGCCGGTCTGGCTGGTCGTCATATTCGGCCTGATGGGTCTGTCGGTCGGCGCCGCGTGGATCGCACTGAATGTCTGGGCCGCCCTGTTCACCTTCCTCGGCGCATTCTTCTATGCAATCGTCTATACGGTCTGGCTGAAGCGTCGTACCTGGCTCAACATCGTGTTTGGCGGGCTGGCAGGCAGCTGGGCGGTGCTGGCGGGCGCTACCGCCGCCGACCCCCACGTTGGTGCGGTGCCGCTTGCCCTGGCGTTCGTTCTTTTTCTCTGGACCCCGCCGCACTTCTGGAGCCTGGCCATCGCCTATCGCGACGATTATGCGGCCGCCGGCGTGCCCATGCTGCCGGTGGTGGTAGGCGACAAACGGGCAGCCCAGATCATATTTTTTAGCACGCTGGTATTGGTTGCTGCCTCCTTCCTGCCACTGGCCTTCGGCCTCGGCGCCATTTACTTTGCCGGTGCCGCCAGCGGCGGCTTCCTGTTCATCCAGAAAGCCTGGCGCCTGATGCAGAACACCAACCGTGGAACAGCAATGACGTGCTTCCATGCCTCGCTGGCTCAGTTGACTCTGGTACTCACTGCTGCAATCATCGACGCTCGTTTTTAGCCTGGCGTCCCCCGTGATCCATCTTTCGTTTCGTGCCGCACTAGCGGCGGCATTGGTCATTGCAGCAACTTGTGTCCAGTCAGCAGACAAGGCACCCGAGCCCAAGCTTGCCCAGCAACCCCAGGGCGCGCGCACCGGCCTCACGCTCACTACGCTCGACGAAAAGGCAGCGCTGCAACTATCGCAGGGGGCGATCGGCAAGCCCGTCGGCGATCATGTTCTGCTCGATCGCGAGGGGCGACCGACACCGCTTTCCAAATATCGCGGCAAGCCCCTGCTGGTCAATTTCGTCTATACCGGCTGCTTCAACGTCTGCCCCACCACCACGAAGAATCTGCAAAAGGCCGTGGAGGGCACAGTCAACGTGCTCGGACCCGATCGCTTCAATATCGTCAGCATTGGTTTTAACCAGCCCTTCGATTCTCCCCAGGCGATGAAGATCTTTGCCACCCAGTACGGCATCCACCTGCCCAACTGGGAATTCCTCAGCCCGGCGGCGGCCATCGTCGGCGAGCTGACGCAGAACTTCGGCTTCAGCTATGTCGCCACGACTGCCGGCTTCGACCATATGAATCAGGTCACCATCGTCGATGCCGATGGCAAGATATTCAGGCAGGTGTATGGGGAAAAGTTTACCGCTGAAGACCTGGCGGAACCGCTCAAGGCGATGATCACCGGCGCCCCCATTCCGCCGCAGACCGGCACGCTGGAGGAGATCGCCGACCGGATCAGGATACTCTGCTCGGTCTATGATCCCGTCAGCGGGAAATACCGCACCAACTATGCGCTGTATTTCGAGATCGTCGGTTTCATCAGCTTCATGATCTTCATGCTCTGGGTGACCTGGAGCTTCACCAGAAAGCACGGCAAAGACAAGATTCAATCCGGTTGATGCGAGTCAAGTCGGAATGCGATCGGCTAGTATATCATGAACTGCTAATAAGCCCACAGTGGCCAAGTGGTTAACTGGTGCCAGCGTTACGGAACCTCCCGACGTGATCTTGCTCTCTTCATTGCGCGGCAACGCGCAAACCCTCTTCGAACGCATCGAGAATTTCTTCGATGCGTTTTTTGGCGGCACCGACAATCCCCTGCGCCATCTGGGCGCCCTGGGCCTGTATTTCCTCTGGATACTCGTGGCCACCGGGCTTTACCTCTACACGGTGCTCGATACCGGCATCGAAGGCGTGTACAACTCGATCGGCTACCTTTCGCGCGAGCAGTGGTATCTGGGAGGCATTCTGCGCAGCCTGCATCGCTACGCGTCCGACGCCTTCGTGCTGGTCATGATGCTGCATCTGGTACGGGAGTGGGCCTACGGTCGTTACTACGGCTTCCGTCTCTACTCATGGGTCACCGGGGTGCCGCTGATCTGGCTGGCCTATGTCTCGGGCATCGGCGGCTACTGGATCGTCTGGGATCGCATGGCGCAGTTCTCCGCCATCGCCACGACCGAACTGCTCGATTGGCTGCCCTTTTTCAATGGGGCGACGGCACGCAACTTTCTTGCGCCGGACACCATCAATGACCGCTTTTTCACCGTGCTTGTTTTCATCCATCTTATCGTGCCGCTGCTGCTGCTGCTCGGTCTCTGGGCTCATGTCAATCGCATCAGCCGGGTGGATTTCCTGCCCTCGCGGCGGGTGATGCTGGCAACCCTGATCAGCTTTCTGGCATTGGCCCTGATCAGGCCGGCGCTCTCCGAAGCGCCGGCCAATCTGGCCCTGGTCGCTACCGATCTGCCGCTGGACTGGTTCATCCTGTTCATCCATCCGCTGGCCGACATCACCTCACCGGCGGCGGTGTGGACCCTGGTATTCGGCGCCACGATCCTGCTTTTCGCGCTCCCCTTTCTGCCCCACCCGAAAGCGCAACCGATCGCCGTGGTCGATGCCGCCAATTGCAACGGCTGCAGCCGCTGCCATGCCGATTGCCCGTATGAGGCAATCACGATGACGATTCATCCCGACAAACCCGGGCACAAGATCGCCGTCGTCGATCCCGACCTGTGTGCCAGCTGCGGTATTTGCGCCGGCGCCTGTCCCTCGTCAACACCCTTCCGCAGCCAGGAAAAACTCGTGACCGGCATCGACATGCCGCAGCAACCGGTCGATGTGATGCGCCAGCAGTTGGAAGCCCAGTTGGCAAAACTCGGCGGCGCCACCAAGCTTGTCGTCTTCGGCTGCGACCAAGGGGTCGATGTGCGCGGCCTGGCCGCAGCGGACACCGCCGCAATCAGTCTGATCTGCACTGGCATGCTGCCGCCTTCCTTCATCGAATACGCGCTGCGCAGCGGCGTCGATGGCATCGTGGTGACGGGCTGCCGCGAGGGCGGCTGCGATTTCCGCCTCGGCATGGAATGGACGCAGGAGCGCCTTGCCCACCAGCGCGAACCGCATTTGCGCAACCTCGTACCGCAGGACCGGCTGCGCCTCGTTTATGCATCCCGCAGCGAGGGCGAACAACTCGCTGCGATGGTAAAGGAATTCAAAACCCAACTCGCAACACGGCTGGTCACCAGCAACAGACCACCCGCCTATTCCCGGAGAAAAATACATCATGGCTAAGCCCGCCGCCATTGTCGGCCAGATCATCCTTTACAGCGCCTTCGCCGCCTTCATCGGCTACTTCGCCACTGCGCCCACCTACAAGCAGATCCCTGACGACGTCGCCCTGATCAAGCTCTCGATGAGTCATCTGGGCGGCCGCGAGTGCCGCAAGCGCACAGCCGAAGAACTGGCCAAGCTGCCGCCCAACATGCGCGCGCCGCTGGAGTGCCCGCGCGGACGTTCCGACATCAAACTGGTGCTTGAACTCGACGGCAAGCCGATGTTCGAAACCGTCATGCATCCCACCGGGCTTTCGAAGGACGGCGTTTCGACCGTCTACAAACGCTTCGAGGTAAAAGCCGGCGACTATCAGATCTCGGTGAAGATGAACGACAACCTGGTCAATCCGGGCTTCAATTACGTCAAGGAAGCGCAAGTCACGCTGAAGCCCGCGCAGGTGCTGGTGATCGACTTCAATCCGGACAAGGGCGGCCTGTTCTTCCAGTAAGTGCAAAAACAAATGCGAATTGAACTCCCCCACCCCCCAACCCCCGCCCGGGCGGGGGTGACTATTAGCTCGCTACGCTCGACAGAGACGGAATACTTCGTTCATCGCAACGAGTGTATTCCACGTTAATCCCCCATCCTTTTGCGCGGATAAAGACAATGCTGACTCTCCTTCAAAAACTCGTGCGCTGGTTCTTCATGCGCGCGGAGAACCTGTTCAACGTCGCTTTCGGCGAAAAGATCAATCCCTTCTACCATCTTGGCACCATCAGCTTCTGGCAGTTCTGGCTACTGATCGGCACCGGCCTCTATCTCTACATCTTCGCCGATACCGCTGTGCACGATGCCTACGAATCGGTCGAGCGCATCACCCACAACCAGTGGTGGGCCGGCGGCATCCTGCGCAGCGTGCATCGCTACGCCACCGACGGCATGATCCTGACCATGCTGCTGCACATGCTGCGGCACTTCGCCTACGACCGCTATCGCGGCTTCCGCTGGTTCTCCTGGGCCACCGGCGTAGCGCTAATCTGGCTGGTATATATCTCCGGTCTCAACGGCTTCATGCTGGTGTGGGACAAACTGGCCCAGTTCGTGGTCGTCGCGATCGCCGAATGGTTCGACGTGCTGCCGATGTTCAACGGCACCCTGATCCGCAATTTCATCTACCAGGAAAACGTCACCAGCCGGCTGTTCACGCTGCTCGCCTTCATCCACATCGGCGCACCGCTGATCGCCGGCGTCCTGGCCTGGATACACGTGCAACGGGTGCCGCGAGCGCACGTCAATCCGCCGCGCCCGATCGCCATTGCCTTCACCGCGATGTTCATCGTCCTTGCTCTGGTCAAGCCGGTTGTCAGCCAGGGCGGCGAGGCCGACCTGCTGGTGGTGCCGACCAACATCGCCTTCGACTGGTTCCAGATGCCGGTGCTGGCGCTGGTCTATGTCGTCAATCCGTTGTATCTCTGGTTCGGCATCATTGGCCTGTCCACCCTGCTGTTCCTCGCCCCGTGGCTGCCGCCCAAGCGCATGGGTGCGGCCCCGGCCGAAGCCGTCGTCACCTTCCACCCCGACCACAGGACCGTCGCCATCCGCTTCGACGAAACCCTGCTCGATGCCGGCCTGCGCCATGACATCAACCTGCCTTACGAA
>JAPLQX010000039.1 GCA_026399435.1 Rhodocyclales bacterium
GATCATGTCGATGTCGGAGGCGCGGGCGGCGATGCCGTCCTCAAGGATGCGCGCGCCTTCGTTCACCAGGGCGTAGATGCAGCGCGCGACGATTTCGGCATCACTGATCTTGCGCGGCGTGATGCCCAGTTCCTTGCGATACTCTTCCAGCATCCTTTCGACTTCAGGATCGGGAATCGCGAGGCGAGAGCCGGCCTGGTAGAGGTACCAGCCCTTGCCGGTCTTCTGGCCGTAGCGGCCCTGTTCGCAGAGGCGGTCGGCGAACTTGGCGTAGCGGATCGAAGGCTTCTCTACATAGCGGCGCTTGCGGATCGCCCAGCCGATGTCGTTGCCGGCGAGGTCGCCCATGCGGAACGGGCCCATGGCCATGCCCCATTTTTCGAGTGCCTTGTCCACCTGCGCCGGCGTCGCGCCTTCTTCGAGCAGGAAGCCGGCGACGCGGCCGTAGTGTTCGATCATGCGGTTGCCGATGAAGCCGTCGCAGACGCCGGAGACCACGGCAGTCTTCTTGATCTTCTTGGCCACCTGCATCACGGTGGCCATCACGTCCTTGGCCGTTGCCGCGCCGCGCACCACTTCGAGCAGCTTCATGACATTGGCCGGGCTGAAGAAGTGCATGCCGACCACATCCTGTGGGCGCTTGGTGAAATTGGCGATCTTGTTCACGTCGAGCGTCGAGGTGTTGGAGGCGAGGATCGCGCCGGGCTTGGCGATCTCGTCGAGCTTCTTGAACACGGCCTCCTTGACGCCGATTTCCTCGAACACCGCCTCGATGATCATGTCGGCGTCCTTGAAATCGTCATAGGAGAGAGTGCCGGTCAGCATGCCCATGCGCTGGTCCAGTTTCTCCTGGGTCAGCTTGCCCTTCTTCATGCTGTTTTCGTAGTTCTTGCGGATCGTGGCGATGCCCTTGTCCAGCGCTTCCTGCTTCATTTCGAGCATGGTGACGGGGATGCCGGCATTGAGGAAGTTCATCGTGATGCCGCCGCCCATGGTGCCGGCACCGATCACGCCGACCCTGGCGATCTTGCGCGCCGGGGTGTCGTCGGGCACATCGGGAATCTTCGATGCGGCGCGCTCGCCGGTGAAGGCGTGGCGCAGGGCCCGCGACTCGGGCGTGCCCATGAGTTCGAGGAAGTAGCTGCGCTCTATCTTCATGCCCTCGTCGAAGGGCTTGGTCACCGCGGCCTGCACGGCATCGATGCACTTGAAGGGCGCGGGGAAGGGACCGGCGACACCCTTGACCATGTTGCGCGAGAACTGGAAGAAGGCTTCCTGGGTCGGGTAGTCGATCTTGATGTCGCGCACGCGCTTCAGCGGACGCTTTTCGGCGACGACCTTGTCGGCGAAGGCCAGCGCGCCCTTGAGCAGGTCGCCTTCGATGAACTCGTCGAACAGCGGGGTGCCCTTGAACTTTTCGGAAGGCACGGGATTGCCGGACAGGATCAGGTTCAGCGCGGCTTCGACGCCGATGATGCGCGGCATGCGCTGGGTGCCGCCGGCGCCGGGCAGCAGGCCCAGCTTGATTTCCGGCAGGGCGATCGAGGCGCCGGCCACCGCGACGCGGAAGTGGGCGCCGAGAGTGAGTTCGAGCCCGCCGCCCATGCAGACACCGCCGATCGCGGCGACGACAGGCTTCGGGCAGGCTTCGACGACGCGGATCACGGTCAGCAGGTTGGGCTCGGCATAGGACTTCGGCGAGCCGAATTCGCGGATGTCGGCGCCACCCGAGAAGGCGCGGTCGGAGCCGATCAGCACGACGGCCTTGACGGCGGGGTCGGCAGTCGCCTTGTCGATGCCGGCGACGATACCGCAGCGCAGGTCGTAGCCGAGTCCATTGACCGGCGGATTGTCGAGGGTGATGACGGCGGTGCTGCCATTCAATTCATACCTGGCGCTGCTCATGCTGACTCCTTGCTGAAATTATCGGGTTTCATACTTCCAGCCATTCCTTGCGGATGGCTTCGTTGTTCTTGAGGTCGGCCGGCGTGCCTTCGAAAACGATGCGGCCGTGGCCCATGAGATAGAGCCGTTCGGAAATGTCGAGCGCAATCGCCAGCTTCTGTTCGATCAGCAGGATCGAGATGCCGCGCTTCCTGATTTCCTGGAGAAAAGTCCCGACCTGTTCGACGATCTTGGGCGCGAGGCCCTCGGTCGGTTCGTCGATCATGATCAGGTCCGGGTCGCCCATCAGCGTGCGGCACAAGGTCAGCATCTGCTGCTCGCCGCCGGAGAGTACGCCGCCGGGCGTGTTGTCGCGTTCCTTGAGGCGCGGGAACAGGGCGTACATGTCGTCGATGTTCCAGCGCCCGCATCTGCTGGTGTCCTTGACACCCAGCATGAGGTTCTGCCGTACCGTCAGATCGGGAAAGATCGAGCGGTCTTCGGGCACGTAGCCGATGCCGTAGCGGGCGATTTCGAAGGCCTTCATGCCGAGGATGTCGCGTCCCTTGAAGCGGATGCCGCCGCGCGCCACGACCTGGCCCATCACCGCCTTGGCCGTGGTCGAGCGGCCGACGCCGTTGCGTCCCAGCAGGCAGACGATTTCGCCGGCATTGACGTGGAGATTGACGCCATGGAGGACATGGCTCTTGCCGTAGTAGGCATGGAGATCGGCGACTTGCAGCATGGGCTTGGACAATGCGTCAGTCATGCTGATTCCCCGAATGCGTGCTGGTCCCAAGATAGGCTTCCTGTACCGCAGCATTGCAACGGATCGCGGCCGGCGCGTCGGTGGCGATGATCTGGCCGTAGACCAGCACCGAGATGCGGTCGGCGAGCCCGAACACCACGCCCATGTCGTGTTCGACCATGACCAGGGTCTTGCCTTCGGTGACGCGGCGGATCAGGGCGACGGCGTCGTCGGTTTCGGAGCGGCTCATGCCGGCGGTGGGCTCGTCGAGCAGGATCACGTCGGCGCCGCTGGCGATGGTGATGCCGATTTCCAGGGCGCGTTGTTCGGCGTAGGACAGGATGCCGGCGGGGGTATCGCGGCGGTCCGCCAGGCCGATGTCTTCCATCACGGCTTCCGCACGCAGGCGCGCATCCGCGAGGCCGGCCAGCCGGTGCCAGAACGAATAGCGGTAGCCCAGCGACCACAGCACCGCGCAGCGCAGGTTCTCGAACACCGACAGGTTGTGGAAGATGTTGGTGATCTGGAAACTGCGCGACAGACCCTTGCGATTGATCTCGAAGGGCTTCAGGCCGATGACGTTCTCGCCCTTGAGTTCGATGACGCCTGAAGTCACCGGCAGGCGCGCGCTGATCAGGTGGAACAGCGTGGACTTGCCCGCGCCGTTGGGCCCGATGATGGCATGGCGCTCGCCGCGATGGATGTCGAGATCGACGCCGCGAATGATTTCGCTGGCGCCGAAGTTCTTTTTGAGACCGGTGATGCGGATCGCGGGCGCGGTCATGCAGCCTCCGCCGGGCCGCCCCAAGGGGGCTGCAGTGTATTGACCGGAAGCCTGTGCAAAGGCTTCCGTGGGGCAAGGGCCGGGGGGGTGGCCGTCATGTCCTGTCTCCGTGCAGGGTCGACAGCGTCGCATTCCACGCGGCGCGGGTGCGGCCGCCGATCCAGCGCGTCAGCGCCATGCCGACCGCCGTGGTGGCCAGCGCAATGGCCCAGGGGGCGGGCGAATTGAGCTGCATCTGCATGCCCATCACTTGCGTCGCCGTGTCGCCGGCGCCGACTCCTTCACCGGCGAGCAGGGCATAACTCATTTCGATCAGGCCGACCAGGCCGGCCGTCAGCACCAGCATCGGCAG
The DNA here is from genome assembly GCA_026399435.1 of Rhodocyclales bacterium. Taxonomy (GTDB): domain Bacteria; phylum Pseudomonadota; class Gammaproteobacteria; order Burkholderiales; family Rhodocyclaceae; genus Sulfuritalea. Next base: position 3,769 of record JAPLQX010000039.1, read on the forward strand.
GGCGACGGCGAGGTAGTGCGGCACCATGCGGCCGAACAGCCCGGCCTGCCACAGGTTGCGCTGCATCGAAATGACGCTGGCGATGCCGCCCGGCGCCATCAGCACCATGAACAGGAAGAACAGCCCGAAATACAGCAGCCACGCCTGGGTCATGCCGCCGATCACGATCTGCATCACGGTGACGAGTATGGCGCCGATGATCGGTCCGTAAAAGAAGCCGATGCCGCCGACGAAGGTCATCAGCAGCACCACGCCCGAGGTGTGGGCATTGAGGGTTTCCGCGGTGACGATTTCGTAGTTGAGTGCCGTGAGGCCACCGGCGACGCCGGCAAAGAAGCCGGAAAGGATCAGCATCAGGTAGCGCACCCGTTGCGTGTCGTAGCCGACGAACTCGGCGCGCTCCGGGTTGTCGCGCACCGCATTGGCCATGCGCCCCAATGGCGTCTGCGTCAGGGCGAACATGGCGACGGTGGCGAGAAAGGCCCAAGCCACGATCAGGCCGTACATCTCGACTTGCGGTCCCCAGGTGAAGCCCAGCAGGTTGCCCTTGCCGATCACGCGATTGCCCGAGACGCCGCCTTCGCCGCCGAAGAAGCCGGGGAACATCAGCGCACAGGCGGCGACCAGTTCGCCGATGCCGAGCGAGATCATGGCGAAGGTGGTGCCGGCCTTTTTCGTCGTAACGTAGCCGAGCACGACGCCGGCAAGCAGCCCGGCGAGGCCACCGACCAGCGGCAACAGGGCGACCAGCAGCGGGCCGCCGTCCTTGCCGATGATGTTGAGTGCATGCATGGAGATGAAGGCGCCCATGCCGAAGTACACGGCATGGCCGAAGGAGAGCAGGCCGGTCTGGCCCAGCAGCATGTTGTAGGAGAGCGCGAATACCACCATGACGCCCATCTGGCACAGCAGCGAGAGCATGAAGCCGCTCTTGAATACCAGCGGCAGCGCTATCGCGACGGCGAGGCAGGCGCCCCAGAGCAGGAGACGGCCGCGGCGGAACACGGCTTCGGAGACGTGACTGTTCACGATTCGCGCGCCCCCATCAGGCCGCGCGGGCGGAAGATCAGGATGGCGACCATCAGCATGTAGGGCAGTATCGGCGCCAGTTGGGTAATGGTCAGGCGCGCGAGCTGCGACCCTTCGGGCAGATCGACTCCGATCAGGGCGAAAACATCGGTGACCGAGATCGACAGGGCCACCGAGAAGGTCTGGATGCAGCCGATCAGCAGCGAGGCGACGAATGCGCCGCCCAGCGAGCCGAGTCCGCCGACCACGACGACGACGAAGACGATGCTGCCGACAGCCGCCGCCATGCCCGGTTCGGTGACGAAGGCATTGCCGCCGATGACGCCGGCGAGTCCCGCCAGGGCCGTGCCGCCGCCGAAGACCAGCATGAAGATGCGTGGCACGTTGTGGCCCAGCGCTTCGACCATGTCGGGCTTGGTCAATGCAGCCTGGATGATGAGGCCGATGCGGGTGCGGGTCAGCAGCGCATAGAGTGCGATCAGCATGCCGACCGAGACCAGCATCATGAAGCCCTTGTAGATCGGAAAATCGGTATCGAACAGCGAGAACAGCGTGCCGTCGAGTTCGACGGGAATCCGGTAATCCACGGCCACCTTGCCCCAGATCAGGTGCACGATTTCCTCGACGAGGAAGGCCAGGCCGAAGGTAAACAACAGTTCGGCGACATGGCCGAACCTGTGCGCGCGGCGCAGGCCGTAGCGCTCTACAGCCGCGCCGACGGCGCCGACCAGCAGCGGCGCGACCAGCAGACCGGGCCAGAAGCCGATCCAGGTGCTGATCTGGTAGGCGAAGTAGGCGCCCAGCATGTAGAAGCTGGCGTGGGCGAAATTGAGGATGCCCATCATGCTGAAGATCAGCGTCAGCCCGCTGGAAAGCATGAACAGCAGCAAGCCGTAGGTGATGCCGTTCAGCAGCGACATGACGACGAACTCCACTGGACCTCCTTGTGCTATGCGTTTGTGATGCGGCCGGCCGGCGGCATCGGGGGTGGAGGCAGGGCGTGCCCTGCCTCCGGGTGTTGCCTCAAGCGGAGGCCGTGCTTACGGGCGCTCCATGATGCAGGCCGTCGGCAATTGCGAATCGCGTTGCGATATCGATGCCAGGGTCTTCCAGCCGTAACCCGTGCCTTCGGAATCATGCTTGACCGTCTTGCCATCCGCCTTGCTGAAGATCGAGATGTAAAGCGGCTGCATCATCTGGTGGTCGCTCTTGCGCATCCAGACTTCGCCGTTCTCGGCCGGGAAGCGCATGTCTTCCAGCGCCAGGGCCACGGCCTTGGGATCGGTCGACTTGGCGGTGTTCATCGCCTTCGCCACCATTTCGACCATGGTATTGACGCGCAGGTAGTAGAAATAGATGCCCGGGTGCTTCTTGTTGAAGTCGAGGGCGAACTTCTCGGTCGACTTGGTCGGCACGTTCATGTGCCATTCGGTGAGCTGGAGTACCTTGCCCTCGCCCGAGGCGCCCATGGCTTGAGGCGTGCCCAGACCGCCGGCATAGTAGGTGTAGAACTTGGCCTTGAGGCCGGCATCCTTGGCCGCCTTGACCAGCAGCGAGAGGTCATTGCCCCAGTTGCCGGTGATCACGGTATCGGCGCCGGAAGCCTTGATCTTGGCGATGTAGGGAGCGAAGTCCTTGACGCGACCGATCGGGTGCAAATCCTCGCCGACGATCTTGATGTCCTTGCGTTTCTTCGCCAGCATTTCCTTCGCCGCCTTGGCCACCTGGTGGCCGTGGGCGTAGTCCTGACCGATGATGAAGACCTTCTTGATCTTCTTGTCCTTCTCCATGAAGCTGGTGATCGCCTCCATCTTCATTTCGGTGTTGGCGTCAAAGCGGAAATGCCAGAAGCTGCACTTCTCGCCGGTCAACGTCGGATCGACCGCCGCGTAGTTGAAGAACAGCACGGTCTTGTCCGGGTTCCGCGCATTCCATTTGTTGACCGCGTCGATCAGCGAATGGGCGGCGCCGGAGCCATTGCCCAGCGTGACGAAACGGAAGCCCTGGTCGATCGCGGCCTTGAGCTGAAGCTGGGTTTCCTGCGGGCTGCCCTTGTTGTCGAAACCGGTGAACTCGAGCTTCTGACCCATGATGCCGCCCTTCTGGTTGACCAGGATTTCGGCGGCTTCCTTGAAGCCCTTGAGGCCGGCATCGCCGACATTGGCGAAGGGCCCCGACAGCGGGTCGATGTAGGCGATCTTCACCTGGGCGAAGGCGCTGCCGCCGATCAATAAGGTGCTCGCGGCGAGCGCGAGGCGTTTGACAAACGTGTTCTTCATGGGTGTCTCCTCCTGTAGGTAAACCGGTCTTGGCAATAACGGGCGGCTGATTTTTGGAGTTCTGCTTAGCGGAACATAGTTCTGTAATACACGCAAGATGATACTGATTGTGTCGTGGGCTGTAAACGACTTTCTTGCGCGCCAAATCGCCCCTGTCGGCAGTCAGGCCACCCTCAAGCCGGCACTGAGACGGTGCAGACAGGAACTGCCGGCGATTGCCTCGTCCGGAGCGATGCCGGCTGAAATGCTGCACTGCGGAATGCGGGTGTCTTGCCTGGTTTGCCCGCAGCGCCCGTCGGCCCCTGGGCTTCTTCGGGGTCCGGGGCCGGGCCCACCTCAGCATGCGGCGGCCAAGCCCGCGTGCGACGTGCTGCCTATTCGGTAGCCGGGGGCTCGGCTGCCTCGTCCCGCGTGCCGGGGACTCCGCTTCGCGCGCCGGCGTCAGCGGTCGCCAGCATGGCGGCGCGGCTCGCCGGGGTTTCCAGGCTGACGCGGCCGAGCTTGCCGCCGCGATAATCGGTGAGCAGGATCATCGCCGCTTTTTCGAGGTCGAGTTCGCCGGCGCCGCGGCGGCCCTTGAGGATGCAGCCGCGCTTCCTCGCCACGGCCTCGACGATGCCGACGGCATCGATGCCCTCGACGGCGATGCCGTAGCGCTCTGCCAGCGCCGCCGGGTAGCGCTGCAGCAGCAGCCCGGCGAGGAAAATCGCCACTTCCGAATCGATCACGGCATTGCGGCCGATGGCATGGCTCGCAGCCAGCATGAAGCCGTCGCTGTCGTGCCTGATTTTCGGCCACATCAGGCCCGGCGTGTCGGTGATGCTCATGGTCGGGCCGAGGTCGATGCACATCTGCGACTTGGTCACCGCCGGCTCGTCGCCGACCGCGGCGACGCGGCGCTTGAGCAGCGCATTCATCAGCGTCGACTTGCCGACGTTGGGAATGCCCATGATCAGCATCCGCAGCGGCTTGACGCCGTCATTACGGTGCGGCGCCAGACCCTTGCACAGACTGGGCACGCGCGCGGCTTCGGCCGGATTCTTGCTGGAGATGGCCACCGCCTTGACGCCGGGCTGGCTGTTGTAATAGTCGATCCAGGCCTGGGTCACCACCGGGTCGGCGAGGTCGGACTTGTTCAGCAGCTTGAGGCAGGGGCGCTGGCGGTGCAGGCGCAGCTCGCGGATCATCGGGTTGCTGCTCGCCTCGGGCAGGCGCGCGTCGCAGACCTCTATCACCACGTCGGTCAGCGCCATGGTCTCGGCCGCCTTCTTGCGGGCCGAGGTCATGTGGCCGGGGAACCACTGTATGGTCATGGGGACACCTGATTAGTCACAATGTTCAGCAGGCCCCATTCTCCCTCCCCTTCAATGGGAGGGTCGGGGAGGAACTCCGCGAAGACGTGCGGTGGGTTCGCACATTCTCCCTCCCCTTCAAGGGGAGGGCCGGGGAGGGGATGGGGTGGCGTGAGCGCAAGAGCGGCTTGCCGACACCCCCATCCCCCCTCCATCTCCCCCCTTGACGGGGGGAGGGCAAGCTCGGTTGATGCTTCGGCTGGACAGCTGGATTTCATGGTTGATCAAGTGGCGGCATTGCTGCAAAAGGAGAATCAGCCAGCGACATCGGCCGCGACGATATGGATTTCTTCATCCGCAATGCGCACGACCTGGGCCGGTCGCAGCTTGCGGCGGGTGCGGGTTTCGGTTTGGCCGTCCACCGTCACGGCGCCGGCGGCGATCAGCGCCTTGGCGGCGCCACCTGAAGGCGCCAGGCCCAGCAGCTTGAGGAGGACGTTCAGTTCGATGAACTCGCCCTGAAGTTGAAAGCGGTGAATGGTCAAGAAATCCTCCGGAACCCCGAATTATAGCCGCGCCAGCCTTGCTGCCGTCCTGACTTGAAGAGTCGGCGCTGGCGCTACGGCGTCGTTATCGCATCAGAGCTTGCGAAGAAATCGTAGCGAGCACCGCCCAAGCCCCGATCCGGCACGCGCAGTAGATTTATTCACAAGCTCTCAGACGGGCTTGCGGCGCCTGGCAATGAAGCGGTCGAGCTGATTGGCGAAGCTCTGCCGGTCGGCATGGCTGAAGGCTGGCGGCCCGCCGGTGTCGACGCCGCTGCTGCGCAGGGTGTCCATGAAGTTGCGCATGTCGAGCAACTGACGGATGTTCTCCGCGCTGTAGAGCTCGCCGCGCGGATTGAGGGCGTAGGCCTGCTTCCCGATCACCAGTGCTGCCAGCGGGATGTCGGCGGTGATCACCAGGTCTCCCGCCGCCGCCTGTTCGACGATGTGGCTGTCGGCTACGTCGAAACCCTGCGCCACCTGCACCACCCGAATGAAGGGCGAGGGCGGCACGCGCAGCCACTGGTTGGCGACCAGGATCAGCGGCAGGGCGTGCCGCGTGGCGGCGCGGTAGAGAATTTCCTTGATGACACCGGGGCAGGCATCGGCATCGACCCAGATCTGCATAATGTCATTCTTGACTGACAGGATTCCAATTATGAACGAAGCCGTTTCCCTGCCGCGCGAAACCTTCGAGCCGATGCTGGCGCAGGCGAATCAGGTGGTCATCGCCTGGCAGCGCTCGCGGCGCACGATGCATTAGCCTGCCGGCGGCCTATTGCGCGGCGGTGACTGCGGCATACACCAGTTGCGCCGCGACCGCATCCTCGACAGCCTGGCCGAGTGCCTTGAAGATGACGGTGACGCCGGCCGGAACCTTCACCTTGCCGGTCAGCACCTCGCCGATTTCGCACTGCACGCGTGCGCCGGAAAGAATCACATCGCCCGATTCGGTCTCGGCCGCGACGCGGTTGTCGGCAATCAGGTAATTGGCCATGGCCTCGTCGTCGAGCTCGCGCCATCCGGGGCGCGGCGCGCCGATCGCATGCACCAGTGCACCGGGTTTGAGCCAGCGGCCCATCAGCACCGGCGTGCTGGCGTTGGTCACGGTCACCACCAGGTCGGCATCGCGCACGGCGTGTTCCGCATTGGGGCTGGCGCTGCCGTCGATGTCGGCGGCGCAGCGTTCGGCATTGGCGCGGGTGGGGCTCCAGACGCGGATGTCGCGCAGCGGCACGACGGCGCGCAGGGCCAGCGCGTGGCTGCGCGCCAGGGCTCCCGAACCGAGTATTGCCAGGCGCTTGGGCCGGTCGTCACGCAGCGCGCGGGTGGCCACGGCCGAGACGGCGGCGGTGCGCAGTTCGGTCAGCCAGGTCGCGTCCATCACCGCCAGCGGGGTGCCGGTCAGCGGATCGAGCAGCAGCACGGTGGCGATCATGGTCGGCAATCCGCGCGCGGCGTTGTCCGGCACCTGGGTGATCAGCTTGGTCGCCAGCGCCTTGCCGGCCAGCGCCGGCTTGACGAAGAGCAGGCTGCCGGGGCTTGGCAGTTCCAGCACCGTGCGCAACGGCTGCACCACGCGGCCGGCGGAAAGATCGATCAGCGCCTGCTCGATGGCGGGCAGCAGGGCATCGAGCGAGAGATGCCGGCGCACGGCGGCATCGTCGAGCAGCAGGGGAAGGTCGCATGCGACGTTTGCGATTGGGGGCTGGATCATGGCGCGAACGGGGTGGAATTAGGTGGCTTCGAGGCTTGCCATCCTACCCCGTCGCGGCCGGATGCATTAGGATGCGTGTCTGGAAACCTGAACACGGAGAACCCGATGAAAAAACTGTCGCTTGAACTGCATGCCGAGCTGGAAATTCCGGACGATTGGGAACTGGTGGAGCATTCTTCCGGCATCTTCGTGCTCAAGGTCGGCGACCGCTTCGTCGATTTCGACATCACGCCGCTGGTCACCGCATCCACCGCGCCCGATGCCACATGGAGCGACGAGGACGAGCAGTTCACCGAGGATATCCTCGACATGGTGACCGGCCTCGACTCGGAAATGGAAATCACCTACCTCCAGTAGTTGCCGCAGCAACTTATCCCGGGAGAAATGCCATGCGTATCCTGCTGCCCTTGTTGTGCTTGCTGCTTTCCCTGCCGGCCCAGGCCGCGGGCGACCCGAAACTGGGCAAGCCGCTGCACGAAAAGCAATGCGTCGCCTGCCACGTCAAGCTGCTGGGCGGCGACGGTTCCGCCATGTACACGCGCAAGCCGCGCCTGATCAACAATGCCGCAGCGCTCGGCCAGCGCGTCGCCGCCTGCAGCGCGCAGACCAATGCGAAGTGGTTTCCCGAAGAGGAAGCCCACGTCACTGCCTGGTTGAACCAGACCTACTACAAGTTCAAGTAGTCACTTCCAGTTCAAGGATATCAGCGCAAGGGCGCGTTGCCGCGCCGACTCGATGGCGGCCGCGAGTGATCGGCGTCCATCAGCTTGCGGATGCGCGCGGCGACATCCTTCGCCGGCGCGTTGCTGGCGAACTTGACGACGAAGCGCCCATCGGGATCCAGCAGGTACATTCCGGTCGAGTGGTCCATGGTGTAGATATCCGGTGCGGCGCCGGGTTCGCGCACCTTCTGGTACGTCACCCTGAAGGTGTCCGCCGCGCGCCGGATGAGTTCCGGGCTGCCGGTCAGGCCGATGATGCGCGGGTCGAAGGCGGCGGTGTATTCCTTCAGCATCGACGCGGTATCGCGTTCCGGGTCGACCGTGATGAAAATCGGCTGCAGGCGCCCGGCCTTGTTGCCCATGGCCTGGAGAATGTTCTTGAAGTTGAGCAGGGTGGTCGGGCAGACATCCGGGCAGGAGGTGAAGCCGAAGATGATGAGCTGGAAGCGGTCGGGGAAATCTTCTTGCGTCACCGCCCGGCCGCGATGATCCTGCAACAGGTAGCGCGGGGCCAGGTCCGCGGCTCCCGCCGGCTCGTCGCTATGCTTCGGCGCGGCCACGGTCTGGCCGCCGGCCGACACAGCCCAACCCAGCGTCCAGCAAAGCGCCAGGCAGAAGGCTGATGCGCGCAACGGCCTCATGGCTGCGCGCCTATTTCGCTGCCGGTGGTTCGATTGGCAATGTCGCCTGCAGGCTTTGCGTCACTTCGTCCAGCTTGCCGGCGAGGGCCTTGGCATCGGGGCAGGTGCCGGACGCCTTGGTCTGGGCGAGAAAGGCTTCCTGCGTGGCTTCTTCGTAGGCCGCGCCGAAGCGCGCGGTCTTTGGCGCATGGGCCAGCATCAGCACTTTGGCGCGGGCGGCGGCGTCTTTCTCGGCGCAGGCCAGCGCCTGTCCGTTCAGGGTGCCGAGTTGCCTGATGGCGGCAACACCGGCATCGACATTCTGGGCCATGGCGGGTAGGGGAGCGGCAAGGCTCAGCAGGATCATCAAACGTGTCAGGTGTTTCAAGGTTTTTCCTCTCTTGCGCAGCGGATTTCAGACAGGCGCAATTTTAGGACGCGGCGGGGGATAAAGCCATCGCTTGTCGCTGCTCTTCCCCGGGCATGATTCGGAAGCAAATTGGCTCTACTATTGGCGCCATGGATATCGTGACTCACCCCTGATGCTCGCCTACATCATCCGCCGCCTGTTGTATGCGATACCGATCCTGATCGGCGTGAATCTGTTGACCTTCGCCCTGTTCTTCGTGGTGAATACGCCGGACGACATGGCGCGCATGCAGCTCGGCGTCAAGCGTGTGACGCCGGAGGCGATCCAGAAGTGGAAGGCCGAACGTGGCTACGACAAGCCGCTGGTGTGGAACGCGGCGGCGGCGGGAACCGGGGCGCTGACCGACACGATCTTCTTCAGCAAGTCGGTGCGCATGTTCGCCGGCGATTTCGGCCGCGCCGACGACGGCCGCGACATCGCGCGCGAGATCGGCCAGCGCATGGGGCCGAGCCTCGCGATCGCCGTGCCGACCTTCGTCCTCGGCCTCTTCGTGGCGATTTCCTTTGCGCTGCTGCTGGTGTTCTTCCGCGCCACGACGCTCGACTTCGCCGGCGTCGTGCTGTGCGTGGCGATGATGTCGATCTCGGGCCTGTTCTACATCATCGGCGGGCAATGGCTGGTATCCAAGGTCTGGCACCTGGTGCCGATCTCGGGCTACAGCGGCGGCCTCGATGCGGCGAAGTTCCTCATGCTGCCGGTGATCATCGGCGTGATTGGCGGCATCGGCAGTTCGACGCGCTGGTATCGCACCATCTTCCTCGAAGAGATTACCCGCGACTACGTGCGCACCGCACGCGCCAAGGGCCTGCCCGAGCGCGTCGTGCTGTTCCGTCATGTGCTGAGGAACGCGCTGATTCCGATCCTCACCGGCGTCGTCGTGGTGATCCCGACGCTGTTCATGGGCAGCCTGCTGACCGAATCCTTCTTCGGCGTGCCGGGGCTGGGCAGCTACACCATCGACGCGATCAACGCGCAGGATTTCGCCGTGGTGCGCTCGATGGTGTTCATCGGCTCGGTGCTCTACATCCTCGGCCTGCTGGCGACCGACTTGTCCTATACGCTGGCCGATCCGCGGGTGCGTTTCCAGTGACGGCATTCGCGATTCAGTCCGTGTTGTTGTGGTCGGACGCGCTGCTGTTCGTGCTGATCGGCGTGATCGTCGGCTTGAGCCTCTGGGCCAGCCGGCAGGACGCCCTGCGCGCGGCCTGGGCGCGCGTGGCGAAGGACGGCGTGGCGATGGCGGCGGCGACTGTGCTCGCCGTCTTCGTCCTGATCGGCCTGCTCGATTCGCTGCATTACCGGGCGCGGCTGGAGCCTCAGCCGGGCGCGCCGGCGAGGTATGCCGTGGAAGTGAATTCGGCGCTCGACGCGCTGCTGTCCGACCTGCGCCAGCGCGCAGAGAAAACCTATTCGGCGCCGCTGGCGACGCATCTGTACGCCAAAGAGGCGCTGGCGGATTCGACGCAGCGCGAGTTTCCGCGGCTCAAATTCGGCGGCGCGCACCTCGGCGACAACCTCGACAACCACGAGTTCGACGTCGCCCTGCGCGCCTCGCGCGGCCTCGCCGGCGGGCTGGTGGTCTGGCTGCTGCTGGTGGCACTGGTGCGCCGGGTCAACGGTCTGGATTTGAAGGCAGTCATGGAAGTCGGCGCCGGTGGTACGGCGACGGGCGCGATATTCATCACCCTGCTGCCGATATTTCTGCTGCTCGGTCTCGCGATTTCGCTGGGCGGCGGCTACCACGTCTTCGGCACCGACAAGGTCGGCCAGGACGTGCTCTACCTGTCGCTCAAGAGCATCCGTACCGGCCTGCTTATCGGCACCCTGACCACGCTGGTGATGCTGCCGGTGGCGGTGCTGCTGGGCATCCTCGCCGGCTATGTCGGCGGCTGGGTCGATGACCTGATCCAGTATCTCTACACCACGCTCTCCTCGATTCCCGGCGTGCTGCTGATCGCCGCGGCGGTGCTGATGATGCAGGTCGTCATCGACACCCATCCGGACTGGTTCGCCACCTCGGCCGAGCGCGCCGATGCGCGCCTGCTGGCGTTGTGCCTGATCCTCGGCATGACCAGCTGGACCGGCGTCGCCCGCCTGTTGCGCGGCGAGACGCTGAAGCTGCGCGAGCTGGAATTCGTCCAGGCCGCGCAGGCCTTCGGCGTCGGCCGCTTCGCCATCATGCGCCGCCACATCCTGCCCAACCTGATGCACATCGTGCTGATCTCGCTGGTGATGGATTTCTCCGGTCTGGTGCTGGCCGAAGCCGTGCTGTCCTATGTCGGCGTCGGCGTCGATCCGAGCACGATTTCCTTCGGCACCATGATCAACACGGCACGCATGGAACTGGCGCGCGAGCCCATGGTCTGGTGGTCGCTGGTGGCCGCCTTCGGCTTCATGTTCGCGCTGGTGCTGGCGGCCAACCTGTTCGCCGACGCGGTGCGCGACGCCTTCGATCCGAGGTCGTCGGCATGAGGTTTAACGCTCATGGCGCCGAGCGCGGGCCGCTGAAGATTAAACACGCGAAAGGCGAATTGGTCGCCCGCCTCCCTTCCGCTGCGCGGCCCACGGCTGGCTTTGCACAGCCAGCCGGCTGCGGCGGCGCGACGCATGCGTCGCGAATTCCCGCCTCGCCCCTCGCGGGGGGTTACTGTTTGGCGCGCTGCGCGCGAATTGTTTGCGTCGCTGTGGTGGGATCCTTGCTATGAGCATTCTTTCGGTGAAGGACCTGGCCATTCAAATCGGCGCCGCGCGGCCGGTCGATGGCGTCAGCTTAGACATCGCGGCGGGCGAATGCTACGCGCTGCTCGGCGAATCGGGCTGCGGCAAGTCGATGACGGCGCTGGGCATCATGCGCCTGCTGCCGGCCGCCGCGCAGGTGGCGGGCGGCACGGTCGAGTTCGAGGGCGGCGACCTGCTGGCGCTGCCCGAGTCCGGCATGCGCGACATTCGCGGCGGCGGGATCGGCATGATCTTCCAGGAACCGGCGACCAGCCTCAATCCGGTGCTGACCGTCGGCCGCCAGATCAGCGAGGCGCTGGACCTGCATACGACCCTGCGCGGCGCCGCTGCCCGCGCGCGCGCCGCCGAACTGCTCGACCAGGTCGGCATTCCCGATCCGCTGCGGCGGCTCGACGAATATCCGTTCCAGCTCTCCGGCGGCCTGCGCCAGCGCGTGATGATCGCCATCGCACTGGCCGGCGAGCCGCGCCTCCTGATTGCCGACGAGCCGACCACGGCGCTGGACGTGACGATCCAGGCCCAGGTGCTCGACCTGCTCGACGATCTGCGGCGCAAGCGGGGCATGGCGCTGTTCCTCATCACGCACGACCTCGGCGTCGTCGCGCGCATGGCCGATCGCGTCGGCGTCATGTATGCCGGACAACTGGTGGAGGAGGCGCCGCGTGAAGCTTTCTTCGATCAGCCGGCGCACCCCTATTCGGTGCGCCTGTTTGCCGCGCTGCCCGATGCCGAAAGGCGCGGCGGACGGCTGGCGACGATACCCGGCAGCGTGCCGGCAGCGGACGTGCGGCACCCGGGTTGCCGCTTCGTCGAACGCTGCAGCGAAGTCATGGCGGAGTGCCGCAGCGCGCCACCGCCCTGGCGCGATGTCGAATCGGGTCAACGCGTTCGCTGCTTCCTGCCCGGCGCCGCGCCGGCCGTCGCCGCAGGAGTCGGCGCCGGCGACACGGCGATCGCGTTCGGGTCGACGCCGCTGCTGGAGGTGAAGGACCTGCAGGTGCACTTCCCGATCCGGCGCGGCATCCTGCAGCGCGCCGTCGGCGCCGTGCGCGCGGTCGACGGCATGTCGCTGCGCCTGATGCCGGGGCGCACGCTGGCCCTGGTCGGCGAATCGGGTTGCGGCAAGACCACAGCGGGCAAGGCCATGCTGCAATTGCTGCGGCCGACGGCCGGCAGCGTGCAGCTCGACGGCGTGGAACTCACCACGCGTTCGCCCGGCCAATTGCGGCCGCTGCGCGCGAAAATGCAGATGGTATTCCAGGACCCGTTCGCCTCGCTCAACCCGCGCCTGCGCATCGGCGAGATCATCGCCGAAGGCATGCAGGCGCTGGGAACGGGTGCCGGCGCCAACAGGGCGGCGGAGGTCGGCACGCTGCTGGAACAGGTGGGCCTGCGCGCCGACATGGTGACCCGCTATCCGCACGAGTTCTCCGGCGGGCAGCGCCAGCGCATCGCCATTGCCCGCGCCTTGGCGGTGAATCCGCAATTGCTGATCTGCGACGAGCCGACTTCGGCGCTCGACGTTTCGGTGCAGGCGCAGATCCTCAACCTGCTGTCCGACCTGCAGCGCGACCTGAAGCTGGCCTACCTGTTCATCACGCACAACATCGCCGTGGTGGATTACCTGGCCCACGACGTGGCGGTGATGTACCTCGGCCGCGTGGTCGAGCGCGGCATGGCGGAGGAGGTGCTGGGCCGGCCGCGGCATCCCTACACCAAGGCGCTCCTGGCGGCGGTGCCGCGCGTCGATGGCATGCGGAGCGAGGTGCCGAAGCTCGCCGGCGACATGCCGTCGCCGGCCAATCCTCCATCCGGTTGTCATTTCCATCCGCGCTGCCCGCTGGCCGATGAAAGCTGCCGTCGCGCCTATCCGGCAGAGATGCTGTTCGGCGCAACCCACGCCGTGCGCTGCATCAAGGCGGTTTGACTCCAAGGTCAGGACCGGACACTGCCGGAGTTTCTCCAAAGCAGGCAGCCGGGTGAGTATGATATATGTCAGTAAGTTGGGCTCTAATTCAAGTATTCGTCGCCATTGAAGATCAATATTGAAAACTTGTTAGTTGTACTTTGCTTAGGTCTGATTCATGGGACCTATGCATGCGCGCAGGCACATGACGGGGGGACGCAGATATGGATTCCAGCCAGAATAGGTTCCCCCGAAAGTAACGATAAAGTCGTAAAGCTTGAGGCGACTCTCTACACGCCTAAAGCTCCAGGGGTGCATCCGGTGTTTGTATTTAACCACGGCCTGGTAAGCGGATTTTCAAGAGTCAAGTACGATGAGCTTGCCGAGATGATGGTGTCGCGCGGCATCGTGGTGATCATGCCGATGCGGCGTGGGTTGGCTGGATCGGAGGGATCACGAAATCAGCCGCACACCTGCGAGACGCGCATTAACCAAGCCGGAGTTGAACATGCGATTGAGGATATCGACGCGGTGTTTGCCTATGTGCGAGCCAATCCCGCATTAGATGCCAATCGTATATTGGTGGGTGGGAATTCGCGCGGAGGCATTCTGTCGCTTATCTATGCAGCAAGGCGCAAGCCCGTCGGGCTACAGGGAGTTATCAACTTTGCGGGCACCTGGAACAATGATCGAGACTGTCGATTCGATGACATCAACGATACCCTGTTCAAAGAGGCCGGGTTCGGTTCGGTTATTCCGACACTTTGGCTCTATGGAGAAGACGATGGATATAACTCGAATAACTCCGTTAAAGGCTATGCCGAGACATTCCGACGCGCAGGGGGCAACGTAACCTTCCGTCTCTATGCCCACGACTTCTGGAACGGTCACAAGCTTTTGGAAAAGGGAAGTAAATTTTGGCTTCCGGATCTCAATCAGTTTCTGGACCGGCTCAATTTCCGAGACATCCTTAGATGAAAGATCACCTAGTGAGTGGCTATTTATGGCAGCGGAATCGCCTCTCGCGCGACGGTTGGTACCGTGCTATCACGTGTCGTATGCCGACATCGAAACCCCATTTTTGCCTTTGGCCTAGGTTAAGTTTCGCGATTGACTCCGTGGCGCATGGTCAGTTGTCATTTGCGATGATTTCTTCATCGGACAGGTAACGGTTGGGGCCTGCCAACAGTACCTTCTCATCCTTATATGGAGACACTGTGATTCCAATTCTTGGGAGGTTGTTTTGCGCTGCGTTAGGATTGTTTTTGTTCCAGCTACCTAATTCGATTGCGCAGGGACATTCGTCGAACTCGGGCATCAGTGTCGTTTATTGGGGGTCTGCTGACTGTACTTGGTGCACCTATTGGGAAGGATCATTGTCAGGAATGGAGTCGGATTTTCGTGCTAGCGACGTATTTCAAAAACTCAGGTACATCGCAGTAAAGAACGCTTATCTAAGGTCCCAATATGTCGAGAGCGATTTTCAGAAGGATGGGCGGTGGCTGTGGAAGTTAGTGGTCGATGGCACCTTTCACACTCCTCGTATTCGCCCAGCATGGTCTATTTTCGTAGGGCAAAGACATGTCAGTAGTTACTTTGGTACAAAGGCTTGGAAGGAGACCGCATTTCCGAACATCTCTAAGTTGGTAAATGCAAGTAGTGAATCTTTAGAAAAGCAGACTCAAGTGGTTAACGAGCTAGCTCCGGTGCCAATTGCGGGAAAGACACAAATTGCAGATGCGGATCTTGTGCCTTACCTTGATCGCGCCGGAAAGGAAGCGTATCGGGAATGGGTAAAGCGGTCACCACCTAAGGCATTTGCAGTTGCGATCGACGGAGCTTGGGGTAGGGGAAAAAGCGCGAGTGACGCGCTGATCTACTGCGAACGATATTCTTCGGAAAAGTGTGAGGTCTATGCAGTGGATCAGGACGTAGTCTGGAATAGTGCCTCTAGGTAATTTCTCGAGCTAGTGTGCGGTTTTGTTGCCAACATTCAATGGGCAGACTCGATTTGAAAAACGGCGAAGATGCCGAGTCGCGATCAGCCAGTTTTCGTCGGCATTTGCGATTGCGAAGGGATGAAGGGCAGAAGGAGCCAAGGGCAGAAGGAGCCAGGCTCGATATAGTTTATAGGAGGACAGCTATTGAATTTTGAATGGGATGAAGCCAAGGCTGTTTCAAATTCGCGCAAGCACGGCGTTTCGTTCGAGGAAGCCACGACGGTTTTCGCGAACGATCTGTCGTTGACGGGCCGCGATCCAGATCATTCCCAGGGCGAGCGCCGCTTTGTTACCTTTGGTCTTTCTGCCGATGGTCGCGTTCTCGCCGTGTCGCATACCGAGAGGCATGGCACAATCCGCATCATCAGCGCTCGCCCGGCGACACGGGCCGAAAGGAAATTCTATGAAGAAGGCTAAAGCCGTCAACGAGCCGGACGAAATGCGCGCCGAATACCGGCGTGAGGATTTTGGTGCGATGGCTCGCGGCAAGTATGCGAAGGCCTGTCGCGAGGCCTCCAACGTCGTGGTGATTGCGCCGGAAGTGCAAAAGGCGTTTCCTAACGCGCAAGCAGTGAACGATGCATTGCGCGGCTTGCTTGAACTGGCCCGGCGTGCGCCGCGCGCGCGGCGGAAAACTGCGGCGGGCTAGCGCTTCTTCGGCTTGACCGCCGGCTTGGCCGCCGGGGCTTTTCTGATCTTGACGATGACGCCCTTGTTCTTGGGGTGGAACTTGCCCGCCTTGCCCTTCTTCGGCTTCGCGGCGCGCGGCGGGCTGGCCGGGGTTTGCGGCAGGCGGGCGGCGATGGACTCGTAGCCGATCGCGTCCTTGCCCGGCACTAGCAGCGCGAAGCCCGGCGCAATCTTCGTTCGCACGTTGATGCCGTTCAACTGCTTCAGCCGGGCCGTGCTGATGTGGTAGCGGCTGGCTACGCTGTCGAGCTTCTCGCCCTTTTTCAGGTTGTAGGTGAGCCAGGCGGACAGCGGCTTGTCCTGCGCTTCGTGGCTCTGCAAATTGTCGAGGAAGGTCTGCACTTTCTCGGCCGGCAGCACCAGCGGGCTGTTGGCCGCGGTCGGCATCACCGGCCGGCTGTAGGCGGGGTTGAGCGCGATGAATTCTTCCACCGGAATTTCCGCGAGCCGCGCCGCGAGTGCGATGTCCATGTTGCCGCTGCGCTCCACCGTGCCGAAATACGGCCGGTTGGGAATCGGATCGAGGCTGATGCCGAACAGTTGCGGTTGCGCGATGATGTTCTTGATCGCCTGCAGCTTGGGCACGTAGTAGCTGGTTTCCAGCGGCATCTTGAGGTGCTGGTAATCGGTCGGCAGTCCCTTGGCGCGGTTCTTGGCGACGGCGCGCCCGACCGCGTTTTCGCCCCAGTTGTAGGAGGCCAGCGCGAGGTGCCAGTCGCCGTGCATTTCGTAGATGGTCTGCAGGTAATCGAGTGCCGCGCTGGTCGAGGCGACGATGTCGCGGCGCTGGTCGAACCAGGCATTCTGCTGCAGCTTATAGGTCTTGCCGGTGGCGGGAATGAACTGCCACATGCCGAGGGCGCGGGCCGAGGAGTAGGCCAGCGGGTTGTAGGAGCTTTCGACGATCGGCAGCAGGGCCAGTTCGGTCGGCATGCCGCGCTTTTCCAGTTCCGCTACGATGTGGTGCAGGTAGCGCCGGCTGCGTTCGAAGATGCGCTTCAGCAGGTCGGGCCGGTTCAGGTACCAGGCCTGGCGGTCCGCCACCAGCGGGCTGTCGAGGTCGGGCATGGAAAAGCCGTTGCGCATGCGCTGCCACAGGTCGTCGGGCGGCGTGGTGAGGTCGATGGTGGGGATCGGCGGCAGGTCGTCCTTCACTTCCTGCGACGGGTCGGGCAGCCGGGGAATCACGGGTGGCGGCGCCGCGTTGAAGCTCAGCGTGGTCGGCGACGCAAGCTCTGCCGACATCTGCAATGCCTGTTCGGCATGTGCGAAGCCGGTCAGGATGAGCAGCAGGGACGGAATGAGGCAGCGGAGCAGGGACATTGGACGGGGCAAGGGCGTCATCGAAGGCGCGCGTGAAGGCGGCGCATCTTAGCATCAGTCGCGCGGAGGCCGACGTATATCGGAAGGCAGAGCAGGGCAAATAGTATGGAGGGCGCTCCCTCCCCTTCAAGGGGAGGGTTGGGGTGGGGATGGGACAAAAAAGGCACGGGGTAAGGCCGGCAACTCACGCTGTCGCACTCCATCCCCCTCCCGGCCTCCCCCTTGAAGAGGGAGGAGAAAACCCCGGTGTCAGTGAGCGAGGCCGGTCGCCTGCTGGCGCATGGCGACCAGTTCCTGTCTTTCGGTTTGGCGAAAGCCCCCCTTCCTGTTGCGGGCGATCAGTTCGCGCTTGATCGCAAAATTGACTCCCGGCACCAGCCAGAGTTTCAGCTCGAGCCGCGTGCCATGTGTCAGGTTCCAGCCGTCGCCTTCGATCCTGAAGGTATCGAAGCTTCCCGCCGGGACGCTGATGGTTTCCCTCTTCACGATCTGCATGTCATAGTAGGCGTTCGAGGAATTGTCGCCCTTCATCAGGCGGAAGGCTGCCGTCCATTTCTTGCCGACCTGGAACTCGGCCGGTGTCCATTGCACCGGGGTGTCGTACTCGGCCGGTCCGACCTTGATCGCGTTGCCCATCAGGTCGGTGATGATGAGGCCCTTGTTGTATTCGACGCGGTCCTCGTCGTAGTCGACCCGCGTTACACGCGCGCTGCGGGTGCGCTCCTCGATGCCGGTCAGGATGTCCGTCACCACGATGGTCGCAGTATCGCCGACCGTAAAGATGCGGTTCAGCGGGTAGCGGCCGGCGGAAAAGGGGTTGGCCGAGGGCACGATCAGCACCGGCACGGCAACGCCTGCCCTGATGTCGATCATCGGTGCCGCGGATTGCGGCAAGGTGGCAGCTTGCGCCGATTCCCGTGGCGGACCCGGAACGGGACCCGGTGCAGCAGCGGGCGGCGTCGGAGTGGGAGGGGCCGCCTGAATCCGAGCTGATTTGGCGAGCGCCAGTTTTTCCTGTTCCAGGCGGCGCCGCTCATCGTCGGCTCGCTGTCGGTCAGCGGCCAGGCGTTGCTCCTCTTGTTGCTTGCGCTCGGCGGCAAGGCGCTCGGCCTCGACGATGCGCTGGCGCTCTTGCTCCAGTCGTGCCTGCTCCTGGCGGCGCTTGAGTTCGGCGGCCTGCTGCTCTTCCTTCCGCCGGTGCTGTTCCTGCAGTTGCTGCTCTTCGAGTTGCTTGCGTTCGGCTGCAAGGCGCTGCGCTTCGGCGACACGAATCCGCTCGAGTTCAATGCGCTTTTGTTCCGCCAACTGTTGCTGCTCGCTTTGTTTTCTGCGCTCTTCCGCAAGGCGCTCGGCTTCGGCAATCCGCTGGCGCTCTCGATCGAGGCGTTCCTGCTCCTGGCGGCGCTTGGCTTCGATGGCCTTCTGCTCTTCCTCGCGCCGTCGTTGTTCCTGCGCTTGCTGCTCTTCGAGCTGCTTGCGTTCGGCGGCCAGGCGCTGAGCTGCGGCGACGCGAATCTTCTCTTGCTCGGCGCGCTCCTGTTCGAGGCGCTTCTGGTCTTCCTGTCTCCGCTGCTCGTCCTGCTGCCGTTTTTCGGCCGCGAGCTTTTCGGCCGTGGCCGCGGCTTCCTGCTGATCTTTTTCATGGAGCTGCTTTTCGACATCGGCCAATAGGCGGCTCAGGCGCATCTGGGCGATTTCGGCGAAGCGGCCGTTGGGGAAGTTGCGCAGGTAGGCCACCCAGTCGTCGATCTTCTTTGAAGACTTGATGCGCGCCCATTCGGTCACGTCGGCCTCGACCAGCTTTTCCAGCTCGCTCTCGGAGAGCTTTTTCTGTCCTTCGTCGAAGATGAAGACGTCGCTTTCCAGCGAAGTAGTCTCCCAGGGAATCTGCTCGCCATGCGAGGCAAGCCGCACATTCAGGCGCACGCGCTTCAGCGCGTCTTCGATGCGGGTACCGCGCTGGGAAAGCTCGCGCACCAGGTTCTCGGTATAGAGGCCGTTGGCGCCCGAACCGTCGGAGGCCACGTTGCCGGGCGAGGTGGCGTAGGCGAGCAGGCTGCCGACCGGCGCATCGAACTGCGAGAGGCCCTTCTGCTCGGGTCGGTAGGCGCTGCCGAAGGGATTGTTGCGGCAGGCATCGAGGATGACGACGAAGGTCTTGTCCTTCGCGGCGCTCAACTGGCCGAGCAGCAGGCCCAGATCGACGCAGCGCTGCTTCATGTCTTCCTGCCGCTGCACCACGGCATCGACCGGCAGCAGGTAGTTGCGCCAATCGAGCTGGGCGCCGTGGCCGGCGTAATAGAACACCACCAGTTTGGTCTCCGACCGCTTTGCCGCCGCGCCGAAGCGCTCGATGGCGGAAATCATGTCGACGCGCGTGGTGTTGAGGCGCGAATCGACGGTGAAGCCGGCCTGGGTGAATAGCCCGGAGACCGCCTTGGCATCATTGACCGGATTGTCCAGCGGTGCGTCGCGATAGCCGGCATTGCCGATGATCAGCGCCAGCCGCGAGGGATCGGGCGATGGATTCGCCGCCCAGCTGCGGCGGAAGGACAGGACCGGCGGAATCGCGGCGAGGGTCTTGATGAAGCTGCGGCGTGTCGTCATGGCGGGATTATTTGCCGGTCAGCAAGCGATCAGAAGCGGTTCTTCCACTCGCGGATGGCGGCGAAGGTCTCCACCGCGTCGGCCGGAGCGCGCCCGAGGCGGTTCGCCGCCGCGGCGCGCACGGCGGGCGCATCCCAGCGCAGGAAGGGGTTGGTCTGGAGTTCGGCGTGGATGCTGGTCGGGATCGTCGCGCGGCCGGCGGCGCGGTCCTTGGCGACGTGCTCGCTGCGGCGCTGTATGGCGATGCTGCCCGGCTCGACGGCAAGGGCGAAACGCATGTTGCTCTGGGTGTATTCATGGGCGCAATAGACAAGAGTCGGCGCCGGCAATGCGGCGAGTTTCGTCAGGGATTCGAGCATTTGTGCCGGCGTGCCTTCGAACAGCCGCCCGCAACCGGCTCCGAACAGCGTGTCGCCGCAGAAGACCGCGCCGTGGTCGTGGAGACTTGGGCCATAATAAGCAATGTGGCCGCGGGTATGTCCGGGCACGGAGATGACTTCGAGTTCGAGGGCGATTTCCGGCAGTTCGATGCGTTCGCCGCCGGCCAGCGGATGGGTGACGCCGGGAATGTTCTCGAGCGCCGGGCCGAACACGGGGACCGGAAAGCGCTGGAGGATTTCCGCCAGGCCGCCGACGTGGTCGCCGTGGTGATGGGTGGCGAGGATGGCGCAGAGGCGGTCGCCGCTGCGTTCGAGGTGGTCGAGAACCGGCGCCGCATCGCCCGGATCGACAACCACGGCAAAGCCTCCGGCGCGCAGCAGCCAGATGTAGTTGTCTTCGAAAGCGTGCAGGGCGAGTATTTCAGTCATCAAGCAATTTTCTCCAATCGGGGCGCAATGTCAATTCAGGGATTCGAAAGCTGGCTCAAGACACCGGCCGGTCAGTATGTGCTCAACTGGGAACAGCAGAAGCACGACCAGCTGGTCGCCGACATTTTCGGTTTCAATGCAGTCCAGCTCTCGCTGCCCACCCACGACTTCCTGCGCTCCAATCGCATGCCGTTGCGTTTCCGCTGCGACGACGGCCGCTATGACGGCTTGTCCGAAGTGCGCTCCGATCTGCATTATCTGCCCTTTGCGGCCAACAGTATTGATCTTGTGGTGATGCCGCATACGCTGGAATTCGACGCCAACCCGCATCAGGTGCTGCGTGAAGTGGAGCGCGTGCTGGTGCCCGAGGGCCACGTGATCGTCACCGGCTTCAATCCCTTCAGCCTGTGGGGGGCCAGGCGCAAGCTGTCGCGGCGGCAGGCCCTGCCGCCTTGGCGCGGCGCCTACCTCAGCGTGCCGCGCCTGAAGGACTGGTTCTCGCTGCTCGGTTTCGAGATGCAGGCCGGCGCCTTCGGCTGCTACGCTCCCGCCGTGACGCAGGAAAAATGGCTGCGCCGCTTCCAGTTCATGGATGCGGCCGGCGACCGCTGGTGGCCGATTGCCGGCGCCGTGTATATCGTGCAGGCGATCAAGCGCCAGCATGGCATGCGCCTCATCACCCCGACCTGGAGCGACCGCAAGGCGCGTGCCAAGGCCCTGGTAACCGTTACGCAGAGAGTGGATCAATGATTGACATATTTACCGACGGCGCCTGCAGCGGCAATCCCGGCCCCGGCGGCTGGGGTGCGATCCTGCGCAAGGGTACGACCGAAAAGGAACTGTTCGGCGGCGAGCCCCACACCACCAATAATCGAATGGAAATGATGGCCGTGATCGAAGCCTTGCGTGCCTTGAAGGAGCCGGTGGTGGCGCGCGTGCATACCGATTCGCAGTATGTGCAGAAGGCTGGCGGCGCTGCACTCGATTGAATGGTTTTGGGTCAAGGGCCATGCCGGCCACATCGAGAACGAGCGCGCCGACGTTCTGGCGCGGCGCGGCGTGGAACTCGCCCGTACAGGAGGATAAATGCGAAAAATTGTGTTGGACACCGAAACCACCGGGCTCGATTTCCGCACCGGCGACCGCGTCATCGAAATCGGCTGCGTCGAACTGCGCGGACGCCAG
Organism: Rhodocyclales bacterium; assembly: GCA_026399435.1. Taxonomy (GTDB): domain Bacteria; phylum Pseudomonadota; class Gammaproteobacteria; order Burkholderiales; family Rhodocyclaceae; genus Sulfuritalea. The sequence goes on from JAPLQX010000039.1 coordinate 25,662, forward strand.
CTTACCGGCCAGCGCTTCCACGCCTACATTAATCCCGAGCGCGTGATCGATCCCGGCGCCATCGCGATCCACGGCCTGACCAACGAATTTCTCGCCGACAAGCCGAAGTTCGCCGAGATCGCCGCCGACTTCGTGGAGTTCGTCCGCGGCGCCGAACTGGTGATTCACAACGCCGCCTTCGACGTCGGCTTCCTCAACAACGAACTGGGCCTGCTGCAGCACGAGGGCATCGAGCAGATCTGCGGCGAGGTGACCGACACCTTGCGCATGGCGCGCGAGATGCGGCCGGGCAAGAAGAACAACCTCAACGCCCTGTGCTCCGAATTCGGCGTGGACAATTCCGGTCGCCAGTTGCACGGCGCGCTGCTCGATGCCGAACTGCTGGCCGAGGTCTATCTGGGCATGACCCGCGGCCAGAACTCGCTGGAAATCGAGTTCGACAGCCCCGCCGTCGATTACTCGATGGGCGGCACGCGCCAGCGTCCGCCGCTGGTGGTGCTGTCAGCCAGCGAAGCGGAACTCGCCGACCACGCCCGCGTGCTGGCTGAAATCGCCAGGGAGAGCAAGGGGCATTGCCTCTGGCGCGATATGGAGAGTGCGCCAGCGGCGTGAGTCGGGGGCGATCGTCTTGATAGTCATGGCCGGCGAACGGGACGGCCGTCCGTGACTACTCGGCGCTCCAGTGTGGCGTGGCGATCCCCGCGCCGAGATCGGCCTCGACCAGGCGGCGGCGTACCTCGAGCAGCTGCCCGATCAGTGCCGGTTCGGCACGGCCGTAGGCATCGGCATCGGGTGCGCGTTTGACCACCACGCCGAGCAGCTCGGTGATCGCGTTGCCGATCGAGTTCTGGCTGATGGTGACGATCAGCTTGCCCTCATCGTTGCGGTAGATCAGCTGCTTGAAGGCGGGCTGCCAGCGGATCGCATTGGCATACCTGGCGTCGGTGATGCAGCGGTCGCGCACCATCTTCGCCGTCTTGAGGAAATCGTTGTTGAACTGCAGTCTGTTTTCCACCAGATCGGGGAAATGGATGTCGCGCGGCATGGTCGCGTTGCGGGTCGACACCTGGCTGAAGAAGCTACGGTAGAAATCGATGAAGCCCTTGAGGATGGTGTCGTATTCCTTCCAGAAGCGCACGTCCCTCAGCGCCGCCGGGCCCCCCGCGATCTCCCAGCTCGGAAGCCCCTGCGGGTAGCCGGTCAGCGCGATGCGGCATGAAGCTTCCTCACATGGACGCAGGATCCGCAGGTCGAGATCCTCGAAGAAGGCGCGGTAGACGTCGCGCATGTAAGCCTGGAACAGCGAGTGCTGGCCGCCGTCGGTCAGGTTCGGATTGGCGGCATCGGCCAGCGGCGCGGCACGCAACTCACCCTGGTCGAAGACGATGAAATGATTGTGCAGCATGCGGATGCTCGGTACGCCGGGCGAGGTCAGCGGCCAGGTGGCGTCGAGGCTCGCCTCGCCGGCCAGCACCAGGTGTCGCGATGGATCGGGATAGCGCTCCAGCATGTAGTCGATGATGATCTGGTTCATGCGGTTCCAGACGTTCTTCACCGGCTCTGGCACCTGTGTGCGCCGCACCGGGCGGCCGAGCGGATCGAGGATGCTCTGCGAGGTGTTGTAGATGATCGAAGCGTCGAACTCGTTGCTGTGGCCGAGCGCCTTGCGGTAGAGCAGCAGCCCCTCCGGGTTCTGTAGCAGACCGTTGTTGTGCACCAGGTCGTTGAGGTTCTCGGCGCTGTTGAAGAACTCGTTTGGCTTCATCCCCTCCGGGACATCGAGCGGTATCGGGCGGAACGGAGTGACTATTTCCCTTGGACCGGATTGCATGGGGTCACACCTCGCCCGGCACGATGGAATTGCTGCGGCTTGCGCCGACGTGGCCTGCGGCCATGCTGTGCCTCCTCGTCATGTCGTCTTGTTGTGCGGGCAGGATAGACGGGGGCTTGCGGCCTGGCAAATCAGGATTGATTAAGCAGTCATCAAATTCCTTCGTTGGCGCCGGTTTTCGGTTGCCCGGCGCCCGAACGTCAATGAACGACGAAGCGGAACTGGTCGCCCCCGTGCCCGCCGAAAAAAATCGTATCGTCGGGGCAAAGCACAACCTCGTGCACCAGGGCGCTGAGGTGGGCGTTGAGAAAGGTGCCATTGGTGGAATCGAGGTCGTGCAGCACCACTTTGCGATCGACGATGTCGAGCCGGGCGTGCTGGTGCGATACCCGGTGATCGGTGAGGACAATGGTACTTTGCGGGTCGCGTCCCACCGTAATGCCGGCGTCCGTAACGGGAAAGCTCTGGCCTTTCAGGTGACCGCCAACGCAGACCAGCTTGGCAATGGCTCCCTTCGGCAGCGGGGCCTCCACGCGTGTCGGTGGCGCAGCGTGTCCGTTGGCCGGAGCCGGTCGAAAATGAATCCGCGTGGCCTCGGGATCGAAGGGGGCCTCCGTGGGGCTCGCAGCCGGGCGGGCGGCAGGGCCGGTAGCGTGGGCGACCGCAGGCTCCGCTTTCGGTTTTGCGGCACGTGCTCGCCGACGCTGGCGACGGTTATGGATCAACTGCGCAGCCACACCGACCATGACGAGGGCGAACAAGCCCGAGAAAACGTAATACTTGACCACGCGGAAATCTCCTGATTTCTGTCTTTTGGGCCGCCATGCGGCCGAACGGGTTAGGAATGTTGCTTTGCCGCTGCCTTGTCACCTCCGCCAATGTGAGGATCTTTTCGGCGACCGATCGATTCAATGCCTTGTCCGGGATCCTGGCAATATAGTTCTTTACGATAAAATTGAGATAGGCCGCAATGTGTTCAACGTCATTGGCATCGTCGCTCGAGGGTGTCTTCATGGCTCATGTCGACCCTCGGAATCAAGGCTGGCGCGCATTTGAGATCACGGATGGGTCGGAAATGGAGAGCTGGATGCCGGACGCAAATCCTAGGTGTTTTTCTTGCCGGCAACAATACTTACTTTAGACATATTGCAACGGGCAGTCGCAGCAGTGTCCGGACTTCCTCCGCGTCGCACGTCGCGGTAGCGGCAAGGATGCAAAAAATGGCGCGGCTCGCGCTGCGCCCTTCCCGCTTTGCATCTTCGCCCGAGCGCCGCCTCTTCGGCGATGCCCTTCCTGATGTAATCGCGCACGCGCTCTCCGTTAATCATCACGCCGACGCAGAGAGCGTACCAAGGTCGCATACAACTCGTCGGGGCTAAAGGGTTTGATCAGGAAATCATTCATTCCCGCCGCGATGCAACGCGCCTCGTCCTCGGCAAAGACGTTTGCCGTCATGGCAATGATGGGTGTCTCCCGGTAGTCGGGAAGCGCGCGTATCTGCTGCGTTGCCTCAAGTCCGTTCAGGTTCGGCATCCGCATATCCATGAAGATGACCGCATAGGGGGTTTTTTGCGCCAGGGCGATGGCCTTTTCGCCATCTTCCGCTGTGTCGACCACTAGACCAATTTCCTCCAGCAGGGTCTGGGCAATTTCCCGGTTCATCGGCTCGTCGTCGGCGACGAGAATGCGGCTGCTGGCATAGTGCTGCCGGATCAGCGTCCCGGCATCGCCATCCGTTGCAGGCTGCGTTGCATCCGCCTCAGCGCCTTTCTTCAGCTTCACCGTAAACCAGAAGGTGCTACCCACCCTGGGTGCGCTCTCGGCGCCGGCTTCTCCACCCATCAGTTCCGCCAGTCGCCGTGTTATGGCCAGTCCCAGCCCGGTGCCACCGTACTTGCGGGCCATTGAACTGTCAGCCTGCTCAAAGGCGCCGAAGAGCCGGGAGATGACTTCGGGCGAGATGCCGATACCGGTATCTTGTACCTCAAAGCGCACCACGGCCTCCTCGGTGGTCTCCTTCTGCAGGAGGGTACGCAGGGTCACGATACCCCTTTCGGTAAACTTGATGGCGTTGGTCGCGTAGTTGAGCAAAGCCTGTTGCAGCCGCGTGGGGTCGCCCATCAGGTTAGGCGGCAAATGGCTGCTTTCGATCAGAATGCGAATGCCCTTGGCCTTGGCACGTTCAGACAGGATCGCGCTGACATTCGCCAATAGTCTGCCGATGCTGACTGGCGCTTCTTCCAGATCGAACTTTCCGGCTTCGATCTTCGAGATGTCGAGAACGTCGTTGATTATTGCAAGCAGGTGCTGGGCGGCGGTATCCATGGCGTCCAGGCGTTGTGCCTGTGTGGGCGTGACCCCTTCATGGCGCAGGATGTGCGCCATGCCGATGATGCCGTTCATCGGGCTGCGGATTTCATGGCTCATGTTCGCCAGGAATACACTCTTGGTGACACTGGCGGCTTCGGCCTGGGACTTGGCCAGGGTAAGTGCCTGGTTCGCCGTTTCAAGGTCGGCGGTACGGGCGAGGACACGCTGCTCGAGATCGGCGTTGAGCTTTCTGATTTCGGTCTCGTCAATCAACCGTTCCAGTTCCCCTGCCGCGCGTACGGCGATCCGCTCCATCGTGGCTTCGGCGTGCGAGCGGTTCTCCAGTGGGCGTCGTCCGATTACCGCTATCAGGCCGATTGGCTGGCCGGTGTGGCTCCATAAGGTTACACCGATGTAACTCTCCGCGCGCATGGCCCGGAGCGCCTGATCGTGCGGAAAGAGTTGGCATACGCTGGCCGGAAAGCAACAGACCTTCTGGCCCACCACGTCTCCGCAGGGGGTGTCCTTAAGGGCATAGGTCACGTTTTTCTCGAAATGACCATCGTGCCAGACGGCCAATGTCCGGGCGGTCAATTCGTCCCCTTCGAGCCGGTCAATGAACACGTAGTCCATCTGCAGGCTCCGGGCCAAAAATCGGGCCAAGCCGTCAAAGAACGGCTCCTCGGTGGATCTGCTGCCGGCTACAGACAGGAAGGTATCGACTTCCTCCATCTGCTTGCGCCCGGTGATATCACGAATGATTCCGGTGACGAAGCGCCCCTCGGTGACGTCCCAATGTGACAGCGAGGCCTCGATTGGGAATTCTCTGCCGTCTTTGTGCAAGCCTGCCAGTTCGACTACCCTGCCGCTGGTGTGCTGCTGGCCTCCTGACATCAGGTGATTGAATCCGCCGAGGTGTCGGTCGCGATAGCCTTGCGGCATCAGTGCGGTGAGCGGCATCGCCATGACCTCCGCTTCCGTATAGCCGAATATGGTTTCAGCGCCTCGATTCCAGCCTATGATTTTTCCCGTGCTGTCGGCGGTAATTATGGCGTCATAGGCGGATTGGGCAACTGCGCGGTAGCGTGCTTCGCTCACACGCATCAAAGCCTCCGCCTGGGTCCGCTCGGACAGGTGGTCTTGAATCCGCTGCCCGCCGTAGCGCAGCCCGAGGAAGCCGATCATCCATATCCCGCCATATATGGATAGATGAACGAGCAGTTGCTTCCAAAGCGCTTCACGGTAAGGAGTCCACGGGAGAGAAACGCTGATCCCCCCACGAATATCGCCAGCTTCGTAGCCCTGCTTCTCATGGCACTTCAAACATGGCTGATCCGTGATCAGAGGGCGCATGAAGCGCAAGTAAGTTTCGCTGCCAATTGGCTCAATGGACGCTATTTCCTTTTCGCCCCGGGCAAAGGCGTCCAAAGCACGCCGCTCCCAATCATCCGGGGCGTTTTCCGGCCTGATGGGTTTCAGGCTCGTAATATGCCCTTGAGAGCCAAAGTCCTTTTTTCCCAGCTCATAAACCTGGCGCGTCATGTAGGCCGGATTGATCAATGTCAATGTCCTGCCTGAGGGGGTGCCGATGTCTCTTTCAGGAATCTGGGACAAATTGGGGTTGGGAGGAGTTTCGGGCGTAATCGGAACATACACACCGCCGTGCATGGCGGCCCAGCGACGATAGGCCAGGTCCTTGTTGAGACTTTCCCTGGCTGTGGTTCGCGCGCCATCAACCGCTGTGATGTAAGCATCCCATTGGTCCCAGGCAGCAAGTGCCAGGATCATGGCGGACCACAAAACAGCCGACCAAAAAAGAATATCCTTGAGTTGGGGGCTGAAGACAACCTGCTTGGTTGAGTTCATGCGAAGATATTCCATGTGGAAATATTCCAGAATACTACTCTGGTCTTTCCGCCTTGGCTGGATTTAGCTTGCTGCGGGCAGTGCCGGCCCAAATTCGCGCAACGGGCGGATGATTCCGTGGCGCAGGTCCATGGACTTGCTGTCTGTGGCGAAAATGGCATCGTGATTTCGATCCAGGCGGTTCGTTGCCATCTGCATAGCCTGTGGCTGCTTCCAAACACAAAGTGGCGGCATGATCAATACATGTGCGCCTGCGACATCATCGTCGCGCCGTAATACCTGGTGCCAGGGCCTACTCCAACCCCGCTTGACGCAAGCACGGCATGAGCGCGATTCTGATCCGGTTTGCCGGTGCTCCATTGGTCCCGGATGGCGACGATTTCCGGCAGGATGCGCGTGAAGTGGCTGATCAGGCGCGGATCGAAATGTGTTCCTGCACTCTCTGTCAATGTGTCGATTACCCGCTCCAGCGGCCAACCTTCCTTGTAGGAACGGGTCATGCTCAGGGCGTCGAAGACATCTGCAATGGCGACGATTCTGGCCATCTCGGGAATGGCTTCGCCAGACACGCCGTTGGGATAGCCGCTGCCATCCCATTTTTCGTGATGATGGAGTGCAATGGTCGCCGCCATTTGCAGAATCGGTGCCGTGCTTTCGGACAGTATTTTGTAGCCAATGATCGTGTGCGCCTGCATCACCAAGCGCTCCCCGGTGTCGAGTCTGCCGGGCTTGTTCAACACGGCATCCGGAATTCCCAGTTTGCCGATGTCGTGCAGGGGGGCGGCCAGCTTCATCTGTTCGCAGGCCGTGGCGTCCCAGCCGCAGGCGCCAGCCAATGCGCAGCTGTAGCCAGCCATCCGCCAGATGTGACTGCCGGTTTCGGCATCCTTGAACTCGCTGGCCTCACCCAGCATGTAAATCGCATCGTGGTAGCTTTTCTCCAGTCGCCTGACACTCACCAGCGAAAGATGGGTGCGTACTCGTGCACGCACAGTGGGCGGCGACACGGGCTTGACGATGTAATCGACACCTCCTGCGGCAAAGCCGGCAGTTTCATCGCCGATCTCGGCCAGGGCGGTGACGAAGATGACCGGGATGTTTTCGGTCTGCGCTTGTGCCTTGAGCTTGCGGCAAACTGTGTACCCGTCCATATCCGGCATCTGGATATCCAGCAGGACCAATGCCGGGTGATGTTTGGCGGCCGCTGCCAGCGCCTCCTTGCCGCAGCGGGCATACACCAGCGTGTAATCCGGTGAAAGGATCTGGCGCAACAATGCCAAGTTGGCGGGTTCGTCGTCGACGATCAGGATGGTGGGAAGCACGGTGTCAAGTCCCGAGAGAAATGCCGAGGGTCTCGGCAAGGCGCCGGGTTTCATCTTCGGCACCCCGGAAATCAAAATCATCGAGCAGTACGAGCAGATGCTGTACATGTTCGGATGGAAGGAACGTTGCCAGTTCATTCAGCAAGGGTTCGGCGCGATCGGGGTTGTCTGCGTCCAGCGCCTGGATCAGGTCTGCCAGCAGGGGCGCGGTCTGTTTCGCCTGATCCGGGTCAAGTCGCCGTTGTCCGGACTTCTCCTGCTCCATGGGGGGAGCAAATTGGGTAATGGATTGCAGCGCACAGTCCAGCGCCTGCCGGAATTGGTTCAGCGCTTCGGCAATATCGGCGCCTGTCTTCAGTTTCCGGTCGAGTTCTCCGGCCTGTCGAGCCACTTCGGTCAGCGCCAGATTGGCGGCGGCGCCCTTTATCCGATGAACCAGGGCGGCCAGGTGGCTCCCCGCCTGAAGCGTAGATGCGTGAGCCATCGAGTGGCCGATCTCGGAGTAATCAGCCGCGAATTTGCGCAGGAACTTGCGATAGGTTTCAAGGCTGCGCCAGTTGCTCAAGCCGCGCTGAATATCGATGCCCGGCAGCGTCTCTGTCGCGAATGCGGCGCCGGATGCAGCCCGTGGTGATTCTTCTGAACGGGGGACCGGCGATGCCTGCAGTTCGTCGGTGGAACCGGTGTCCGCCATTTCGAGCCATTTCAGGACGGTTCCGTAGAGTACGGCTGGATCCACCGGCTTGGGCACGAAATCCACCATTCCGGCATCAAGGCACGCCCATCGGTCGTCATCGAAAGCATTTGCGGTCATCGCCAGTATCCGGACATTTTCCCGTCCGGGCAGCGCCTTGATGCAACGAGTGGCTTCAAGGCCGTCCATGAGCGGCATCTGCACATCCATCAGTATCAGTTCGAAGTCGGTGGCACGGGCCTTCTCGGCGGCTTCGCGACCATTGTCGGCAAGTTCAATGATCAAGCCGGTCTGTTCCAGCAGCAGTTTGGCCACTTCGAGGTTGATGGCTACATCGTCCACCACCAGGATTCGCTTGCCGGCATGGAGGCGCAGTCGGTTTTCTGTGTCCTTGGCCGAGGCGGCGAGACGGGTTGGCTTGACGTAATTGCCGCGTTGCAAACGGGCGGTGAACCAGAATATCGAACCGATCCCCGGCTGGCTTGTAACTCCGGCATCGCCATCCATCAAGCTGGCCAGCCGCTGGGTGATGGCAAGCCCCAGGCCGGTGCCGCCATATTTCCGCGTGGTGGAGATATCAGCCTGCTGAAACGCCTGAAACAGGCCCTCCTGCTGCTCAGGCGGAATGCCTATGCCAGTGTCTTCGACTTCGAAGCGGATCGTTACCGCGGCTTCGGATTCCTCAAGCAACAGGGCGCGAATGGTGATGGAGCCGCTCTCGGTAAATTTCACCGCATTGCCGGCGAAATTCAGCAGCGCCTGTCTCAAACGGGTGGGGTCGCCTTTCAACCAGAGCGAAACAGCTTCAGAGTTGCCGTGAACGCTGAGCCCCTTGGCGCACGCCTGATCGGTGATCAGCGACTGGACATTGTCAAGCAGCATGCCCAGATGAAAGTCGGTGGCCTCGAGTTCCATCCGGCCGGCTTCGATTTTCGAAATATCGAGGATGTCGTTGATGATCGACAACAGGTGTCCGGCGGCACTTTCTATCTTGCCCAGCTGCAAATCCTGCTCGGGGGAAGGTCCGGCCCGGCGCAGCAGGTGAGTCAGGCCGACGACGGCATTCATCGGCGTGCGAATTTCGTGACTCATGTTGGCGAGGAAGGCGCTCTTGGCGCGGTTTGCCTTTTCGGCAACTTCGCGGGCCTTCGCCAGTTGAGCTGTGCGGCTTTTTACCAGATCCTCCAGGTGGTACCGGTGCCGATCCAGTTCCTGGCTCAGGCGCTTTTTTTCGGTAATGTCTTCCTTGACCGCCACGTAGTGAGTAATGCGGCCGTCATTCTGGCGAATCGGGCTGACGCGCGCATATTCGATGTACTCGGTCCCATCCTTGCGTCTGTTGCAGAACTCGCCGTTCCATGACTTGCCCTCGGAAATTGCGGCCCACAACTCCTGGTAGCTGTCTGCCGGCGTCCGCCCGCTTTTCAGGATTCGCGGATTCTGACCGATGGCCTCTTCGCGGCTGAATCCGGTGGTGCGCACAAAGGCTTGGTTGACATACTCCATGCGCCCGGCCAGGTCGGTGATCGCCACGCTGACGGGGCTTTGCTCCACGGCCATGGAAAGCTTGAGGAGCCGGTCTTCCGTCTCCTTGCGTTCGGTAATGTCGCTGGCATAGAGCAGAATGCAGGATATCCCGTCCAGTTCGGTGACTTCCGCGGAAATGCTCACCATGCGCGGCTCGCGTCGCTTGGTCATCCAGACCGACTCATGGTCGATCAGCCGGTCTTGACTGTGCAACTCCTCTGCCCATGGCTCGCGCTCGATACGCGCCGACCAGAGTCCGATCTCGACTGAGGTGAGCCCCTTCAGGTCGTCATTGGTCCAGCCAAAATCCCGCTCGAAGTTTCTATTGACCTGGATGAAACGCCCCTCGGAGGCCGTTACGATGGCCGCGGCGATCGGGCTCGAATTGAATACCGAAGAAAACCGCTTGACCGATTGATGCAACTCGCTTTCGGCCTGTTTGCGCTCACTGATATCGCGAGCATAGGCATTGAAGATGTGTTTGCCATTGCGCATCATGGTCGAGATCGTCAATTCCATGGGGAACTCGGATCCGTTCGCATGCAGTCCCGAAACCTCGACCCGCTTGCCGATCAAAGTTGAACTCCCGCTCGCCAGAAAGCGCGCCATTCCGCGGCGATGCGCCTCGCGATGCGAGAGTGGCACGATCAAGTCGGCGATGTCGCGACCGCGGGCTTGCTCGGAAGAATGACCAAAAATATGTTCGGCATGAGCGTTCCAGCCAATGACGCGGCCATCCTGATCAATGCTGATGACGGCATCCAGCGCAGAATCGATCAGCATCTGGGAGCGTGCCTGGCTCTCCTTCACCGAGTCATCCAGGCGGCTGAGTTCGAGTTCCGCTTTCGCCTGGCTGGCCAGTTGTGACATCTTCTGCGCGCGGCTTCGCTGGCGCCAGAGCAGCAGCAACGCGCCATACAGAAGCAGAACGGCGAGGAAGCCGATCGAAGCTGCCCACGACACAAGGGTCCGCAACGGGGCGAATACCTCGTCACGGTCAAGCTTGGCGACGATGTGCCAATCGCTTCCGGCTACCGGGCGATAGGCGCTGAACACGGCAACATTGCGATAGTCGACGCCGGCCACGGTACCCGGTGCATCGGTGCCGACCGCCGTGGCCGCGGGCAGACCGGGGGTCGCGACGGATGGCGTCAGCGTCAATGCCGTGCCTTGGCGATGCCGCAGGCTGTTCATGAAGACCACGGCATTCCCCTCACGGCGCACCAGGAGTATTTCGCCACTGGGACTGGCCGTGGGCCAGGTTTGTATCAATGGATAGAGGAAGGCGTTTGCGTTGGCGCGCAGGAGCAGGGCAGCCATTGGTCTCCCGCTTGAACCACGCGAGTTGATTATGGGCACTATCCAGTCGAGATAGGCAAGGCCCTTGGCATCAAGCTGGAGGGTGCCGCGCTGAACCTTGTCATCGACCGTCCCGGGTATGCTCGCGGCGAAATGCAGGGAACTGTCATCGCGATCCAGGGATGACATCAATATTTTCCTGTCGGGGCTCAGCAGCACTACGCCTGTATAGCCATACACCGTTCGCAGGCGGTCCAGATAGCTCCTGACTCTTGCTTGATTGCCGGCATTCGACGGTTCTTGAAGGGCTTGATCAACCTGCTCGGCAAATGCCTTGTCCCCCATCAGCATGGTGCCGGTGTTCTCTCGCTCGGTCAGCCAGTTTTCGACCTGACTGGCTTTCAGGTCGGCAATCGCTTGGAGATTGGCGTAGGTTTCCCGCTCGATCTGCGGGCTGTAGAGGCTGACCAAGGCAAAGCCGAGCAGCGGAACAATGAGCGTCAGCGCGGTCAGGAACAGGATCGGCAGGACTTTGACGGACTTGCCGGCAAGCCCGTCGTCAGTGATGGCGGTGGCGCCAACCGGGACGTTGTACTTGTCTTGCATCACGACTCCCTTAGACCCATTGGTATCCAAGACCTTCTAACCGATGCAGACGCCGGGCAAAGTCCGCAGGAGGCCGCAGTGCTGTCTCCCGCGGCTTGTCGGCGATGCGGATCCGGCGACATGACCTCGATCCTGGCGGGATCGGCTTCGCGATGAAGGTGCTCTCGAATCGGGCAATGCCATTAGCTCTCATGATTGCTTTGACTGCCTTTCACTTGACTGCCTTTCACTGTAGCGGATCAGCCGAAAGAACCATATCGGGAATAAACAGCATATTACATAAATCTACCATTAGCAAGCCACTCCCTCGCTATAGCGACGAAATGGTGCTTGCTTTGGGAATCTTAAGAGCGGCGGCAAACAGAGTTACAGAAATGTCTTGACAATTAAAAACAATTCGGGTACTTTCTGCATATCGGTTAAGTAGCGGCGCCGATGACCTATTGGGAGAGCACCATGGCTGCAGTGACTGCAACGAATATGGGGATGAACATGAGTACAAAGCGTACTTTCCGTGTCGCGATGCTTGGATTGACCGAGACCGAACAGCGCGTCTTGAAAAGCATCGCCCGGATCAGTTCAAGTCGTGCCAGCAACTATGAGTTCGTTGATCACACGAGCGCATCTCACAACGACGTGGTGATTGTCGACGGCGACAGCCCGCAAGCCCTGCAGTCCTGGCGCAGTACTCCCCACCAGGAGCCTGCCGTGTTCGTCGGCAGCACCGAGCTCGAGGGAGAGAAGTGCCTGAAGCGGCCAATCATGGGCGCGCGACTGCTTGTCCTGCTCGACGAAATCACTTCGAAGCAACCCCGTCCGGCAGCCGAAACCAGTCTCCCGCGCGCGCCTGAAATTCCTGCCGACGGGAGGGGTGCTGTGAAAAGTCTGGCTCTGGTGGTCGACGACAGCCCGACAGTGCGCAAGCACATCGAACAGGGATTGGCACCCTTCGGCCTGAAAGTGCATTTCGCCGAAACCGGCGAAGAAGCCCTGGATCGCCTCGCCAGCGCAAGCTACGACATCGTTTTTCTCGATGTGGTGCTGCCCGGCATCGATGGTTACGCGGTATGCAAGGCGATCAAGAAGGACCGCGAGATGAAGGCGACACCCGTGATCATGCTTACCGGAAAGTCGTCCACGTTCGACCGCATCAAGGGATCTCTGGCGGGCTGCGATACCTATCTGACCAAGCCTGTCGAATATGAGCTGTTTCAGAACGTGGTGAAGAAGTATATCGGGGCATCGCTCGGTGTCATGCCGGCCCTTACAAACGCATGAAGCAAACACAGGGACGACGGGCGCTGCGCCCGGCGTTCGATTTCGAAGTATCAGAGCAACAACCAAGGAGCAGACCATGAGCAAGAAAGTACTCGTAACAGATGATTCCCCGGTGGATCAGGCCAACATCAAGAATGTGCTGACCGATGCAGGATTTCTGGTCATCACTGCCACGAATGGGACGGAGGCGATCGCCAAGGCCAAGAGCGAGAAGCCCGCGCTGATTTTTCTCGATGTCGTGATGCCGGGCATGGATGGCTACGAGACTTGCCGCACATTGCAGACAGATCCTGAAACCAGGGATATTCCGGTCATCTTCGTCACCAGCAAGGGGCAAAAGGCCGACAGAGTCTGGGGCCAGATGCAGGGCGCCAAGGGCCACGTCCAGAAGCCCTTCAGCGCCGATGAAGTCATCGACCAGATCAAGGCCGTCGCCTAGGACTTGCTGCGATTCAGGGAGAAGCCATGTCCGTCATCGTCGCATCTGTAGCGGATCCGGTTCGGCGAACCGCCGTGCTGCCCAGCGAGGCGCTGAATCGCTTCCAGCCGCCGGAGGGATTCGCGCCGGTGGCAACAGGGACCGTGGCGAAAAAACTTCGCTACGGCTTTCGCGCCGTCGGGCTGTCGATGCTGATTCGCGAGGGAATGCCGAGCGAGGTGCTGCCGATGATGCCCTATGCCGCGATTCCAAACGGGCCTGGCTGGTTGTTGGGAATGATCAATCTGCATGGCACTCTGGTGCCCGTCTGCGATCTGAGGCGGGTGCTGGAGACCGGTGCCGAAGGGGGATCGGCCAAGCCCATGATTCTGGTTCTGGACAAGGGCGACAAGGCAGCCGGTTTCGTCATCGACGGCTATCCCTGCGCGGTCACCGGATTGCGTCCGACCAGCCAGGTGTCCGGCCTTCCCGATCTGCTGGGCCGCCATGTGACCGCCACGCTTGCCACCGACGACGAAGTCTGGCTGGAGTTCGATCATGCAGGTTTTCTCGATGGGGCGAACCAGCAATAGGTTCGAGCCTGCCGGCATGCGACATAGCGAAGAACAAAGGTTTGTACACAGCTTCTTCTTAAAATTGTTGAAAGGTTAGCCATGAAGCTCAATTCTGCTCTGCTGTCGGGGCTGAGACTGCCCCAGAAATTCCTGATTCTTGGCGTAATTGCCCTGATTCTGGTAGCCGTACCGTTCTACCAGTTCTTTCAGACAGCCCAGGACCGCGTGACCCTGGCCGAAAAGGAGCTGGCAGGATTCCAGCCGACCAGGAGTGCACTCAATCTGATCAAGCTGACCCAGGAACACCGCGGCATGACAGCGGGCGCCCTGGGCGGCAACCAGAAGCTCGTTGAAGAACTGGTGCCCAAGAAAGCTGCGGTCGTCAATGCTGTCGCAGCACTGGATGCCGATGTAAAAACCATTGCGGACCCACGGATTCAGGAAAGGTGGCGCAATGCGGCGCAGGAATGGGGCAAACTTGCCACGGATCTGGCGAATCGTTCAGTCGACTTGCCCACCAGCTTCGCCCGCCACACCAAATTGATCGGCGAGTATCTTGTCCTTCTCGACGGGCTGGTCGACCATTTTGGTCTGTCGCTCGATTCAAAGGCGGAAAACAACTTCCTGATCAAGGCTGCCTATGGTTCGATCGCGCAGCTGAACGAGTCCTTCGGCCAGCTCCGGGCAACGGGCACCGGCCATCTGGCCGAGGCCGCACGCCTGCGGGCGACGGGAAAATCGGTCGACGAAAGCATGCCGATCGCGGAGCGGATCAAGGTTGCGACGCTGATAGCGTCGGCCCGCGGCGCCATGGAACTCAGTATCGACAGTCTGAACAAGGCATTGCAGGCCAGTCCGGCACTACAGACCAAGTTGCAGTCGCAGATGGCATCTGCGGAAGGCGCAGCAAAGCGAGCCATGGAATTGGGTCGCAAGGAGGTTGCCGAATCACAAACGCTGACGATGGATTCGGCGGAGTACTTTGCGGCAATCACCAAGGGCATGGCTGAACAATTTGCCCTCTCGGATATGGCCGTTGCGGCGCTCGGTGAAGAATTGCAGGCCACAGCAAAGAGCCTGCGCCTGAGCCAGATCACCATCTCGGCAATCATTCTGGTCCTGATCGCACTGGGTATTGTGCTTTCGCTGTTCATCATGCGCACGATCACGAACCCGATGAACCACTTGCGGGGCGTTATGGAAAAGCTGCGCCTGGGCGACGCCGAAGTACGCGCACGTATCGATAGCCACGACGAGATCGGCGAGCTGGCACGCCAGTTTGACCAGATGGTGGATGAGCGCGAAGCCGTGTCGGCGCAGATCAAGAAGGAAAACGAGCAACTCAACGAATCGGTGTTGACCCTGCTGCAGGGCGTGGCGCAACTTTCCAGAAAAGACCTGACGGCCAAGGTGCCGGTGGCCGAAGACGTGACCGGTGCCGTGGCGGACGCTCTCAACATGTTGTCATCCGAAACCGCCAAGGTATTGCAACAGGTGACCAACATTTCGGCAGACGTTACGGGTGCTTCGTTGAAGGTCAAGCAGCAATCGGACACTGTGCGCGAAACGGCGGAAGAGGAGCGCCAGCTGGTCATCAAGACCGCGGAAGACCTGCTACTCGCTGCCGAGGGCATGTCGCGCATCGAACAGCTGGCACAATCGGCGAACATCGCGGCCGACAACGCGATCAAGACCACGCAAGCGGCTCTGGCGACAGTGAGCGCGACGGTGGGCGGCATCAACAGCACGCGCGACACCATCCGTGAAACGGAAAAGCGAATCAAGCGCCTGGGCGAGCGTTCCCAGGAAATTTCCGGCGTGGTCGGCATCATCAACACGATTGCGGAACGTACGCACATCCTCGCGCTCAACGCCTCGATGCACGCCGCTTCAGCCGGCGAGGCAGGTCGCGGTTTTGCGGTGGTTGCGGAAGAAGTGCAGCGACTGGCGGAAAGCTCGCGTCAGGCGACCGCCCAGATCGCCACGCTGGTCAACAACATTCAGGTCGAAACGGCGGACACGGTCAATACGATGAATTCGGCCATCACTCAGGTGGTGGATGGTTCCAGATTGGCCGAGCAGGCTGGCGAACAGATGAAGCTGACGCAGGCCACGACTGCCGATTTGGTGGCTTCGGTCAGGGAAATTGCTTCCAGTTCGCAGGAGCAGGCGCAAATCTCGGCGGGTCTGCTGACTCGATCCGGCGAAATCCGCAAGAGTTCGGAAAGGACCAGCCAGGAACTGACTGAGCAGGCCGGACAAACCGAGAATCTGGTGGAGTACGCCAGGGCATTGCTCGGCTCGGTGCGGGTTTTCAAGCTGCCGGCCACCTGATCCTGATATCCACCCGCACGGTGGAGGGCGCCCCCTGCGCGCCCTCCGACGGTTCGCAACGCAAGTCAAACCCCGATGGGGGCATTATGGATATGATTGTTGCCCGGGTTCCGGATTCCGGCCCGCCTGAGATGTTCGTCGCAAACCTGGAAGAACAGGTGGTATCCGCCGTCGAGCGGATCTGCGCAGCGATGGGTGACGCCGATGGCATCATCGCCGACCGTGCGCAAGCGAAAGCGGCACTGGAACTCTACTGCGACGAACTGCGGGGCATCGCCGATGCGGCCGTCCGCGAGGACGCCGAAGGTCTGCGCCAAGTCTGCCACCAGATGATGCGGCAGATCGACGATCTGCGGCAGGGTGAACAGGGGGTGAGCGTTGCGACGTACGCCCTGCTCATGGAGTGGCCGGACGTTCTTATCGGATTCCTGGCCAATCCGGAAGATTCATCCGGTGCCGAAGCCTTGCTGCGGCATTTGCAGGATCCGCTGTGGCCCTCGTCAGTGAATTCGCTGCAGGCGACAAACCTTATTGAGTTGCTGCGCTGTCAGAGTTTGCATGCCGCCGGCTCGTTGCCGGATTGTATCTGTGGTGAGCATGCCGGGCTGGAGCAGGACTTTCCGGAAAGCGACGGCGAAAGCCAGGAAAGCCGATCTGCATCCGGTATGAGCGTCACCGTTCAATCCGAGTCGCATGATTCGTCGGCGACTGATGAAGTCGTCGGCAGCGAGAAGGCAATCGCTCAAGTTTCGGAAATTTTCAATCGTGCCGAAGAGGAAGGCCTGCTCGGCCTGCAGGAGGTCTGCATGCGTGTCATGCAGAACGTCGACCTGGTGGCCGCAGCGGACATTCAGCCGGGAACGCCCTTGGGCGACATGCTGGAAAGCTTCCCCCTGGTGGCACATGAGTATCTGGCGGCGCGTCACGATCCCGCTGCGGCAGACCTGCTGGCAGACTTCCTCAGCGTGGAATTGTGGCCGGAGCCGCTCGCGGCAGAAGAGCGCGAAGGTCTCCAATGCATTCTGCGCGCAGACCAGGGCGATCCGCTGGCGTCAGTTTCCGCGCCGGATCAGCTGGCTGTTGCGGCAGGGGACGCAGCGGCTGATGAACTGGCCGCGGACGACGCGGTGCTGCTCGATGAGCCGATCGATCCGCAGCCGCAAACGATCAATGACGAATTGATCGGCATGCTGGCGGAAGAACTGTCCGGCATGAGCAGCGATCTCGGGCAACTGTTGCCGGCTACCGGGGTGTCCGCGCCGGCGAGCGACGCCGGCGTCGAGGCAGTCGAGGCCTATGCCGATTTGATCCAGCGCCTCGGCGTGGCGGCGGAAGCAGTTGGCCTTGCCGCACTGCGGAGCTTTCTCGGATCGGTGCACCGGCGCCTGGTGACCGAGGGGCGAAATGGCTTGACCACCCGGCAATCCAATGCGCTGGCATTGCTGCCGGGATCCATTCTCGCCTATCTGGCCGCGCCGGCCGATTCCAGCACCGGCGAGGGCTTGCTCGATCTGTTGCGCGGCGACACATGGGCTCAGCCGCCCTCCGCAGCACATGTTGCAACGCTGCTGCTCGCGCTATCGATGGTGGAAATATGCAAGGACCGTGTTGACGTCGAGGCGCGGCAGAAAGAGGCGCTAGCGGAGAATGTTTCGCTGGCGCTTCCGACCGACTTGAGCCAGGAACTGCTGGATGGCCTGTTGCAGGAAATGCCGTTGCAGACAGGCGAATTTTCAGCCTGCATACAGCGCCTGGCTGCCGGCAGCGGCACGATGAAGGATGTCGATTCCGCCAAACGTGCGGCGCACACATTGAAGGGAGCCGCCAATACGGTAGGCATCAAGGGCATCGCCAACCTTACTCACCACGTCGAAGATATTCTGGTGGCGCTGTCGAAGTACCAGATCCTGCCCGGGAGCAAGATGGCGGCGATGCTGACCAACGCCGGCGATTGCCTTGAGGCGATGGGCGAAGCCGTGATGGGCACCGGCCCCGAGCCTGATTACGCCCTGACGGTGCTGCAGGATGTCCTCGATTGGGCCAACCGCATCGATCGCGACGGTGTGCCCGAGGACGATGCGCCGGCCGACGCGCCGGTACGGGGCGAAACCAGCCCTCGCGCGAACCCGGAAAACGAAGCGGAGCCTGCCGCCGCACAGTTGGCCCAGCCCGGCGAAGCGATGATCCGGGTTCCGGCCGGTCTGGTGGACGAACTGCTGCGCCTGGTCGGAGAAACCATTATCTCCACCGGGCAGGTGCGTGAGCGATTGCAGCGCCTGCAGCGTCAGAACATTGCGATTCGCGCACAGAACGGCGTATTCCTGCAACTTGCGACTGAACTCGAGGAACTGGTTGATTTGCGCGGCGCAGCGGCAGGATTCGGCGCGGCGCGGGAGGACGATGAATTCGATCCGCTCGAATTCGAGCATTATGGCGAACTGCATACTGTCAGTCGCAGGCTGATCGAGGCCGCCACCGACACCGGCGAGTTGTCCGCCGAAGTGCACACTGAACTGGGCAGTCTCGGCGAACTGGTGGACGTGCAGAACCGCCTGCATGAGGAAAGCCAGAACGCCGTGATGCGTACGCGCATGGTGCCGGTGACGACGATTGTCTCGCGCCTGCAGCGCAGCGTGCGCCAAGCCAGCCGGCTGCTGGACAAGCAGGTGGCGCTGAATGTGGTCGGTGCCGACACCATGATCGACAGCAACATTCTCGGCGAACTGGTCGATCCGATGATGCACATGCTGCGCAATTCGGTCGATCACGGCATCGAAAGTCCCGAGCAGCGCGCTGCGGCCGGCAAGGACCCGGAAGGACATATCGAACTGGTCTTCTCCAGGGAAGGCAACCAGGTTGTGGTTCGTTGCCGGGACGATGGATCCGGCCTGGATCTGTCGGCGGTGCGCCGTACCGCGGAAAGCAGAGGCATGCTGGCCAGCGACCAGATCCTGTCCGACGACGAAATGGCGCGGCTGATTCTTGCGCCCGGTTTTTCCACCCGTGCCGAATCGACCCAGATGTCCGGTCGCGGGGTCGGCATGGACGTGGTTTACAGCCGCGTGCTGCAACTGAAGGGCGGGCTGAATCTCAACTCCGTGCCGGGCCAGGGGCTGGAAATCGAATTGCGCTTGCCGGCCATGCTGATCTCGACGCATGCGCTGCTGGTCCGTTCGCGGGCGCGCGTATTCGCCGTTTCCAGCTATGGAGTCCAGGATATTCGCTACGTGACACTCGACCAGGTTCAAAAAGTCGGTGGCGAGAGTTTCTTCCGGATCAACGAGGAGCTTTTGCCTATCGCCGACCTCGACGATCTGCTGAATCTCAAGGGCGAGAGGCGCGGCGATGAACGCAAGGGCGGGTTCCCCGCCTTGATGGTGCGTGACGACTCGGGTGCGGTACATGCCGTGCACGTGCAGGAAATCATCGATAGTCGCAGCCTGGTGGTGAAGAACCTGGGACGCTATGTGCCCAAGCCCCATGGTGTGGTAGGCGCGACGATTCTCGGCGACGGCAGCGTGGCCGCAGTCATCGACATTCCCGAACTGATGCGGAAACCCGCGCGCCGCGAAGCGGCTGCGGAGCTGGACGAGGTACGCGATGTGCATGGCGACCATGCGGCGGCCGGCAGTTCCAGGCTCACGGCTTTGGTGGTCGACGATTCGCTTTCCGCACGCCGCGCCACGGCTCAGTTCATGAAGGATGCCGGCTACGAGGTGCGCACCGCCATCGACGGACTGGAAGCCGTTTCCATTCTCGACAAGTGGAGGCCAAGCCTATTGCTGGTCGATATGGAAATGCCGCGCATGAATGGCCTGGAATTGACGGCCCACGTTCGCGCCCGGCCGGATACGGCAAAAATTCCGGTGATCATGATCACCTCGCGCTCAACGGAAAAGCACCGGCGCCAGGCGGAGTCCGCCGGCGTCAACGTCTACCTGACCAAGCCGTTCGGTGATGACCAACTGCTGCGCAACATCAGCGAACTGACCGCCGCATGACATGAGCCAGCCAACACAAAAAGACCGCTCGGCGTCCCTGCCTGAATCCGGCTTTGCCTTGCTGCGCGTAGACCAGGCCAGTCTGGTTGTGCCCCGCGATGACATCCGGATTCTGGAATTGACCATCGATGTCGACCGCAACGAGCCTCCGTCGCGCGGAGTCGGCTGGATAGCGTTCGGACCGCAACGCTGCCCGGTGTACTGTCCATCCCAGGAACTTGGCTGGATGGATGCTGTTGCCGAGAACCGTCCGGTTTGTGCCGTGGTTGCGTCGGAGCAGCGGATCTTTGGCCTGCTCTGCAGCGAGGCGGGGCTCATCGCAAACGACGAGATCGTTTTTCAGGAGCTTCCGCCTGCGATGGCGACGCCCGGTTCGCCGATTCGCCGCCTGGCAACCTACCAGGGGGCGCTGGCCTGCGTATCGTCCGCCGCTGATTTGCTGGCGGATATCCTTTCGGCGCAAGCAAGCGACGACCTGCTTCTCGAAGAGGCCACCTGATGGAATCGATTGCGTGGCTGTTGAATTTCGGTAATGGTCAGCTTGCGGTGGTGGGAAGGCGTGAACTGCTGCACCTGGTGCCGCAGCCAGCGTTGTTTGAAGTGCCGAGGGCACCGCGACACTGCTCACGCGTGCTGATCTGGCAGGATCGCATCGTGCCGGTATGGGACATGCTGGCGTGGCTTGCGCCGAATTCCAGGGCAGTGAATGCCAGCCTGTTGGCCGTGGTCGGCTACCAGTCCGGTCCTCGCCAGGTTCCGCGATTCGGCGCCGTATTGCTGGCAGAGCCGCCGGCGCGCGTCGTGGTGGCCGACACGCAAGCCTGCGAACTTCCCCAGGATCAGTCCGCCTGGGGCCGGATTGCAAGTTCCAGCTTTTGCCATGAAGAAAAGCCGATAGGCATACTCGATCTGCCCCTGATGTTTTCCGGGGCCTGTGCCGGAAAACCGGCGGCAAATAATTAGTGTCACGCCGCCGGTAATCGGCGGCAGGCCCTGTCTGGGCGACTTCAACCACTGGCCAAGGCGGCCTTAGCTTTTCCTGCACCGCAACGCAATGCCGGGGCGCCGTAGCGTCAGCGCCGACTCTTGCCGGGCGGATGACTTGCCTCAGCTTGTCGGGTTCTGCCTGTTCTTGGCAGCGAAATCACGGTACGCCATGTCCGACTTGAGAATGTGGTCCAGCAGCCAGTGTTTCAGGTAGGCATGCACGGCACCGACATCACGGATGCCGACCGAGCCTTTGAGGCTGAAGTCGGTCATTCTCTCCACAAAGCGGTTGTGTTCCGCCTGGTGCGCGGCGATTCCCGAATAGCCGATCCTTTGCAAATGATTTTCCTCGTCCGTGAAATGCCGCTGGCAGTAATCGACCATGCCGGACAGAATTTCCATGTAGCGTTCCGCCCCATCGGGCTTCCGCGTATCGCCGCAGGCTGCGAGTTGATTGATCCGGTTGATCAATTGCCTGTGCTGATCGTCGAGTTCCGCCACGCCGACGCTGAACTCCTCGCGCCAGGTCAGCTGATCCGTTGCGGTCGGGCTGCCCGTCGGGAAGGGGGCAGCCGGGTGAAGAACGCGCTCGACTTCCTCGCCCATGGTCGCGATTGCGCTGTCCAGCCGGGCGAACAAGGCCTCGGTCGGATCGCCATTGTGCAGAGCCAACTCCAGAGCTGAAAAGCTGCCCTGAATCTCTGTCAGGCCCAAGGAGCCGGCACGCCCCTTGAAGTCATGCGCGGTCTTTGCCGCCTCTTCCTTGTGCCCGTTTGACAGTTCGACGCGGAGTTTGTCGGGAACTGCGCCGATGCTGCGCATGAAGTCCTCGAGCCAGTGCTGGTAGCGATCCGTGCGCCCGCCGAAGCGCGCGACCCCGGCCGCTACATCGACGCCGCGCAGGCGGTGCAGGCCGTCGGCTGCGGCAGTGGGCGGCGCCGCCGCCTCCGGCGGCGCCGGCTTCTGTTCATTCAGCTTGCCGCCGAGCCACCTCGCCAGTGTGCGATAGAAGCTGTTGTTGTCGAAGGGCTTGCTGATGTGGTCGTTCATGCCGGCAGCAGCACTGATCTGCTTTTCGTGCTCCATGGTGTACGCAGTCATGGCGACAATCGGCAGCGATGCGTAGCGGGTCTGGGCGCGTATTGCCCGGGTTGCAGCGAGGCCATCCATGACCGGCATCTGGATGTCCATCAGGATCAGGTCGAAGGTGCCGGCGGCGCACTCGTTGAGGATCTTCAGCGCTTCCTCGCCGTTTTCGGCCATCCGGGCGCTGATGCCGACGGCGGTCAGCAGTGCTTCGATAATTTCGCGGTTGAGCGCCTGATCCTCGACGACGAGGACGCGGGCATCCTTGTAGCCACCCATTGGCGCGTCGGACTGACTCGACTCATCGACCGGCATGTCGCTTGCACTCCCCAGCCGTAGCCAGATCGTGACCCGAAAGATGGTGCCGCCGCCGTGGCGACTGGTGACCGCTATGTCGCCGTCCATCATTTTCGCAAGCCTCCGGCTGATGGCAAGGCCCAGTCCGGTGCCGCCGAATCGGCGCGCCGTCGCCATGTTCGCCTGGGTGAACGGCTCGAACAGGCGCTCAAGATCGTCGGGGACGATGCCAATGCCGGTATCTTCGACTTCGATTGCCAGGCAGACACGATCGTCAGTGCGGGCATGCTGGCTGACACGGAGCTCGACCCGGCCGGCCATGGTGAATTTGATGGCGTTGCTGACAAGATTGAGAACGATCTGCTCGATGCGCAATGGATCGCCGACCAGGATGTCGGGTACTGCCGCGTCGACCTGCTCGACCAGGGGCAGGCCTTTTTCCTCGGCGCGATGGGCCATCACCGCAAGGCCCTGTCGCACGAGGGCACGCAGACTGAAGGTCAGGTTCTCCATCTCCATGTGGCCAGCGGCAATCTTGGAAAGGTCGAGCAGGTCGTTGATGATGCGGTTCAGGTGTTTGCCCGAAGTCACGATCTTGTCCAGGTAGTTGCACTGCTTGGCATCGTGACTGATCGCGCGTGCCAATCCGGCCATGCCGATCACGGCATTGAGCGGGGTGCGCAGTTCGTGACTCATGTTGGCGAGAAATGCGTCCTTGGCCTGGTCGCTGCACTTGGCATCTTCCAGCGCCGCCTTGAGTTCGAGCGTTCGCTGTTCGATCAGTTCTTCCAGATGCTCGTTCTGATCTTGCAACTGGCACTCGATTTGTCTGCGCTCGGTGACGTCGCGGGCCAGAACAATGAAGTGCGCTTCCTGTCCCTCATGCTCGGCCATGCGCGCCACGGACAACTCGAACCACCGGTCGCCCTGCATTAGATGGAGGGTGTACTTCCTTCCGGCAGACCAGCCGTTTTGCGCCGCTTCCTGCATCGCGGCGTAATACGTTGGGGCGGCATCCGTCGGCAGCAAATCGGCAAACCGCATGCCCAGGGTTGCTTGCGCAGGAGCGGCGTGCAAGTCGGTGCGCGGGAAATGATAGCTGAGAATCCGCTCGTCGGCTCCAAGCTCGAACAGATAGTCGGGAATTGCGTCGAGCGTGGCCTCGAGTCGGGATTTCGTCTCATGGACTTCGGCTTCGGCGTGCTTGCGTTCGGAAATATCCTGGGTGAACCCGATCTGTCTGCTCGGAACACCTTTCTCATCAAAGACGATATAACCCCACGAGGCGATCCAATGGATTGCGCCGCTGCCCGGGTGAATGACTCGATATTCAATGGCGGGGAACAAGTCATGCTGCGCAACAGACTCGAAGAAGTGGTCGATGGTGCGTTCGCGATCGTCGGGATGCAAAAGTTGCTTCCAGCCGGAGAGGTTGCGCTTGAAGCTGCTGTCGATGCCGAACATTTCGTCAAACAGAGGATCATTGGTCCAGGTGGCGGTGGCTATGTCAACGACATAGTGCCCCAGGCGCGCGGCTTTTTGTGCGGTCCGTAACAAGGCCTGGGTTTCCCGGCTTGCTTCCTCGGCACGCTTGCGTGAGGTGATGTCAATCACGCTGAAACGCACCAGGCGATTATTGGCGGACGGCAGGTGCGCCAGGCGAAATTCACCGTGGAATCTTTCTCCCCGGGCATTGTGGATGATGCTCTCGAAGTAGACCGATTCTCCGGCCAGCGCTCGCTGGATGTTTTCCTGTAGACGTTCAACCGAGCTCATGGAGTCGAACTGGTCGCTCGGACAAAATCTTTCGGGGCCGGCCCGCAGCAGTTCCTCCCGGCTGCATCCATACAGCCTTTCCGCCTCGGCATTGGCCTCGACGAAACGCTTCAGGTCCGGGTCGTACACCGTGATCGCGTCGGGCGCCTGTTCCACCAGAACGCGGAAGCGGGCTTCGCTTTGCCGCAACGATCCCGTCATGGCTTTGGCCAGGCGCAGCGCGCGATCCCGCGTGGTAGCCAACGACCACGCGAGGGTGAACAGCAACACGCTGATGAGCACGCCTCCTGCCAGTACCTGGTTCGAACTGACCACGCTTTCACTCATTTCGAGTTGCGGCAGGCTGGCATAGGTGAGCGTCCAGGGTCGGCCACCAACAACGAGAGTCTCCCGGTGCGCAAATTTCGCTGCAGGGGCCGGGGACTGATCATTGCTGCTGAAGAACAGTTTGTCCGGATTGGGTTCGCTGCCGTCGTAGACGTTCAGCGAGACGGCCCGGAGACGCTGCCTGAGGACATTCTCTATCAGGGTGGGCATGCGAAATGGGCTTAGCACGTAGCCGTAGATGCCGTCGTCCGATTTTCGCTTCACCGCCAGGTACATGATGAAGGCGGTCCGCGGTTTGTCTTGCTCGTCGATTTTCAGCGTCAGCCGCGCCGTGGTCGCGGGTTCGCCGCTGTCCCGCGCTCGCTGCATGGCATCGCGCCGGTCGGCGTCCTGCCACATGTCATAGCCAAGGGCCTTGAGGTTGAGGCCGCTACCGGGTTCGGCAAAGACATTGACGACATAGCGCTCGCGGTGACCGGGCGGGCGCACGGCGAAATCGCTGATGCCGTCCCGGCGTACCTCGCTTATCAGTGCGGGGAGTTCGGCAGCGGTGACGGAACGCGCAAAAGCCACGGCCTGGGCCGCCGGATAGTCTTTTTCCAGGTTCAGCTTGCTCAAGTAGCTGCGCCATTCTTCCCGGGTGACCTTTTCGCTTGAGGAAAAAAAAGCAGCGGCGGCGCGCATGGCCAAGGTATAGCCGGCAATGCTCCTGTTGAGGTCCCCGCGAATTTGACTGACCTCGAAATCGAACCGGAGACGCTGATAGTGCTCCAGGTCCTTCTGGTTCTTGTGCCAAGGGACGATGGTTAGTATCAGCGAACATGTCAGGGCGATCCAGGCAGGCCACAAACGCGCCTGGAACAGGCGCGAGTACCACGCTGGCGCGGCAGTTGGAGCGGCAGCGGTGCTCATCGGTCGCGCCCCGGATCAGGAAAGGCTCGGTGTCTTTTCATTCAATCTGCTCTCGGAAACTTGTCAGTCGATGCTCTTTGCCTGGATATCCGGGCGTGACATGGGGATTCGCGACCCGCTACCGAATATTTCGGAGTATCTCCCTCGCTGAAACTGATATCATCAAGTTGTTTTTGTGACTATAATAGCCGTAATTCCATATCTAATGGAAATGTTTCCGTGAATACTAAAGCTGATTTTATTTCGACGCGTGAAGCCGCCCGCCTGCTCGGTGTCGGACTGACGACCGTGCAGCAATGGGTGGAATCCGGGGCCTTACCGGCATGGAAGACGGCAGGTGGTCATCGCCGGATTCCGCTGGTTGCGGTCGACGTCATACGCCTGCAACAGCAGGCGGCTCTCGGCACGAACCTCAGGTCGACGCCCGAACCGCGGCTGAAGGTTTTGCTGGTGGAAGACGATCCCATGCAGCGGGAGATCTACGGACACCAATTCGCCGACTGGAAACTTCCGGTTCAGTTGTTCACCGCCGAAGACGGCTTTCAGGGATTGATCATGATCGGTCGGCACAGCCCGGACCTGATCATCACCGATCTGGCGATGCCGGGCATGGATGGCTTTGAAATGATCCGGCGCATCAAGAGCCGATCTTCGGTGTTCGACGGCTCCATCATCGTGGTGACCGCTCTCGGCGCAGAACAGATCAAGGCGTTTGGCGGGCTGCCGGAGGGAATCCAGGTTTTTTCCAAGCCGCTCTCCTTTGAATTATTGCGACAATTGGTCGAAGGCATGACGAGCACAGCCGCGAGCCAGGACCGCATTCCCGCCCGACCCTGAAAGTCGACGCTGGCGGGACGCCGGTCAATCCTGTTGGTGGCCGTCCGCGGCACGCCGGAAATAAAAAGGGCGCAGATCGATCTGCGCCCTTTTCCCTGTGCGTCAGCCGCGGCCGCTTATGCCCGCTTATGCCTTTGGTGTAGGGCGGAACTGCATGGCCTTGAATTCGAGGAATTCTTCCATGCCGTATTTGCCCAGTTCGCGGCCGTTGCCGGACTGCTTGTAGCCGCCGAAAGGGGCGTAGATGTTGAAGGTGCCGCCGTTGATTTCGACTTGGCCCGTGCGCAGGCGGCGCGCGACTTTTTCGGCATGCTCGTCGTTGCCCGACCAGACGCCGCCGGCGAGGCCATAGACGGTGCCGTTGGCGATGCGCACCGCATCGTCTTCGTCCGCATAGGCGATGATCGAGAGCACCGGGCCGAAGATCTCTTCCTGGGCGATGGTGCTGTTCGGCTTGACTTTGCCGAAGACCGTGGGCGCGACGTAGTAGCCGGCGGGATCGACGCCGGCCGGCAGGTCGACGCCGCCGGTCAGCAGTTCGCAACCTTCGGCGATGCCCTTACTGATGTAGCCGCGCACGCGGTCCTGCTGCATCTTCGAGGCCAGCGGGCCGAGCGTGGTGCCCTCGGCCATGGGGTCGCCGGGGCGGTAGGCTTGGGCGACCTCGATGGCGATCTGCGCGGCTTCGGCGTAGCGGGAGGCGGGCACCAGCATGCGCGTGTGCGCGGTGCAGGTCTGGCCCGAGTTGAGGTAACAGTTGCCGACCACGCCCTTCACCGCGGCCTTGAAGTCGGCGTCGTCGAGGATGATCGCGGCCGACTTGCCGCCGAGTTCCAGCGCGACGCGCTTGACCGTGGCCGAGGCCAGTTCGGAGACGCGGGTGCCGGCGCGGGTGGAGCCGGTGAAGGACACCATGTCGACTTCCTGGTGCGTCACCAGGGCCTCGCCGACCACCGGGCCGTAGCCGGTAATCAGGTTGAAGACGCCGGGCGGGACACCGGCGGTGTGGATGATTTCGGCCAGCAGGAAGGCGTTCAGCGGCGCGATCTCGGAGGGTTTCAGCACCACGGTGCAGCCGGCGGCCAGCGCGGCGGCGACCTTGGCGGCGATCTGGTGCAGCGGGTAGTTCCACGGCGTGATGGCGGCGACGACGCCGACCGCTTCGCGCACTACCTTGGAATTGCCGACCTTTTCCTCGAACGGGAAATCGGCCAGCATTTTCGAATACATGCCGAAGCTCGCGGTGGGTGAGCCGACCTGGATGCGCTGCGAAAACTTGTAGGGCATGCCCATTTCCAGCGTGATGGTCCTGGCGATTTCATCGGTGCGGGCCTTGAGGCCTTCCTGGATTTTTTTCAGATACGCGGCGCGCTCGGCGGCCGGCGTGATGCTCCAGGCGTCGAAGGCGCGGCGCGCGGCCAGCACGGCCTTGTCGGCATCGGCGGCGTTGCCCTGCGGCACGGTCGCCAGCAGGGCGCCGTCGGTGGGCGAGAAGACTTCGATGCTGCCTTGGCCGGCCGGAGCGACCCACTGCCCGTAGATGTAAAACTGTGTGCGCTGTTCCATGGTGTTCCTTTAATGTGAAAAGCAATTGATTAGGGAGCGCCCGATGAACATCGAGCGTAGCGAGCCGATCAATAGCCCCGCCCTGGGGCGGGGATGGGGGTGGGGGGCGTTTAATTCGCCTTTGCGGTGGGGAGGACGACGATCTTGCCCTTGACCTGACGGTTGGCGATTTTGGCAATCGCTTCTTTTGCGGCGGCGAGCGGGAAGTGCTCGCTGACCACGGGGCGGATGGCGCCGGCGGCGAACCACTCGTGGAGCTGATGCAGATTGGCGAGATGGCCGGCCGGGTCGTGCTTGGTTGAATCGCCCCAATACACGCCGACGATCGAGCGCTCCTTGAGCAGCGCGAGGTTGAGCGGAATCTTCGGGATCTCGCCGGCGGCGAAACCGATCACCAGCAGGCGTCCGCGCCAGGCCAGTGAGCGCAGCGCCGGCTCGGTGTAGGGCCCGC
Organism: Rhodocyclales bacterium; assembly: GCA_026399435.1. GTDB lineage: Bacteria > Pseudomonadota > Gammaproteobacteria > Burkholderiales > Rhodocyclaceae > Sulfuritalea. The sequence continues at coordinate 53,962 of JAPLQX010000039.1, forward strand.
CGACCGGGTCGTACACGACGTCGGCGCCCTTGCCCCCGGTGAGTTCGTTGATGCGGTCCTTGAGGTTCTCGGTGCTGTAATTCACCGTGGCGTCAGCGCCGACTTTCTTGCACAAGTCCAGCTTGTCGTCGCTCGATGCCGCGGCGATCACGCGCGCCCCCATGGCCTTGCCGATCTCGATGGCCGAGATGCCGACGCCGCCGGCGGCGCCCAGCACCACCAGGGTTTCGCCGGCTTTCAGATGGCCGCAGTCCTTGAGGCCGTGCAGCGAGGTGCAGTAGGTCAGCACCAGCGCCGCGCCGGTTTCGAAATCCATGCCGGCCGGCAGCGGCATCGCCTTGGCCGCCTCGGCGATGCATTCCTCGGCGAAGCCGCCCTGGCCGACCATGGCGATGATGCGGTCGCCCGCCTTGTAGTGCATCACCTCGGCGCCGACGGCCTCGACGATGCCGGAAATCTCCGCGCCCGGCGTGAATGGCAGCGGCGGCTTGACCTGATAGAGGCCCTGCACCATCAGCGCATCGGGAAAGTTGACCGCCGCGGCCTTGACCTTGATCAGCAGCTGTTTCGGGCCGGGCACGGGGGAGGGGATGTCCTTGACGACGAGGGTGTCGATCGGACCGTAGGCTTCGCAGACGAGAGCTTTCATTGGGGGTTCCTTCTGTTGTTTTAGTTTTGTGGTTCAGCCGAGCGGCGTCGGATTGCGCAGATTCATGATGTCGTCCATGCGCAGTTGGATGGCGTTGTTGATCTTGCGGTGGGGGATCACGTAGAAGCGGTCCTCCATGACGGCGGTGAAGACCTCGTTGGCCATGTCGGTGGCGGTGAGCCGGCCCGACTTGACCGCCTGGTCCATACGCTCGTCGTAGGCGGCGGAAAGGCCCGCGGCGGGCTTCGCCTCGCCGAAGCGATCCGGCCGGTTGCGCGCCGATTCGTGGATCGCCGTCGGCACCCATGCCGGGCACAGCAGCGAAACGCCGATGTTGGCCTTGGCTGCGCGCAGTTCGCCGTAGAGCGTTTCGGACAGCGTCACCACGCCATGCTTGGCGACGTTGTAGGCGGCCATGCCGGGTGTCGACAAGAGGCCGGCGACCGACGAGGTGTTGACCACGTGGCCGCCTTCGGCCTGCTTCAGCATGCGCGGCACGAAATGCTGGACGCCGTGGATCACGCTCCACAGATCGACGCCGAGCACCCATTCCCAGTCGGCGGTGGAGAGTTCCCAGGTGACGCGCGTCAGGCCGACGCCGGCGTTGTTGCACAGCAGATGCACGCCGCCGAAACGGGCGAAGGCAGCGTCGGCCAGCGCGGCAACTTGAGACTCCTGACTGACGTCGGTCCTTTGCAGCAGCAGGCGTTCGGCGGGCAGGCCCAGCGTCGCCGCCGCCGCGTCGAGGCGGGTGGCTTCGATATCGGCCAGGACGAGGTTCATGCCTTCGGCGGCAGCGCGGCGCGCCAGCTCGAGGCCGATGCCGCTGGCGGCACCGGTGATGACCGCCGTGCGGTCGCGGAATTGCTTCATTTCGGATTCCTCCGTGGGTGGGTTGGTTTGCGCGTTGCGGTTGTACGGGTCGACACGGGCCGCAGCCCGATCATCTTGCCCAGGGTCGCGGTCAGCCGGGCGACGAGTTCATCGGGCGGCAGGCGGCCTTCGGGGCGGTACCAGGTGTACATGAAACCCACCGCGCCGCCCATGGCCATTGCAGTGACGGTGGTGTCCTCGAAAGTCAGCTTGCCCTGGCGCCGCCCTTCTTCCATCAGGGCACCGAGGTCGGCGTAGAAATCGTCGGCGAGCTTGCGCAGTTCGGCGCGGAACTCCGGGCGCAGCGAAGCGGTGACGCGGAAGGCCAGCGCGCTGGAGCGAAAATACTTGACGCAGGCCGCCACCCAGCGCTGCAGGCCCTCGGCCAGTTTGAGGTGGGCCGGCCGCATGTCGTCGGCGGGAAACTTCATGGTGGTCAGGCAGGCGACTGAAGCGCGCCAGGCCAGGGTTTCGACGATTTGGTGCTTGTCGTGAAAATAGTAATAGACGAAGGGCTTGCTGACGCCGAGTTCGGCGCAGATCATGTCCATCGTGGTGCCGGCAAATCCGTTGCGGTAGAACAGGTCTTCGGCCACCGCCAGGATGCGCTCGCGCTTGTCGATGCAGGCCTGCGTCTCGGCGGGTCTGGCGGCAGCAGGTGCGGATGCTCGAACGGCGCTGCGGGTGGCGGGCATGGGTGGCTGCGGCAGGGAGGCGGCGGAAGGAAACGAATCATACCGGACGGTACAAAAATATTATACTGGTTGGTATAAATTTGTCGGCAGCGCCTGCAGGGTGGAAACTTGCAGCTTTAAAGGGGAAAGCATGGGCAGGAAAAAGCCGGACGATTCCGGAATCGAAACCCTGAGCGGCGTCGATGGCGCATTCCTCAATCTCGAAACTGCGGCGACGCCGATGCATGTCGGTTCGCTGCATTTGTTCGAGAGGCCCCCCGGCTACAAGGGCAACTTCTTCGCCAGCGTCCGCCGCATGATGGAATCGCGCATGGTGCCGGTGCTGCGTCGCCGCCTGGCGGCCCTGCCGCTGCATCTGGCGAATCCGGTCTGGGTCCAGGACGAGATCGACCTCGATCGGCACATCCGGCGCGTGCGCCTGCCGAAACCCGGCACCTGGGCGCAGCTCGAGGCGGTGGTGGCCGATCTGCATGCCGAACTGCTCGACCGCTCGCGCCCGCTGTGGATGATGTACGTGTTGGAGGGCCTGGCCACGGGCGAGAAGGCCTACTACTTCAAGATCCACCACGCCATGCTCGACGGCCAGGCCGGGGTGGCGCTGGCCGGTGCCCTGTTCGATACCTCGCCGGATGCCTTGCCGGCGCCGAAGCGGAAGGCGCGTCCGGCGTCGGCATCCGGCGCAAAACCGGGTACGCTGGCGCTGGTCGCCGCGGCGTTTCGCCACGATGCCGCGCAGTACATCAAGCTGGTGCGCGAACTGCCCGGCGCGGTGCGCACCCTGGCCGCGATTGTGGGCAATTCGGTCAAGAGTTCCGGCGGCAAGAATCGTGGCGCAGCGGGAACGGAGCATGCGGCGGATTTCGGCGAACTGAAGCGCAGCATCTCCTTCGGTCCGCGCACAGCCTTCAACGTCGCGATAACTCCCGAACGCGGCTTCGCCACGGCAGCGGTGCCGCGCGCCGAACTGAAGGCCATTGCCGCCGCGAACGACGCGACGGTCAATGACGTCGTGCTGGCGCTATGCAGCGGCGCGCTGCGCCGCTACCTGAAGCGCAACGCCGCCATCCCGCGCAAGTCGCTGATCGCCTCGATGCCGATCTCGCTGCGCGAGCAGGGCAACACCGAGATGCGCACGCAAGCCACGCTGAGCCTGGTCAGCCTGGCGAGCAATGTCGCCGATCCGCTCAAGCGCTTGCGGGCGATTCGCGATTCGGCGGGCGCCACCAAGGCCGTCGCGCGCCAGGCCAAGTCGGTGATACCGACCGATATCCCGCTGATCGGCGTGCCTTGGATACTCGGCGCGCTGGCCTCGCTGTACGGCCGCCGCGGCGTCGTCGAGACGCTGCCGGTGCTGGCCAACGTGCTGGTTTCCAACGTGCCGGGGCCCCCGGTTCCGCTCTATGTCGACGGCTTGCGCATGACCGGCTACTGGCCCTTGTCCATCGTCGAACATGGCGTCGGTCTCAACATCACCCTGATGAGCTATGCTGGTAATTTATGCCTCGGATTTGTTGTCGCCCGCTGTGCGGTGCCCGATGCGCGCCAGCTGGCGGACGACTTTCTCGATGCCTTTGAGGAGCTGAAGCAGCGCATGCAGAAACCGCCCCGAGCACCCCGCAAAGCCGCAAAATAGTTGGAAGCCCACATGCCCACTCGTCGCACCGTTGCCCGCCACGCCCACGTCGGTTCGCCCCACGCACTGCATTCGATGCTGGAGCCGCGCGCCCTGCTCGAAATGGCGCTGTTGCCCGCATCGCTGCCGCTGCTGATGCAAGCGCCGCGCGGCGACGGCCATCCGGTGCTGCTGCTGCCCGGCTTCATGGCCGACGAAAAATCGCTGATCGCCCTGAAGCTGTTCCTGCAGCGCAAGGGCTACGAGGTGCACACCTGGGGCCTCGGGCGCAATCTCGGCTTTCGCAGCAAGCACGCCAGCGCCCTGCCGCAGAAGATCCGCTACCTGCACCACGTCACCGGGCGCAAGGTGAGCCTGGTCGGCTGGAGCCTGGGCGGCGTGTTTTCGCTCTATGGCGCCGAGAGCACGCTCGAATGCGTGCGCTCGATCATCACACTGGGCAGCCCGGTCAGCGTCGATGCCGCCGGCAGCCAGTCGCCGCCCGCGATCAAGGCGCTCTACCGGCTGGTGTCGCATCGCCTCGGCGCGGCGGCGCACGTGATGCAGCCGCGCGCCAAGACGCTGCGCGAGCGGCGCCGGCTGGCGATACCGACCAGCTGCCTGTATTCGCTGGGCGACGGTGTGGTGCCGCCGCAGGAGGCCACCATCGACGGCGACCCGGCTTTCCACGAGAACATCCAGGTGCCCGGCAGCCATCTCGGCCTCGGCTTCAACGGCATCGTGCTGGCCATCGTCGCCGACCGCCTGGCGCAGCCCGAAGGCGAGTGGCAGCCGTTCCGTCCGCAGGGCCTGCTCGGGCGCGTCTGGCGCATGAGCACCGGTGCGGCGCATGATGGCCTGCATGTTCCCGCTGCCTGAAATCCTCACCGGAAGACTCTCATGCGACAACTGAGCGAACACGACGCCGCGTACATCTACTCGGACAGCGCCCACGCCAACTCGAACGTCACGCTGCTGCACATCTACGACCAGTCCACCGCGCCCGGCGGCATCGTCCGCTTCAAGCAGATCCTGGCGCATGTCGAGAGCCGCCTCGGCCAGCTGCCGATCTTCCGCCAGAAGATCCTGCGCGTGCCGCTCGATCTCGACTACCCCTACTGGATCGAGGACGAGAGCTTCGACATCGAATACCATGTCCGCCACATCGCGCTGCCCAAGCCCGGCGACTGGCGCCAGTTCTGCATTCAGTCCTCGCGCATCCACGCCCGCCCGCTCGACCTGCAGCGCCCGTTGTGGGAAATGTATGTGATCGAGGGGCTGGACAGTTTTCTCGATCTGCCGGTGGGCAGCTTCGCCGTACTGCTGAAGATTCACCATGCCGCGATCGACGTCGCGCATGGCAACGAAATCACCACGCTGTTGCACGACTTCTCGCCCGACTCGGCGCCGCCTGCGCCGCCCGCGCCGTGGTTTCCCGAGTCGGCCCCGGGCAACCTGGGCCTGCTGGTTCGTGCCGGCGTCAATGTCGCCACTTTTCCGCTGCGCATGGCGCAACCGCTGGCCCGCAGCTGGACCACGCTGAAGTCCGCCGCGAGCATCTTCGTCGGCGAATTCCTCGGCCGGCCGCACGAATTCCCCATGACGCGCTTCAACAGCGAAGTCTCGCCGCATCGCGTGTTCGAGACGCGCCGCTTCGCGCTGCAGGATTTCAAGGCGATTCGCACGCTGGCACCCGGTGCCACGGTCAATGACGTGGTACTGGCCGTCTGCGCCGGCGGCTTGCGGCGCTACCTCGACATGCAGGGCGAGTTGCCGGACGAGAGTCTGGTCGCCGCGGCGCCGATTGCGATCCGCGCCGAGGACGACAGCGACGGCGCGGCGAACTTCTCCTGGGTGCGCGTCGCGCTCGGCACCGACATCGCCGACCCGGTGGAACGCCTGGCCGCGATCCAGGCGACCAGCTCGTCCTCGGACGTCATGGCGCAGGCCGTCAGCGCCCACGAACTGACCGATCTGGCACAACGGGCGCCTTCCGCCGCGATCGCCGTCGCCAGCAAGCTGCTGCGCTCGGCCTCGACTGTGCTCGGCGACTGGGCGCCGCTGGCCAACTGCGCCATCACCAACGTGCCCGGGCCGCAGGTTCCGCTCTATCTGCACGGCGCCCGGCTGACTTACCTGTCGGCGATCATGCCGATTGCCGATGGCATGGGGCTGGTGTTCTCGGTGACCAGCTACAGCGACATGATCGTCGTTTCGATCACCGCCTGCTACGAACAGCTGCCCGATCCCGAAGTCTTCGCCCAGTGCTTGCGCGAGAGCTTCAAGGAATACCTGTCGCTGGTGCGTCCCGTAACGCGGCGCAGGGCGCGGGTCGCCGCAGTCAAGCCGGCGCCGCGCAAGGCAGTCGCGGCGGTGCCGAAGGTGCCGCGACGCAAGGCAGCTTCCCGCATCGCAGCGCATCGGGCATGAGCGGCGCGCCGCTGCACATCGAATACGAGTCCCTCGGCGACCCGTCGCGGCCTGCCATCGTCCTCATCATGGGCCTCGGCATGCAGCTGATGGCCTGGCCGGACGACTTCTGCCAGGAACTGGTGGCGCGCGGCTATCGCGTGGTGCGTTTCGACAATCGCGATTGCGGCCTGTCCGGGCGCGCACCGGGGAAGAAGCGCGCCAACCTGCTGCTGGCCATGGCCGCTTCGGCGCTCGGCCTGCCGGTGCGCACGCCCTACACGCTGGAAGACATGGCCGGCGACGCCGTCGGCCTGATGGACCGGCTCGGTATAGCGCGCGCCCACATCGTCGGCGCCTCGATGGGCGGCATGATTGCGCAGGTGCTGGCGGCAAAATTTCCGCAGCGCGTGCTGAGCCTGACGTCGATCATGTCGTCCTCCGGCTACCGCAAAGTCTCGAAGCCTTCCAAGCCGGCGCGTAAGGTGCTGCTGACGCGGCCCGCCGACCCGAAGGACCCCGAATCGGTGATCGAGCACATGGTCCACATGTTCGGCGTGATCGGCAGCCCCGGTTATCCATCGACGCGCGAGGAACTGCGCAGCCGCATCGGCCACAGCGTGCGCCGCGCCTACGAGCCGGCCGGCACCGTGCGCCAACTGCTGGCCATCATCGCTTCCGGCGACCGGCGCAAGCTGCTGCGCACCATCGTCGCGCCGACGCTGGTGATCCACGGCGCCGCCGATCCTCTGGTGCCTCTCGCCGCCGGCCGCGACACCGCGCAGAACATTCCTGGCGCGTCCCTGCTGGTGATCGAGGGCATGGGCCACGATTTTCCCGCCGCATTGATGCCGCGTCTGGCACAGGCGATTGCGGATCACTGCGACCGCAACGCGGCGAAGCCGACCGCCTGATCCGCAAATGACGCGCGTCGGCATCTACTTCGCGGCGGTTCAGTTCCTCTTCGTCACCTGCTGGACGGTGTATGTCATCTTCCTGCCGCAGCTCGCCGCGCAGGCCGGCATCGAGAAGAAGTGGGTGATCTATATCCTGATGGCCGACCAGGCGATTTTCACGCTCATGGATTTCTCCCTCGGCGTCGCCGCGGACCGCGTGTCGCGCACCCTGGGCCGGCTCGGAAGGCTGCTGGTGGTGATCACGGCGATTTCCTGCGGCGCCTTCCTGCTGCTGCCCCTGGCCGCTCCGTCGGGCTCGCCGGCCTTGTTCCTCGCGTTGATCGCGATCTGGGCCATGACGTCCTCGGCCCTGCGCGCGCCGCCCATGATGCTGCTGGGCAAATACGTGCCGACGCCGAAACTGCCGTGGGTATCGACGCTGACGCTGCTCGGCATGGGCATCGCCGGCGCGATTGCGCCCTATCTGACGGTGAGCCTGCGCGGCGTCGATCCGCGGCTGCCCTTCGCGCTCTCCTCGATCGCATTGATCGTTGCCGTCAGCGCCATGCTCTGGGCCGAGAAGCACCTTGCCGGGGCAGCGGCTGCAACAGCGCCCGAGCCCGTGGTGAAAAAGCCGGTAAGCACCGGCGTCGTCCTCTTCTTTGGCGCCGTGGCCTTGCTCGGGCTGGGCTTCCAGGCGCATTTCGCGCTCAACTCGGCGCCGCTCTACCTGCGCTTCGCCAAGCCGGCCGAGCTTGATCATCTGATGCCGGTGTTCTGGGTCGGCTTCAATTTGCTGATCTTTCCGGTCTGCCGCGCCAACGAACGCTTCGGCGGCACCGTCGTGATGGCCGCGGGCGCCGTGCTCGGCGCCCTTGCCTCGGCGCTGGCGGCCGCCGCGCCCTCGCTGGAGCTGCTGCTGGCGACGCAGTTCCTCGCCGGCGGCGCCTGGGCCGCGGTATTGATGAGCGCAATGACGGCGGCAATCGCCATCGGCCATGTCGGTCGCGAAGGGGCGGCGACCGGCGGCCTGTTCGCCCTGCTGGCGATCGCCACCTTCACGCGCATGGCGCTGGTGGCCGCCCAGCTGAACAAGGATCCCGCCGTCAGCGCGATGCTGGTCTGGCTTCCCGGCCTTGCCTGGATGGTCGCCGGCCTGCTGCTGGTGTGGCTGACCCTGCGTTTCCGGGCGCCTGCCCCGAAGTCTGTCTAAGTGCCTGCCTAAGCGCTTGTCGTTTCGCCCGGCGTCGGATTCTCAAGCCGGCAATCGATGCCGCAGCGTTCCAGTCCCGTGCTGATTTCCGGGGCGCGGCGCGCCTCGCGTATTTTGATGCCGCGCCTGGCGCGGGAGATCGCCGATCACTGCGATCGCCACGCAGTTGTGTGAGGCCTGACGGGTATCTTCAGTTAAAACCCAATCGATTCGACGACGGCAACCAGGTCGGCAAAGCTCGCCGATTCGAGTTTCGCCGCCAGTGCGACCTTGTCCAGTCCATCGCAACTGAATTTGGTGAATTCCACCTCGATCGGCAGTTCGCGGATTTCCAGCGGCGACATGAAGCCGATGTTGCAGATATGGATGAGGCACAGACGCTCCGGTTCGGTGAGTTCCAGGCCGTGATACCTCAGCATTTCCAGATAGCGCTCGGCGGTGCGGTTGAGCTTGCCGCTGATCTCCATGGTGTTCTTGTGGCCGTCGGTGAGGATCGCGAGCGGCGGGCCGAAGAAGACGGGCGTCTTGCCGACGTTCCGCGTCTTTTCTTCGCGCGTCAGGGCGGGGGCGACCCAAGCGGGATCGCCCCGGACCGGATTCGGTTTTTCAGATGAATCCGGCATCAGTGGGCGATGCCATGCACGCGCTCGTACTTGGCGTCCTTCATGCCCTTGGGCAACTGCGGCGGAGCTTCCGGCGCAAGCTGGACGAAGCCCCGGTTTCTGGCGCCATCCTGGACGTTGTGCGGGTTGTGGCATTCGGTGCAGGTAAACCAGCGCTTCTTGCCCGTGCTGGCCCATTCGCCGATGCGCTTGCCGTGAATGCCGTCCCGCCAGTCGCGCATCTTGTCGCCGTGGCACTTGCCGCACAGCAGCTGCGGCTGGTCGATGCTGACCGGGTCGCCGAAGTTGTCCACCAGCATGTTGCGCTTGGTCGTGTGGTGGCAATCGAGACACCAGATGCGGCCGCGACCGTGTTGCAAGTCTTTGGCATCGGGCAGCAGGCCCTCCATGGTCGGGATCGCCTTCGGCTTCTTGTCCTTCGGCAGCGTCGGCGGATTGAACGCGGGTCCGACACCGTTATGGCAGGCCGTGCCGCACATCGGCAGGATGGGCAGATGCTCGGAACGCGGTTTGACGACCGCCTTTCCCGCGGGGATGTTCGCCAGGAGCGGCATGGCGCCCATGGCAACGGTGCCGTCGAAGGGATCGCCCCACCAGAGCACCGCACCGGTTTTCGGCGAACACTTGACGTTGGGCCAGCCCGGCTGAAGGTCGCGCTTGGTGACGTCCGACGCGCCCTTGCGGCTTTCGAAGCAGACCGTTTCCTGTGGTGCTTGCGCCGCGGGCGCTTGTGCCGCCGCTGCCGCCTTCTGCTCCTGCGCAAAGGTTGGAGTCGTCATGCCGCAGCAGAAGGCGAGGATCATCGTGTGGAATGCAAGTTTTTTCATGATCGTCATCTCACTTCGCCGCGACGGCCTGGCCGCCGTACTTGATATCGCCCTGCAGGATGCCGATGGCGCCCTTGAGCAGGATGGTCAGGATGAAGAAGCCGAACGCCCAGATGCCGAGGGTCATCAGGACCTCGACGAAGGTCGGGTAGTACTCGGTCACCTCGCCAATGGGGGACGGAATGAAACCGGGAACGATCAGACCCATGCCTTTCTCGATCCAGATGCCTGTGAAAGCCATGGCGCAAAGGATCGGCAGCCGCTTGTAGTTGGTGCGAACGGACGGGATCAAGAACAGTACGAACGAGGCGACCATGAGGATCACGGAACTCCAGAACCACGGCACCAGACTGGTCAGCCCGTGCAGGCCGAACATCAGGTAGTATAGGCCGTTGGCGTGCTCGGTGCGGGCGTAGAGCTCGACCACGACTTCGGACATGGTCAGGAAGATCGCCAGCCCGAGGCACCAGGTGACGATGGTCGACAGCAGGTTGATCGCGCTGTCCTCGATCCAGAACTTGGTGTTCTTGCGGATGATCAGAAAGATCAGGATGATCAGGCAGGGGCCGGCAGCGAAGGCCGTGACGATGAAGCGGATCGGCATCATGCTGTGGAACCACATCGGACGCGACGGCATGGTCGAGATCAGGAAGGCCGTGACGGTATGGATGGAGAGCGCCCAGACGATCGAGATGTACACCAGGGGCATGAACCACTTGTTGTTGAGCTTGCCTCCCGTGTACTTCACCCAGAGGTAGTAGAAACCGCAGGCGATGTTGAGGAACAGGTAGCCGTTGAGCACCATCACGTCCCAGCCCAGCATCGAGGAGAAGCTGTAGATGCCCCACGGCGGGATCATGTGCCACAGCCGGTCGGGCCGTCCCATGTGGGCGAAGACGAACATCATCACCATGATCACGGCGGTGATCGCCAGCATCTCGCCCAGCACCGTGACCTTGTGCATGCCGTCGTGGTGATAGACGTAGGCCGGGAAGACGATGGTCACCGCCCCGGCCGCCACGCCGACCAGAAAGACGAGGTTGGCGAAATAGAGGCCGTCGTGGATCTGGCTGGTCATGCCGGTGACGATCAGGCCGTCGGTGTTCTGCAGGTAGAACACGTACATCATGCCGACGATGAGGACCGTGAGGGAGCCCATCCATGCATAGAACTTCGTGCCGCCCTTGAGGACGTAACGCGTGTAGTCGGTAGCGAAACTGGTCAGTTGTAGCACGGCTCGCTCCTCAATCGTAGAAGTAGAAGAATTTCGGGAAGGTGTTGAGCTCGGCCTTGAGGCGGAACACGTTCTTGCGGGCCAGGATCAGGCTCACTTCGCTTTCCGGGTCGA
>JAPLQX010000055.1 GCA_026399435.1 Rhodocyclales bacterium
GCCAGAGGATGCCGCTGCGGTGGCGATTGGCAAGCCAGCGGTCCTGAACCGAAACCTTGTGTTCGGTGAAACGAATATTTGTTGAGCGCACGGAATGGACCTGACGGATCAATGTGTCTTGATGGCGGACAGATGGCACCATGGCTGGAACAGCGTGCCACGGAAGGGCAGCTTGCGCCCATCGGCGGCCGGAACCGTATAGGTAATCAAGTCTCCGTCGCTGCCGGATGGCGGTAAATCAATGGGGAGCGTAAACGGCCGAAAAACAGGTTTCTCGAATCCTGCTGCGGTCAGAACTTCTTCTGCCATCGCCATTGGACGAAACCTGAGACGGAGTCCCGCCGGATGACTCTTCGATATTTCAAGCAGGTGGAGGTCCTGCGGGTAAGGGTGAAAAAAGTCGAACACGATAATGCTGCCACCCGGCTTCAATGCTCGGGCAACACTTCCCAGCGCCTGCTCGAACTGTTCGTCCTCCATCATATAGAGGACGGCATTTATGGTGACGATATCGTAGTAAGCAATCCTGTCCAGATTCAAAACATCCATCACCTCGAAAGCGACCCCCTGCAATTCGGGGTTTGCGCGGCACTCGTCCAGCGAGGAGTCAGCCAAGTCGCCGCCAGTGAGTTCAAGTTGCGGGACCAACCGCTTCAGATGCAGGAGCAAATTCCCGGTGGAGCAGCCGACGTCAAGCAGCCGCATTTTTCCTTGACCCGGATCGACCTTGACAAGGATATCGCTGACCAGGCCGATCAGCACCTTGTCGCTTTCGCGAATCTGTTTAGCATATTTCGCCTGGTATGCATTGTATTCGTCGAGGAATGTCTTGTTAGTTACATAGTCCTGATACGAAAAGTCGTTGCTCATTTTCTGGCCTTTCTAAGAATTCTTGTCACACGTTGCGACGACGTATCGCATCAAGCGTGTCGTGAAACAGGAAGCATCGTCTCGCGAGCAGCTCGTCAGGTACTTCGTTTGCGGTGGTCAGCACCCGCCGCACCATCTCCCCGCCGAAATCCGCCAGCAGGTCGCCACTGTCGCTGCGCCAAGAGCCGGGCTGAGCCCCAGCCTCACATAGATATGCCAGCACCTTGCTAGGGTCTGGCGTGGCTGCAGCCTGGTATGGAGTCAGGGCCATCTCCGGCCCGCACAAGTAATCTACCGCCTGCACTACGCGTTCCGGCAGCGCCTGTCGCCAGCGGTCGACGGTCTCAGAATAGACTTCCTTATTGCCGTGTTCAAAGCTGCTGTTCCCCTGCCATCCGCTGGCTGAAAGTTGGAGCATTTCCGGCGTAAAGCTAAGTTCCAAGTCATCACACAGCTTGTGCGCTACTTCTTCCGGCGCAGCCACGAGTCGTTCGTAATGCAAACGGTGAAAGCGTCCAACCAGTGTTGGATATTTTTCAAGATGATCGGCAATTGACACCTGCTTGCGCCAATGACGCATGTAGGAAGGCGGGTGAGCTGCCTGTGTAGGGTCTTTCTTTGCCATGGCCAACAACGATGCCACTATGGCACGCGGATCACGTTCAATGAGTAGAAAGCGTGCGCTGGGAAACAGCCTCGCCAATAGAGGCACAAACTCAAGCACCCACAGTTCCTTTGTTCCCACCCATTTTGCGTCTGGGTTGGTGCCTGCAATTAGATCAAGAGCTGAGCGCAATAGTGAGCCATAGTCCTCGCCCTCTAAGCCGTTCATTAATGCGGCCATCGATTGAGACTCCAAAGCTGCTCTTGCGGTAGCCTTTTCTCGCAGCACTGAAAGCTCTGAGACGGGGAGTTTTAAGCCGGCTTCTGCGTGAAGCATCAGATCAAGCAGTTCTGGGCCGTCTTGATGAAAATAATAGTCTTGGAATGGTGCATCGGGTGAAAAGCGTCTCAGCACCGGCTCAGGCGCAGTTTGAATTACTGCAGCGTTTCGCAACGACCGAAAAATTGGAAGTAACGGGTCAAGCGCAATTGCAACCCCTGGATGGCGATCAAGCATGCGCGCTAATAGATTGGTGCCTGATCGAGCAATTCCCAAAATAAACAGCGGTTGATATTTCATGGGTGAGACAGCCCTACAAAGCACCGGATGGTGAATTTGCTGCTCGGCTCACGCAGGCTCTGCACAAGCATCGGGCGGAAGCCGGCTCTTTTGGCAAGCAGCACTGCCGACGCGGCACTGAATACGTGATGGTGCTCGATGAAAAACTCTTCCCGCCCCGATCCTTCCACCGCTGCAGCCTCTCCATCCGGAACCTCGAAATAGACGAACCCGCCATCCTCGATAAGAGGCTTGGCGCGCGCCAGCATCGCCACCGGGTCTTCGACATGCTCGAGCACCTTGTTGAAGGTGACGACATCGAACTTGCCAAGCGCCGGGATGTCGACCTTCATGAAATCACCGGTCACCGCGTCGACGCCGACCACCTCTCGCGCATGTCGCGACGCGCGTTCGTCCGGATCGAGCGCGGTACACTGCCAGCCGGCTTCCTTCATGCGATGCGGGAAGACGCCGAGACCCGCACCGACATCGAGCAGCCGACGTCGCTGGTCCGGCCCGAAATGCCGGTGCGAGAAATCCAGAATGCAGGCGACGCGACCGGCGTTGTCGGATGTTTCAGGCGGCAACGCCTGGATGCGATCAAAGGTTTCGCGCATCCTCTCGCCATAGGTGTTGTCCACGTAGGCGCCGCCATAGAGCTCGCTCATGTCCATGGCGTTGTCGGAGAACCAATGACCGCAGAGGCCGCAGCGGGAATAAGCCCTTTGGTACTTTTGTCCGGCGCAATCGAATGACGTCTCTCCGGGCGGCGGTGCGTCATAGTGAAATGCTGCCTGCAAGTGACGCGCGTCGCAGGGGCATTGCAGGGTGGGCTTGGTCACGGTGCGGACTCCATCCGCGCCGACAGTCGATCAAGCGCCTCGGTGCTGTCCAGCCAGGCCACCACCGCCAGGTTCTCCTGGGTGCAATATGCATCGAACAGCGGCTCGCGCCCGCGCTCGACGAGCAGCACGAAATAGCGCCCCGTGTCCCGATTGCGGATCAACACGCCGCGCAGACCAAACTGTTCGAGCCTGCCGTTGAGGGACGGCGTGGCATAGAAGCCCCAATCCTTGGCGGCGATGTCGTACTCGGCACCGGTTGCGGTGACGAAGGTGACTTGCTCATCCGGTTCAAGGGCGATGTTGCCGCAATCGCGCATCTCGAACTTGACCGAGTTGCCGACGGTAAAGCCACGCGGCGGCAGCTTCTGTTCAAACCTCATGTCCAACTCCAGTTGTCGACGGGGAAGCCCGGAACATGCCAGACGCCATCATCCCGCTGCTTCCAGACCCCGGGATCGCGAAAGGTTTCGGCGATGGCAAAGAACCGCTCCCGCGCAATCCCGGCAAAAGCGCAGAACTTTTCGATATCTGCGTGCGGTGTCTGATCCCCTTTTTCACGGATGATTTCGAGCGCCCGCTGCCGTGTTATCCGGCCATTGCGGATTTCCAGGGAAAGATTGTCAAAAAGGCGGGTGAATCCGAACTTGTACCACTTCATCCAGTGATGCAGCGAGATGAAATCGTCGTCGATGTCGGCATAGTCGTAATAGCCGGTACGTGCCGCGCCGGCAGCGAAGGTGAATCCGTGCGCGGCGGCAACCGACAGGCTGGTTTGCGGATCCCAGGGGAAGTAGTAGCCGAGGAAAACGGCTCGCAGCCCGGATGTCTCCATGCTTCCTGCATCGGGTCCGAAATAGGCGGCCAGTTCCTTGCGCGAAAATCCATATTCGAGCCAGTCTTCGGCCGTTGTGCCATGCATGACGCCGTATTTTTTCAACCACGTGCCGTCCAGCCGGAATCCCGTGAGGGATTCATCCTCCGTGCCGTACTCGAAGGCCGAGTTTTCGCCCCATACCACCAGCGGGATGTTGAAGCGCGAGGCGATGGTCAGCGGAATGTTGAAAAGGGCCATGTGCATGGGGATGGCGGTCGAACCGAAGCGCTCGAAGGCCCGGAGCATGAATCGCGCCTCGACTTTCGGGTTGATCCGATAGTCGACATGATCCACGCCCAATTCCACAAGGTTGTCGAGGTTGCGCTGGCCAATGGCTGTTCGCGCCGGCGTTTTCCATGTCACGGCCAGCGGCGTGAGGCCATATTCGAGACACTTGACCACCTGCCACGTGCTGTCTTTTCCGCCACTGACGGGTATCAGGCAGTCGTAACCGGACGTACGCGCCCTGGCATTTTCGACCACCTTGCGAAACGCGGCTTCGCGCTCGCTCCAGTCGATTTCCCGTTTGCTGCCGTGGGCCTTGCAGGCGTTGCAGATCCCGTCGTCACCAATCACCAGATTGGGACGACTGTCGGGCAGCACGCATTTTTGGCACCATTTCATGCCGACGCCCCCGCTTCGCCGAACTCTTCGAGGAACATGCGCGCTGCCGACGCCCCCGCTTCGCCGAACTCTTCGAGGAACATGCGCGCGTTGAGGAAGTAGAACAGGAACTTGCTCTGGCTATTGGGCAGATCGGGCTGGGCAACCAGTTCGGCGATGGGCTCGCGGCGGACATGGTCGAAGATCGGCCCGTCATCGAGTATCTGTGCGCGTACCTTCGGGTCGGTAACGTCGAGATAATCGAAGATCGGCACATTGAAGCCGACCTTGCGCGGATTGTCGATGACCGCATCCGGCGCCAGTCCGCGAACCGCTTCGCGCAGGACCGCCTTGGCCCTGGCGTCGCGAATCAGATGCCGCGTCGGAATCGATTGGCATACCTCGAACAGGCGTCGATCGAGAAACGGCGAGCGGTTCTCGATCGAGTAGTACATTGCATTCAAATCATCCTCATGAAGGATGGGCGGCACGGATTCATGGAACAACTCGTTGTTCATCCGGTTGCGCAACGGGATGCGGCTGTAGGCTTGCTCCGAAAACGGCTCGCTCCAGCCGCTGCGCAGGAAGCCCGAGAACACGTCGGCATCGAGGTAGATATGGTCGCGCAAGGAAGGATTCTTGACGAAACAATCCGGATCCTGCAAGTAGGGGTTGCGCACGATGGGCGCGACGACGCGGTTCCAGTTCTCGCGCGCTTGCATCTGCAGCGCCGGGTTGTCGGCAAGCGCCTGAAGATAGAAGTTCTGGTGGTCGAAATAGCCGCTGAAAAGTTCGTCAGCGCCGGTCCCGCTGACCGATACCTTGTAGCCGGCTTGCGCCACCGCCGCCATGAGCTGCCACTGGGCATAGTAGGTGATGGTGCACACGGGCGAATCGTGATACTGGATCAACTTCCGCAGGTTCGGAAGGAAATCCTTGCGTTCGACCGGAATCGCCGTGTGCCTGAGGTCGAGTTCCGCGACTGCGGTTTCGACCATGTCACGCTCTTCGTAACGCTCGTCAGTGTTCATGATGGTGAAGCCGTGAACCTGATAACCGAGGCGGCGCTTGGCAATCGAAATCAACGCGTTGGAATCGACTCCGCCGCTCAGGCAAAAGGCGATCGGCACATCGGCACGCAACCTGATCCGTACCGACTCGATCAAGGCGTCCCGCGTCGCTTCGACGGCGTCGTCGAAGGACATCGTCTCGTCAGTCGCGTCGAATCGCGGAGACCAATAGCGCCCTTCCGCGCGCTGCCCGCGGCGATCGAAGCGCACGAAAGCGCCCGCGTGGACTTCCCGGAGCCCTGCGAAAAATGTCGCGCCGGTCTTGTACAGGGCTTTGTACCCGTTGACCAGATAGCGCTGGAGGTGATCTGTATTGACCGGGAGGCGGCGACCGAGCAATGCGAAGATGAACTTCGGTTCGGAACCGAAATACACGCCCGAATCATCTTCGAACAGGTATAGCGGCTTCTCGCCAAACCTGTCGCGGCAAAGCAGCAGGCCATTGTCGTCGAGCCAGGCGAAGGCCCACATCCCTTCGCATGCAGCCAATCCGTCTACACCCTGGGTCGCCAGGATGCTGGCCAGCACCTCGGTATCGCTTTCGGTCGAAAACGGAGCGCCATCCTGAATCAGCCGAGCCCGCAATTCAAGGTAGTTGTAGAGTTCGCCGTTGTAACTGAGATGACCGCCTCCGCGCGCAAAAGGCTGATTGGCACGGTCGTCGAGATCGATGATCCGCAAGCGCGAATGCAGCAGGTAGGCATTGCGCTCGCCACCGACGAGGCGATGCACGAGACCGTGACCGTCGGGGCCGCGCCTGGACATCCGCTCAAAGCATTTGGACAGGGCATCCGGCGAAAGCGTGCGGGTGCCGAAATAGCCTGCGATTCCGCACATTTCAGGCCACCATGTCCGGCAAAATCATTTCGCCGCGCGCAGCCGGCCGGGTCAGGCGGCGGCCGAGAATCAGGCCTTCCTGGCCAGGCAGAAGGCCGCCCCCGGGGCGCAGCCATTCCAGGTCGCTGTCAACGAGAATGTGCCCGATTGGGAGGCCGACACGCGCGACGATCGAGCGCCTTGCCGCAGCCGCCGTCTGGGTTTCGGCCGGCTGCAGGGTTTTCTCTCCGGTGCCGAGCATCGCCTGGGCGAGTGCAATCTTTCTCACGAGTTCCGCGAGTTCAGCCGGGTCGGCCGAAAGGGCGTGATCCCTGAAATCAGACTGGGTCTTCGAGAGCGTGAAGTGCTTCTCCACGATTCGCGCCCCCAAGGCGATCGAAAGTACGGCAGCATCGATTCCCAGCGTGTGATCGGAATAGCCGACAACGCGCCCGGTTTCCCGGGCAAGCGCTGCGATTGCACGAAGATTTGCCTGATCCGGCGGCGTCGGATAGGCGGATACGCAATGCAGCAATGCGATCTCGCTCCGCAATCCCTGCGCTCGCGCAGCCTCTTCGATGATCTGGCAGGCGCTCCCTATCCCGTCGAGATCTGTCATTCCGGTGGAGAGCAGGATCGGTTTCCCCGTTGCCGCGATTGCGGTGAGCAGGCGACCGTAGTTGTTGTCGCCGGAGGCAATCTTGAACGCTGGAACGATAGCGTTCAGCCAAGGTACGACCTCTGGCGAAAACGGTGTCGACATGAACATGACGCCCGCGTTGCGAGCAACTTCCGATAGTGCTTCAAACTGATCGCGGGAAAAGGCAAAGCGGCCGAGTTGCTCGATTCTTGCGGCCTGGAGGGCTGAAACCAGGCGTACCGGTTCGATGGTCTGAAACTTGACCGCATGGGCGCCGGCGACAGCCGCCGCCTGAACCATCTCAACCGCCAGACCGTAATCGCCCTCGTGGTTGTTGCCAATTTCGGCAATGACGAGCACCTCGCTCGACAGATCGATGTCGCCGATTTTCATTTCTGGCTGGCTTCCATACCATGGTAATGCATCACGTACTGCGCGGCCCTGAGTCGAAAACCCAGGGATTCGTAGAGGCGGACCGAAGGCGTGTTGGCGGCCTGCGTTCCTACTATCATTCTCGTCGGGAGACGCCCGTCGCCGGTACCCTGCGTCGCCGCATGACGAATCAGTGCTTTCCCGATGCCTTTCCCCTGCCAACGGGAATCAACGCCGATCAGGTCGATCACCAAGTCATTCTGCGCCGTCCATAGAAGTTGCAGAAATCCGACGACGTCGCCGTTACGCTCGGCGACGATCATGCCATCACCGCGCTTGCCGTCGAAATAGTTGGCCGCCCAAGCAGACTTGATCGCGTCAGCCAGGTGTTTCGGAACAAGCGGATCCAGATGGAATCTGGAATAGCGAAAAGCGCTACCGGCAATTCCGGAGACAGCTTCGCGATCCTGAATCGCAGCGAATCGCGTGTCACCGGCGTCACCAGGCGTCCCCGTGATCACGCCATCGAAGGTAAGCGCAACATCCACAACCCGAAACCCGGCATCGGCCAGCGCCGACACCTCTGCAATTTGCCCGACGCCCAACTTGGAGTAGGCAAAAACCGGCTTCAGCACATTCAGTTTCGACAGCGGTTCCCGGTCCGCGGAATTGCAATCAACCCGCCACGCCGGACGGTCCAGGATGCCCGAAAGCCAGGGGTCGGCCTTAAGGAAAAACGCCGGGGCCAGTAAGCCGACCTCACTCCTCACGGAAAAGCTCGGGTTGAGAAGCAGCAAGTTGCTTGTACCAAAGAATGTACTGAACGAATCCCTTCTCCACGGGATACTGCGGGTCATAGCCGATAAGCCGGCGAGCCTTGTCGACGCTCAAGGTGCCTCGCTCCGGCATCAGTGCATCGCGCGGGTTATAAATCACCTCGATGCCGGGGAAATGCTCACTGACAAGATCAGCCAGGCTATTGAGGGCGCGGGCACCACCGAACGTAATGTTGAAAACCTCGTTGCGCGCTTCCGGTTTGGCAATGCAGCGCATGACGCCTTGGCAGAAGTCCTTGATGTAGGTGAAATCCAGTCCGTCGGTACCGTCACCGTTGATGGTGAGCGGCTTGCCGCGAATGGCGTTTTCTATGAACGCCTGTCCAACCCGCCGGCTCACGCAACGCTCACCGTAAAGTGCCGATGGCCGGATGATCGTATAGGGCAGATTGAATACCTGGTTGTATGCGATCACGAGTTTCTCGGCGCCATACTTCAGCGCACCGTAGATTCCCATCGGCTCGCAACGACGATCTTCCGTGACGGCATCTCCTTCAAAATTGCCATACACCATCGAAGACGACAGATAGATGAAATGCGGTTTTCTGTCCTTGACCGAGTCCAATGCGTTCTCGAGGGTTCGCATGCTGTGGTCGAAGGTACTGAACGGATCCTTGTTCGACCTGTTGGCATGCGACACGGCGGCCAGGTGAATCACCACGTCGGGCTTGATCGCATTCAGGCACGGGCTCAAGACGTGGTAATCGCGCGCATCGACGACGTGCAACGGAATTCTCGCCTTGCGCAACAGGTCGAGCCTCAGGTTTACGAACCCGATGTACAGGTTATTGTTCGGGCTCGGGTTCAGACCACTGGTAAAGGCTCCGAGATTGTTTACCTGGAGGCCGTCAATTACATGCGGATCTGCTCCCTGTGCCTTCAACTCCAGCGCCAGGTTATGACCGATGAATCCAGCGCCGCCAACCAGCGCAACGACCTTGCCTTTGAATGCAGCTGCATCAATCATTTGATTGCTCCCAACACGCGTTTTAGAGTCTCACCGACGTATTTCATGTCTTCCTGGTCCAGGTGCGGCGCCACCGACAAGGCGATCGACCGATGGCTGATTTTCTCGGCATTCGGGAACGGCACCCGCCCCAAGTCATACTTGTCCCGGTAGTAAGTCAGATGCGGCACAGGGCCGGGGTAGTAAACGCTGGTACCCACGCCGAGCTCGCGCAAACCGTTGATGATTTCGTAGCGCTTCCCGGCGATGGACTGATCCAGAATCGCAACCAGGCAGTAATGGGCATGCTCGAAATCTCCCCCTCCGGCGGCAAGGGGCGTCACTTCATCGATATCGGCAATCGCCTGACGAAGCGCTCGATCGTTTTCGGCACGCTTCTGCAGGAAACCGTCGACCCGCTTCAGCTGCTCGATGCCGATGGCTGCTTCGATTTCGTTCATCCGATAGTTGTAGCCAAGAATATCGACGTCATAGAGACCGGGGACCACGCGCTCGCCCAGGGCCTTGTCATACCCGAAGGCCTTGAGTCTCGTCACACGTTCGGCAATCTTCGCATGGCGCGTCAGGAACATGCCGCCTTCCGCGGTCGTAATGTGCTTGACCGGATAGAACGAGAACGCACCTACATCACCATGCAGGCCCGCATGGACACCTTTGAAACGCCCGCCGATCGCCAAGGCGCAGTCCTCGACGACAAAGAGGTCATGCTTGCGCGCGATCGCGTTTACCCGGTCCATATCGACCGGCAGCCCGAGGTAATGGACGATGCAGATCGCTTTTGTGTTCGGCGTGATCGCGGCGGCTGCCTGGTCGAGATCGATATTCCCGGTCGTGGCGTCGACGTCGACGAATACCGGCTTGGCCCCGGTGTATTCGACTGAATGTGCGGTCGCGACATGCGTCTGGGCCGGAACCAGAACCTCGTCACCCGGCCCGATGCCCAGATGCACATACGCCAAGTGCAAGCCGGCCGTGCAGGACGCGACGCTCATCGCGTGGCCGCCACCGACGTATGCCGAAAAGTCGCTCTCGAACTGTTTTGCTCGCGGGCCATGCACCAACTGCGACCCGTTCAGCACTTCCAGTACGGCGCTTCGCTCTTCATCGCCGATGATCGGCTTTCCAAAAGTTACGTTACGCATAAATCCTCATTTCAATAATCACGCGCTGCCCAAGCGGACGGGTACGTCCTCACGCCATGATTTGTCGATTGCCAGACATACTTCCATCGTCGCAAACAGATCTTCCTCCTCGATCTCCGCATGGCCGATCCCGCGAATCGCGTCGATGAAACCGGGAATCAAATCGCCCTTGTCGATCCCGGGATACGGGGTATCGATGCGATCCGGCGGCACATCGCGATCCCTCGATCGGAAAAGGCTCGCCGACTCGATTCCGTTTTCGAAGGTCGCCTCGGTACCGTAGATCAGCACCTTGTGAAAATGCGGATATACGCAGCCAAAATTGGCTGTCACCTTTCCTAGCATGCCGTCATCGAAACGCAAGATCGCAACAACCATATCCGGCGTTGAAAATCCATAGCCCGCACTGCAAATCTTGTTTCCCGACGCGATAACCTCCACGACACGACGACCGCTCAGCCAGAGCATCAGATCCACGACGTGCACCCCGCCGCCAAGCATGACCGAGTAGTCGGGAATCTGTCCCCGCCAGCCTTCTCTCAACTTGAACAGGCGTCCATAATTGTAGTCGGCTTCGGCATAATAGAGACGACCCAACTCGCCATTTTGTATTCTACCGCGCAGGTCGCGAAAGCGCGGGCTCATGCGAAGCACGGTGTTGGTGCTCAGGCGGACGCCGGGATTACGCGAAAGGGCCTCCTTGATGGCTCGCAGTTCCTCGTCACGCAAACACAAGGGCTTCTCGGAAAACACATGCTTGCCCGAATCGAATGCCTTGACGATCTGTGCAGCGTGGTGATGGTCGTAACTGGCGATCGCGACCACATCGATTTCCGGGTCGGCAAGAAGGTCGTCTGCGTGCGTGTACATCCTGCATTCAGGATATTTTTCCCGCGCCATTGACTGCTTTTGAAGATCCATATCGCAGAGCGCGACGACATCCACCGCGGCAGCCCGCCGGAATCCATGGATATGGCGCTCGCCAACACCCAGACCGATAACTCCCGCCCTCAAGCGCTGCATCGGGTCTCCCGCGACATGATCTCGAGCATTCCTAGAATATCCCCCAGACGATGATGAGAATAGGGCTCACCCAGGCGTCCGAGAAGTGTTTTCACGCGCGCCAGATCTTCCGGGGTATCGACTGACAATTGAATATCACCACATGCCGGCTCATGGGTCAGATTGAGTATCGACCAGGAATCGGGATGCTCGTAAAAGCATTTGGTTACATGCTCGCGCTCGTCGGCAGTCATCCCGTTTGACCATGCCGACCGAAGCGCAGGCAGTGAAACCACCTCAACCGACTGCCCCTTGGGAAAGGTTCGTTGCTGCACATTGGTCAGCAGATCCAGGCTCCGGCTGCGGAACGTCTCGACGGCGGCCGTCACCAGTTCCGGGTCAAGCAACGGACTATCTCCACTGACCCGGACCAACGCATCCGCCTTCATCGAATCTGCAGCACCGATCATGCGGGCGGCCACATCGTTCAAATCGCCGCGATAGCAGGCGACTCCGCGAGCGGCAGTGTAGGCAACGATCTGATCATCGCTGGGCGAGTCCGATGTCGCCACGATCAGCCCGTCGATTTCGCCACATTGCTCGAGGCGATCGAGCAAATGTCCCAGCATGGGCGAACCCAGGACATCGGTCATTACCTTCCCCGGAAGCCGCTCTGACGACATGCGCGCCTGAACCACTACAACAATACGGCGAGGGTGCGTCACAGCCACATGCCGATCAGTGTACTTCTCGCTGACAGCCGTCAGCCGATGCAGATGTTGCAGCTTCGATTACCCTCCAAGTCGCAGCACCTTCGCTGAATGTCGGGAGCAATGGACGGGATTCGCCTCTCAACACCAACAGGAAATCCGATATCAACTCCGTAGCGGCGGCAATACGCTGGTCTGAACTGGAATTGGAGCTTTTCAGATCCAAATCCACCAGCGTTTCTTCACCGTCACCCCGCACAAGTCGAACAGACCGACCTCCAGCGGAGAACGGTGGAGGATGATGAAATACAATCATTCCCTCGTCGCCAACCACCTCTATCCGGTGGCCGGCAGGCGTCGGACAGGCGGTTGTCACGCTGAAGACGCCCGTCGCCCCATTCGCGAAATGACAGATCACGTCACATTCGTCAGGTGCAGTGACCAGCCGTGCTGTTCCGTGTTTGTCACGGCGCTCCGCGACGTTGGTCGCAGTCCGCGCCCAAACACTGCGAATTGGACTTTGCGCAATCTGTCGTGCGTAGTCAGCCACATGGCTGAACCAATCCACGAGTACGCCACCGCCTTTTGCGGTGTCGTGACGCCATGACCACGTCCGCTGCGGATCCAGTGCACCACTGGTTTGCCACGTCACCGCAAGACGTTGCACATTGCCGATCTTTCCCGCGCGAATCATCTCAATCAGGCGTCTGATTCCCGGATCGTAGCGAAACTCATAGAACACGGCGCCCGCAAGTCGTCGCTCGTGTGCCAACACTGCCAGTTCTTTTGCGGCTTCTGCACCGAGGCAAAACGGTTTCTCGCAGAGAACATGCTTGCCCGCAACGAGGGCCGCGCGCACAAGGCCTTCCTGTTCGCAGGGAGGGACCGCGATGCTGACAATGTCGATGCCATCCCATCTCGCCAGCGAGAGCCCGCTACTGAATGGACGTAGCGCGCCGCCATACCTGGCCGCCTCCTGCTTCGCTCGCCCCGATCCGCTATCGGCGACCGCAGCAAGCGTCACGTCGCTCCGAGCGCTAAACGCCGGTAGATGGACCGCCGCGCCAAACCCCATGCCGATTATTCCCACCCGCAACATCTATAGGACCACTCGCTGTCAGTTCTCGATGACATGCACTTCCGGCAAGGGCACGATGATTTTGGATTTAAGGCCCTTCAGCCTCAAGTTGCGAATAATGGGGGCCGCATAGTGCCAGGAAAGCATCAGCACGTACTCGGGCTGCTCTTCCAGCATGCGTTTTTCGTCAACGATGGGAATATGCTTGCCTGGCAGGAATAGCCCTAGCTTGAGGGACGTTGACTGCTCTGCGATGTACGGCAGGAGGCTGGGATCAAGGCCGGTATAGTTTAGAAGGGTGCTGGCCCGCCCTGGGCAGCCCGCGCCGACTATTCGCTCCCCGCGCCGTGCAATGTCCAGCACCAGTGCCAGGAGGTCTCTGCGCGCCTTACGCGTACGATCCGCGAATCGATCAAAAATCTCCGTGCCGTAAAGACCTGCCTTGTTCTCGTTCTCCAGCATTTCCCTTACCACCGGGCTCACAGCCTGGTTGCGGCCCTTTACCGCAAAGACCCGGATCGATCCGCCATAGTTGTCAATCCGTTCAATGTCGGCGACTGTAAAGCCGTACTGATCAAAGAGGCGGATCAGGGACTTCACGCTGTAATAGCGCAGGTGCTCGTGGTAGATGGAGTCGTACTGAACCGTTTCAAGGAGGTCGAGGAGATAGTGGGATTCGGTTACGAACACGCCACCGTCGACCAGCAGCTTCGACACGCCGCGCATGATGCTGCCGAGGCCGGAGATGTGTGCAAATACATTCGTGGCGGCAATAACGCTGGCCGGCCCATGGGAAGCAATGATTTGGTCGCCCAAATCCTCATTGAAAAATGCCTGCAAAGTTTCAATGCCGCTCTCATTGGCAAGCCTGGCGATATTGGTTGCCTCAACCCCAAGTACACGCATTCCGCGTTTCTGAAATGCCGACAGGACAGTACCGTCGTTAGACCCGATGTCTATTACCAGGCTGCCACCGGCAAACGGGTAGCGCTCCAGAGTGGCCAAAGCGGTACGACTCAGCTTTTCCACGAGGGTCTGAGTGATGCCGCTACGATATGGATAGTCGGGGAAGAACAGTTCTTCCGGCGCTACCACATAGTCAATTTGCGCGAGCGAACAGTCGTGACATACCTGGAACCGCAAGGGATAGACGCGCTCTGCCTCATCCAATTGACGCGGCCATAGCAGGCTGTCACACGGTGGCTGGTGGCCAAGGTCGATGACGCTGTGCAGGTTCTTGTTGCCGCATACTTGACAGTGGTCAATCTTGCCCAACGGAAGGTCGTGGTATGTAATCATGAGTAATTGCCTTCTGTATCTTTAGTCTTCAGAAAGAACGTTCAGTATTTTGAAGCCGGCGCACCTCGTGTGCATAAGCGTACCGAAAATAAAGTTCCACGCTTACGCCGTCAGCCGGGTGTGGTATGCAGGGGATCACCAAGCCAGGTTTCCGCCATCATCCGTAGCAGGTGTTTGCTGACGCAACAAGAAAGCGATGTCATCGCGACAGATTTGGACTATTTGCAGCCTCACCGCCACTGTCCTTGAAATTTTCCATTGCACTCATGCCATCATTTCCATACCAAAAAGCCTCGCAGCAGCACGAGTCCAATCAGGACAATATGAAGAGCGTGATCGAAATGGCCGGTCAATAGCCATTCACGCAGTTGCACGCTTGTCACAAAGACAGGCTCCCCACCTGCCTCAGGCCGCCAGTGCATGTGCGCGCGCTCCGCGTAGCCCGACTGGTAATGTTTCAGGTCCGTTCAAACGAGCGCAGCGCGTCGACTGCAACCGGCCGGTTCCTTTGGCCAGTTCACGCAATGCACACAGTCCGGATGGTTCGTCGCCATCACGCAGGCCGCCGGGCAATTCCATGTTGCCCGCGGGCATGCTACCGCCATGCCCGCACACCTCGGGGCATAGCAGATGCCGGATGCGCGGCCTCCTTACTTCAGTTGTCAGCTTCAACCCGATCGCCTGAATCAATTCCATGCATTCAGGTAACTACATGTTATTTTTCAATTCATCAATCAGTGGGCAACCAGCAACTGGTGATGACTCAGGCTCACCCGGGTGTCCTGTCCGAGCAACTGCATCAGCACGACTACTCTTTCTTGCGAAACATCGGATACCAAGCCCTCAAGCCCGATGAGCGGACCAGCGGCGACACGGATGCGTTCGCCGGGATGAAAGGGGCTAATGTCTTCATCCCGGGCAGCGTTCCGGTGCGCTTCGAAATCGTGGATGCTCTTCAATGTCTCCGGCCGCATTACGGCGGGTTCCTGACCAAAGCGGACCATGGTGGTGACGCCCAACGTGGAACGGACCGGGGCGATCGAATGGGCAGTTGATCCGGGCTGAAGAAATAGATACCGCGGAAATAGCGGTTCCTGTTGGACCTGCTGGCGACCACGGATGCGCTTCAGTATCTTGATTCGCGGCAGATATACGGCATAGCCTTGGCGGGCAAGGTTGTCGTAGGCGGTTTGTTCCTGCCGGACCTTGGTATGTACTACATACCAGGGCAGGTTTACTGCTGAATCTTCAGCCACAGGGATAGAGGACAGACTCATGCCGCCGCGTCTCTTTCCACATCGCGCCTTAGCTCTTCAATCTCGTTGCGGATGGCATCGTATTCGGCGACTTTGTGCTTGAGGAAACTGACTGTGAGGCGAGCCTTTTCTTCAATGCCGCTGGGAGTGAGCAGATAGCTGTAAGCGAGCTTGTTGTCATTGCGGCGAAAGTTGTGCATCTTTACGAGCCCCTTCTGGACCAGCGCCCGAAGGCAGTAGTTGGCCTTGCCCAGACTGACGCCCATCACCTTGGCCATTTCCCGCTGCTGAATGGCGGGATTGGCCTCGATGAGTTTGAGCAGTTTGTAGTGATGAGGGTCGGGAAACACGAAAAACCGAATGTCGGCAAAGCCTGTTCAGAGATTGAACAGGAGTTTAGCTGGCTGCCGCAGTATTGGCAAGATTATTGAAGAGGGTCTGCTTCTTCGCCGCATCAAACCCGCGGAAAGCGCACGGCAGCTTGGTGCACGTGCCCGTTTGCAAGCCGGGCTCACTGAAGATGGCGCGACCCGCATGGATGTCGAGGAAATCCACGCCCAAAGAAATGCGTGATGCTGCGTGTGTTTGGCGTCGACACCAACGTCGCGGTAGCCGGACTGATTGCCACACAGGCCGACAACCCAAGCACGCAACTCCTGAAGGGAATGTTCGGCGGTCGGCCAATCTGTCTGCTTTTCGCGGATCCGCTGCACGAATATCCTGTCGTCAGCTTGCGCCCCAAGCATGCGATCCGCAGGACGGCCATTGTGGGCGCAACTGCCT
Organism: Rhodocyclales bacterium; assembly: GCA_026399435.1. Classification (GTDB taxonomy): domain Bacteria; phylum Pseudomonadota; class Gammaproteobacteria; order Burkholderiales; family Rhodocyclaceae; genus Sulfuritalea. The sequence goes on from JAPLQX010000055.1 coordinate 16,326, forward strand.
TGCGATCCATCTGCCGTGCTGGTTGCAGGAGCCCACTTGCTGCAAGAAAACCGGAGACCGGGCGGTTCGCCGATATCGCTTATCGCGGTTGAATGGGCGGCGTCAAAGCTCGTCACGCACCCGCAGATACCGCGGGAAGCGCGGCGTGCCGTTCTTCGTAAGCTCGCGATAGCGGTAAGTCACGAGCGTGCCGACCGGCGGCGGGTTGTGCCGCAGGGCGTCGGTCAAACCGCTGCCCAGGGAGAAGCGGCGGCCGTCGGGCAACTCCATCCGCAATGCGCCGGCCATGCCGGCATATTTTCCTTTTCCGGGCAGATGGGCAACGACGCGGGCTTCGGCATCCAGCCATGGCGTCACTTTGAGCAATGTTCTGGAACGCCCGGTTTCGTAGGCGGCATCGTCACGGTGCAGCATCAGTCCTTCGCCGCCGCTGCGGACGATATCACGCAGCTTTTTCTGCAGCGCAGCCGCATCGGACACACGGAATTGGGGAATCGCCTGCAACCAGGGCAGATTCGCTGCGGCAGTGACGGCCTTGATCTGTTCGACGCGGTCGGTAAAGCTGCCGGCGGCATTCGGCAATTCGAAGATCATGTAGCGCACACGCCGCCATTCGGCGTCGTCGGGAGATTGACGGCGGACTATGCCCGAGAGTTGATCGAAGGTACCGCGTCCGAGCCAAAGCTCGCCGTCCAGCGGCTGCCTGGGCAAGGCCTCGAGAAACCACGCCGGAGCGGGGACCGGGTTGCCGCTGCGAAACTGGAGGGCCTTGCCATCCCAGCTGGCACGCACGCCGTCGAGTTTTTCGCTGACCCAGTAGCGCGAGACGTCGATATCGCCGTGATAGCGCTCGGCCAGGAGCAGGGCTGGAGGTACCGGCACACCGGCCAATGCCAGCGTGGCGGCCGCTGCGGCCAGCAGAGCGAAGAATATGGCGAAGATTCTTCGCAACGAGCTGTCCGGGCCACGGCGATCAGCCGCCATGGCGTGCCATGAAATCCCGGTAGGCCAGCGCGATGCCTTCGCGCAGCGGAATGCGCGCCTGCCAGCCGATGTCACGCAACCGGCTTACATCGAGAAGTTTGCGCGGCGTGCCGTCCGGCTTGGTCGCGTCGAACACGATGCGGCCGGTGAAACCGATGACGGACATGACGGTCTCGGCCATCTCACGGATGGTGACGTCCTCGCCGACACCAACGTTATACATGCCGTCGGTGACGCCCTGCTCCATGAGAAAGATACAGGCATCCGCAAGATCATCGACGTAGAGAAATTCGCGCCTCGGCGTGCCGCTGCCCCATACCACCAATTCGCCGTCACCCTGCTGCCTGGCTTCATGCGTCTTGCGAATCAGCGCAGGCAGCGCGTGGCTGCTGTCCAAATCGTAGTTATCGTTGGGGCCGTAGAGATTGGTCGGCATGACCGAGAAATACTGTCTGTCATATTGGCGATTGTAGCTTTCGCAAAGCTTGATGCCGGCAATTTTGGCGATGGCATAGGGCTCATTGGTCGGTTCCAACGGGCCGGTAAGAAGATAGTCTTCCTTGATCGGTTGGGGGCAATCGCGCGGATAAATGCAGCTCGACCCGAGAAAACACAAGCGCTGAACGCCTGCCTGATGGGCGCCGTGGATCAGGTTGGCCTCGACCATCAGGTTTTCGTAAATGAAATCGGCGCGGAAGCTGTTGTTGGCATGGATGCCGCCTACCTTGGCCGCGGCCATGAAGATGAAGCCGGGCTTTTCCCGTTTGAGAAAAGCTTCCGTAGCGGCCTGATTCAGCAGGTCCAGTTCCGCACGTGTTCGCGTGAGAATGTTGCCATAGCCGGCCAGCTGCAGACGACGAATCAGCGCGGAACCGACCATGCCGCGGTGACCGGCGACGTAGATCCGGGTATTTTTTTCCATTGCCGCTACTCGTTGCGATCGAAGGCCTTGAAGCCGTGCTTCCTGATCAGCTCGTCGCGTTCCGCCGCCTTCAAGTCCTCGCGCACCATTTCGGCCACCAGTTCGGCGAACGTGATTCTGGGTGTCCACCCCAGTTTTTCACGCGCCTTGGTCGCGTCGCCGAGCAGGGTTTCGACTTCCGTCGGCCGAAAGTAGCGCGGATCGACCTGAACGATGCACTTGCCCTGTGCGTCATATCCCTTTTCGTCCACGCCAGCACCGCGCCAGTCCACGGCAATGCCGATTTCCGCTGCAGCCGCGTTGACGAAATCACGCACGCTGTATTGCACACCGGTGGCGATGACGAAATCCTCCGGCTTTTCCTGCTGCAACATCAGCCACTGCATCTCGATGTAATCACGGGCATGGCCCCAGTCGCGCTTCGAGTCCAGGTTGCCGAGAAACAGGCAGTCCTGCAAACCGAGCTTGATGCGCGCCAGTGCGCGGGTGATCTTGCGCGTGACGAAGGTCTCGCCGCGGACCGGCGACTCGTGGTTGAACAGGATGCCGTTGCAGGCATACATGCCATAGGCTTCGCGGTAATTCACCGTTATCCAGTAGGCATAGAGCTTGGCCACCGCATAGGGGCTGCGCGGATAGAAAGGCGTGGTTTCCTTTTGCGGGGTTTCCTGCACGAGACCAAACAGCTCGGAGGTGCTGGCCTGATAGAAGCGGGTCTTCTTCTCCATGCCGAGAATGCGCATCGCCTCGAGTATGCGCAGGGCGCCCAGCGCATCGGAGTTGGCGGTGTACTCGGGTTCCTCGAAGCTCACGGCAACATGACTCTGCGCCGCGAGGTTGTAGATTTCGTCGGGTTGTACCTGCTGGATGATGCGCACCAGGCTCGAACTGTCGGTCATGTCGCCGTGGTGAAGGGTAAAGCGCCGGTTCGCGACATGCGGATCCTGATACAGGTGATCGATGCGGTCGGTATTGAACAGCGAGGTGCGGCGCTTGATGCCATGCACCTCGTAACCCTTGTCGAGCAGGAACTCGGCGAGATAGGCGCCGTCCTGGCCGGTAACGCCGGTAATCAGAGCGATTTTTGTGGTCATTGCTTGCGTCCGTAGTTGTCTTCAAAGCGCACGATGTCGTCCTCCCCCAGATAGCTGCCCGACTGCACCTCGATGATCTCGAGCGGGATCTGGCCGGGGTTCTCCAGCCGGTGCTTGACGCCCAGCGGGATATAGGTCGACTCGTTCTCGCCAAGCAGGATGATTTCGTCGCCGCGGGTGACTTTGGCGGTGCCGCGTACCACGACCCAGTGCTCCGCACGGTGGTGATGCATTTGCAGCGACAGGGTAGCGCCGGGACGAACGACGATGCGCTTGACCTGGAAGCGCTCGCCGCTGTCGATGCCGTCGTACCAGCCCCAGGGTCGATGCACCTTGCGATGCAGATCGACTTCGCTGCGACCGGCCGCCTTGAGGCGGCTGACGATGCGCTTTACCTCCTGGGTGCGGGACTTGGGCGCGATCAGCACGGCATCCGCGGTTTCCACCACGACCATGTTCTCGCAGCCTATGCAGGCGACGAGGCCGTGTTCGGCGATCACCAGGTTGCCGTGCGAATCCTCCATCCAGACATCGCCTTTCACGGCATTGTCATCGGCATCGCGATCGATCGCCTGCCACAGGGCATCCCAGGCGCCGACGTCGGACCAGCCGACATCGAGGGGGATCACGCGACTCGGAATGCCGAGCTCGGTGGCGGCGGGGAGTTTTTCCATCACCGCGTAGTCGATCGAATCGGCGGGGCATTCCGCAAACGCAGCCGCATCGAGCCGCACGAAATCGCCGTCGTCGTGCGCGGCATCCACCGCCTTGCGGCAGGCGGCAAGAATCTCCGGCGCGAAGTGGCCGATGGCCTTGAGCCACACCGAGGCGCGCAGCATAAAGATGCCGCTGTTCCACAGGTGGTGCCCGCCGGCCAGATAGCCTTGTGCCGTTGCGAGATCCGGCTTCTCGGCGAATGCGATGAGCGCGCGGACCGCCGACCCGGCCGCATCGCTGCGGGCCTCGATATAGCCGTAACCAGTTTCGGGGCGATCGGGAACGATGCCGAAAGTGACCACGGCGCCACGCTCTGCCTCGGGCAAACCGCGCAGCACCGCTTCCCGGAATGCTTCGGCATTGCGCACATGATGATCCGCCGGGGTGGCCAGCAATATGGGGTCGGCTCCGTCGCGAGCAGCATAAAGCGCGGCGGCCGTCAGCGCGGGGGCGGTATTGCGACCGGCCGGCTCCAGCAGCAGAGTCCAGTCCACCAGTCCGAGCTGGCGCAGTTGCTCCGCGGTGATGAAGCGATATTCCTGATTGCTGACAATGATCGGCGTTCCGAGGGGCAGGCCCTCGAGGCGGCGCAGGGTGTTCTGCAGCAAACTCTCGCCGCCCAGCAGCGGCTGCAGCTGCTTCGGATGCTTCTCGCGCGACACGGGCCACAGGCGCGTGCCGGAACCGCCGCTGAGAACCACCGGCATTATCTGCGGATCAGACATGCATGTAGCTCCTGTACCAATCGACAAAGCGGCGCACGCCATCGGCCACGGACGTCTCGGGCGAAAAGCCGGTGACGCGGGTGAGTTCGGCGGTATCGGCGTGCGTCGCCAGCACGTCGCCATCCTGCAACGGCAGGAAATTCTTCGTCGCCTGTTTGCCCAGTGCCTGTTCCAGCGCCTCGATGTAGGCCATCAGTTCTACCGGCTGGTGGTTGCCGATGTTGAACACGCGATACGGCGCCCAACTCGTCGCCGGATCGGGAACCTGCTTGTCGAAGTCCGGATTGGCCTGCGGCGCACGATCGAGTACGCAGATCACGCCTTCGACAACGTCGTCGATGTAGGTGAAGTCGCGCCGCATCTTTCCGTGGTTGAAGACATCGATCGGCCGGCCTTCGAGAATGGCTTTGGTGAAGAGGAACAGCGCCATGTCGGGACGGCCCCATGGCCCATACACGGTGAAGAAGCGCAGGCCGGTGGTCGGCAGCGCGAAGAGATGGCTGTAGGTGTGCGCCATCAGTTCGTTGGCCTTCTTGGTCGCGGCGTAGAGGCTGACCGGATGATCGACGTTGTCGTGTTCCGAGAACGGCATCCGCTCGTTGCCGCCGTAGATGCTCGAACTGCTGGCATAGACGAAGTGCTCGACGCCGGTATGGCGGCAGCCTTCCAGGATATTCACGAAGCCGACCACGTTGCTATCGACATAGGCATGGGGATTCTGCAGCGAGTAGCGCACGCCGGCCTGCGCCGCGAGATTGATGACGCGCTGCGGGCGCTCTTTGGCAAACAGCTCGGCAATGCCATCGCGGTCGGCAATATCAAGCCGGGAAAGACTGAAGCGCGGATTGGGCGTCAGCCGCGCCAGCCGCGCTTCCTTCAGGGCAACGTCGTAGTAGTCATTGAGGTTGTCTACGCCCACCACCTCGTCGCCGCGCGCCAGCAGGCGCTCGCAGACGTGCATGCCAATAAATCCGGCAGCGCCGGTAAGCAGAACTTTCATTGATTGCGTCTCTGAAATTCAAGCATTTTCGCATACTTGGCGAAGCTGGCAGTGCAGCCGACGAGGATATGCACCAGGCCGGGAAGCCCGTCGAGCAGGCCCAGGCGGAGGAAGTAGAACTTGATGAAACGCAGCGATGGCGACAGCAGCAGATGCCAGACCGTCGCCCTCTTTCCGCATGCCAGCGCCGCCTTGGCAGCCAGTGTGCTGTAACGGTTCTGTTTGGCGAGATAGCTTTCCAGCGACTCCGCCGACTCGTGCAGCAGATCCCCTTGCAGTGTGCCGATTTCGCCCGCGGCCAGCACTTTCTCGTGCACGGAGTCGCCCGACCAGCGTGCACTGCGGCGGTCGAAAAGGCGCAGGCTCCAGTCGGGATAGCCCTCGCCGTGCTTCAGGTAGCGCCCCATGAAGCGATTGCAGCGGGCAAAGCGATAGGCGGTAACAGTCGGCGCTGACTCGCTCTGCGTACCTGAAATTCCGCTTTGCCGGCCCGCGAAGCGGAATTCCCGGCAGACAAGGCCAGGGCAGGTAACGGCGACGATGCTCCCGCGCAGGCGTTCACTGACCCGCTCGTCGGCATCGATGCAAAGCACCCAGTCGTGGCTCGCCTGCTCGACGGCAAACTGTTTCTGCGGCCCGAAGCCGCGCCAATCGGACTGGACTACGCGGGCGCCGCAGCCCTCGGCGATTGCCACCGTGGCGTCTTCGCTGCCCGAATCAACGACGATGATGTCGTCGCAGAAGGCCACGCTCGCGAGGCACTCCGCGAGCTGGCTGGCGGCGTTCCTGGTGATCAGGACGGCGGAAATGGGCACGCGGTTGGCAGAGGTCATGGGCAGCTATAATTGCGTTTGGGATGCATTTTACGGCGCAAGGCGTCATCCCGCTCCTACCGATGCGCATTCTTCTCATCAAAACATCCTCCCTTGGCGACGTAGTTCACAACCTGCCGGTCGTCAGCGACCTGCGCCGCAGATATCCCGAAGCAAAAATTGACTGGGTCGTGGAGGACGGTTTTGTCGATATTCCGCGCCTGCACCCGGGGCTCGGGCGCGTTATTCCGGTGGCACTCCGGCGCTGGCGCCAGTCGTTGCTGGCTCCTGCCACGTGGCACGAAATCAGGTCTTTTCGCGCGACCCTGCAAGAAGAAACCTACGACTTGGCGATCGATACCCAAGGCCTGCTGAAGAGTGCACTGATCACCCGCATGGCGCGCGGCAGGCGCTGCGGCTACGCTGCCTCATCTGCGCGCGAACCGCTGGCTGCGCGCTTCTACGATGCCACTTTCGACGTGGCGACCGATCTTCACGCCGTTGAGCGCAATCGCCGGCTGGCGGCCTTGGCGGGCGCCTACACCGCATCGACCGTACCGGACTATGGCATCGCCGTTACCTGCCCTGGCCTTGTCTGCCGGGAATTCCGCTTCGCGGGCCGGCAAAGCGGAACTCCAGGTACGCAGAGCGAGCCAGCGCCGACTCTTGAGAAACCGCACGCGGTGCTGCTCACCGCCACCTCGCGCGACGACAAATTGTGGCCGCAGGACCGCTGGATCGCGGTAGGTCAGGCCTTGCATCGACAGGGCCTGACTTGTCAGTTGCCGGCGGGCAGCACAACCGAGCGCGAGCGCGCCATACAGATCGCGCAGGCCATTCCAGACGCCATCGTCCTGCCCCCGATGAGCTTGGCGGAGCTCGCGGGGCAACTCGCCGCGGCGCGCATCGTGATCGGTGTCGATACCGGCCTGGTTCATCTCGCCGCAGCTCTCGGGCGACCCACGCTAGCCCTCTTCTGCGCGTCGGACCCGACGCTGACCGGCGTTCTTGCGGCAACGCCAGCCATCAATCTCGGCACGCGCGGCCTGCCGCCAACGGTGAGCGATGTGCTCGCCGCCGCATTGCCGCTGCTCTGATGGCGCGCTTCATCTACACGCTCGCCGTGCTGGCCCTCCTGCCCTGGGCGGTACTGCATCTGCTCTGGCGCGGCCGCAGGCAACCCGAATATCTTCGCCACTGGGGGGAACGCTTTGGCTTTTTTGCCGCCACGAATGTTCAGGACTCGGCGGCGCCGACTATCTGGCTGCACGCCGTTTCCGTCGGCGAAACACGTGCGGCACAGCCGCTGGTGGCCGCCCTGCGCGAGCACTATCCGGACCACCGCATTTTGTTTACCCACATGACCCCCACCGGACGCGCGACCTCTGAAGCTCTGTTCGGCGACAGCGTGGAGCGCATCTATCTACCCTATGACACGCCCTGGGCGGTGCGGCGTTTTTTGCGCCACTTCCGCCCCGAGTTCGGCCTCATCATGGAAACCGAACTGTGGCCAAATCTGATCGCGACGTGCCGGCAGGAATACATACCCCTGCGACTGGTCAATGCCCGCCTGTCGGAACGCTCGGAGCGGCGCTACGCCAAGTTCCCCGCACTGACACGCGGGGCGCTGCAGGGCCTGACGGCAATCGGCGCCCAGTCGGCCAGCGATGCCGCACGACTCGAGGCGCTCGGTGCGCAGCGCGTCATCGTCACCGGCAACATCAAGTTCGACGTGGCGACACCGCAGCAGCAGATCGAACTCGGCCGCGAGTTTCGCGCAAGTTGGGATAACCGCCCCGTATGGCTGGCAGCCAGCACGCGCGGGGGCGAGGAAGCGCTCATTCTGGATGCATGGAAGAAAGTTATGCGCAGCGGTATCCCCTTGCGGGACGGTGCTGGCGGGGCGGCGCTGCTGGTGCTGGTGCCCCGCCATCCACAGCGCTTCGACGAGGTGGCCCGGCTCGTGACAGAGCGTGGCTTCCGCCTGCAGCGGCGCAGCGAAAAGACTGCGATCGAGCCGGCCACCCAGATACTGATCGGCGACAGCATGGGCGAGATGTTCGCCTGGTACGCGTCGGCCGATATCGCCTTCATCGGCGGCAGCCTGCTCGATTTCGGCAGCCAGAACCTGATCGAAGCGGCGGCGTGCGGCACGCCGATCCTGATCGGCCCTTCGACGCGGAACTTCGCCGAAGCCGCGCGCGAGGCCATCGCCTGCGGCGCGGCGCGGTCAATCCGTGATGCCGACGACCTGGCGACTCAGGTCAATTCCATGCTGGCAGATGCCGGAGCGCGGCAAGCCATGGGCTCAGCCGGGCAAGCCTTTGCCGAGCGTCATCGCGGCGCGACGGCGCGCACGCTGGAGATGATTACTCCAGCAGGGCGTTGATCGCCGCCACGTCTTCTTCGCCGAGGCTGCCGGCGGCGGCCTTGAGCTTGAGCAGCGCGGCCAGCGTGTCCAGCCTGGCCTTGGCCAGCTTCTGGCGGGTGTCGAAGAGCTGGCTCTGCGCATTCAATACGTCGATGTTGATGCGCACACCGACTTCGTAGCCGAGCTTGTTCGAGTCCAGGGCCGATTGCGAAGAGGTCAGGGCCGCTTGATAGGCTTGCACCTGCGCCAGCCCCGAGCTCACGCCCAGATAGGCCGAGCGTGCGTTGAGCGCCGCAGTGCGCCGCGCATTTTCGAGATCGGAGGCCGCTTTTTCCTTCAATGCGACAGCTTCGCGATCCCTGGAGACGGTCGCGCCGCCGGCGAAAATCGGCAGCGACAATTGCAGGCCGATGGCATGGACGTCGGTATCGCTGCCGGGGCGCACGGCACCGAGAGCGTAGGAACCCGTGTTCGAGCTCCGGCTGCGGCTGCGGCTGGCGACCAGGTCAAGCGTCGGGTAATGCCCGGCACGCTGCTTTTCGATTTCACGCTGGGCGATTTCATACAGGGCCTGATAGATCTGCACCGAGGCGCTCGCAGACTCGGCCATCTCCACCCATTTGTTGATGTCGTCGGGCTGCGGACGGGCCAGCTGTACTCCGGGCTTCAGGTTCTTCAGGCCTTCCGGCTCCTTGCCGATCACCGAACGCAGAACCTGCTTTTTGACACTCAGATCGTTCAACGCAGCGATTTCCTGGGCGCTGGTCAGGTCGTAACGCGCCTGGGCTTCATGGGAGTCCGTGATCGTGGCGGTGCCGACCTCGAAATTGCGCTTGGCCGACTCGAGCTGTTCGGCAATCGCGATCTTTTGCGCCTGCGCGACCGCCAGCGTGTCCTGCGCCAACAGCACGTCGAAGTAGGCCTGCGCCGCACGCACGATCAGCTCCTGCCGCGCCAGGCCGAACTGGGCTTCGGCTTGCGCCACGGCGAGTTCTGATTGGTTGTAGGCAACCCAGTTCTGCCAGCGGAACAAGGGTTGCGAGAGGCTGACCGACCAGCCGTTGCTGTTGTACTCCGTGTTGCTGCTCGTCGGCGGCTCGCTGCGCACGGCGGTGGCCTGCCGGTTCCATGTAGTGTTCGATGACAGGCCGGCGGTCGGCAACAGGCCGGCGCGGCCCTGCGGCAGCTTTTCGCGTCCGGCATCCAGCGCGGCCCGCGCCGAGGCGTACTGCGCGTCGTAGGCCAGCGCATCGCGATACACCGCCAGCAGGTCGGCGCCGTGGGCGACTTCGACAAGCCCGCCGGCGGACAGGCAGCCGGCAATCATCAGGGGAAGTACTTTGTTCATGCGAACTCCACGTTCTTTTCGAGTTTAGTACGTTGGCATTGTCGGATCGGCATCCCGCGCCCAGGCGGCGACGCCGCCCTGCAGGTTGACGATGCTGGTGAAGCCCATCTGTTCCAGAAACATTCCAGCCTGAAAGCTGCGCGCGCCATGGTGACAGATCATTACGATGTCATCGTCGCGCTTGAGTTCATGATAGCGCGCCGGGATGCCGCGCATCGGCATCGATTGCGAACCGGCGATGCGGCAGGTCTCGAATTCCCAGGCTTCGCGGACGTCGAGCAGCACCGGCTTGGACCGCTCTGCATCGACGAGCCATTCCTTGAGCTGCGAGGCGGAAAGCTGGCGCATCGGTTCAAAAAACGAAAGCCGGCGCGGGCTCGGCGTCGCGCAGGGGCGCCACCACGGTTTCGAACACGGCCAGGCGGCGGAAGTCATTGCCCACCCGCGTGTACAGCACGGCTTCCATGGCCGGCGCCTTGCCTTCGATGGCGAACAGACGCCCGCCCGGCTTGAGCTGGTCGAGCAGAGCCTTGGGTTTCGCGGCCACGGCGCCCGACACCATGATGACATCGTAGGGGGCGTGGGCGGGCAGGCCGGCCAGACCGTTGCCGACCTCCACCGTGACGTTGGTCACGCCGGCGCGACGCAGGTTTTCGCGCGCCGTCTCGGCCAGTTTCGGGTCGATCTCGATCGACCACACATGGTCGGCATGGACGCCCAGCAAGGCCGCCATGTAGCCGGAGCCAGTGCCGACTTCCAGCACGTTTTCGTGTTTTTTCATGGCCAGCGCCTGCAACGCATGGGCTTCGACTCTCGGTGCCAGCATGCAGGCACCCGCATCCCCTCCGAGAGGGATCTGCGTGTCGGCGAAAGCCAGTCGACGATGAGCGGGCGGAACGAACTCTTCGCGCTTGACCACGAACAGCACCTCGAGCACGTCCGGGTCCAGCACCTTTCCGGGACGCAGTTGCTGCTCGACCATGTTGAAACGGGCTTGTTCGAAATTCATCATATCTCCAAGAGTGCTATATTAGCATAATCTAATACTGCTCTAGCGCCGACAAGGGCAGGATTCTACGCTGCCATTGGGTCAGCGGCCGGTTCCCTGACCCTGAACCACGCCGCATATAGCGCCGGCAGGAAGAGACAAGTCAGCACCGTGGCGACGATCAGGCCGCCCATGATCGCCACCGCCATCGGGCCCCAGAACACCTGGCGGGTCAGCGGGATCATGGCCAGCACGGCTGCCGCCGCCGTCAGCGTGATGGGACGGAAACGGCGCACGGTCGATCCGACGATCGCCTCCCATTCGCTCTTGCCGGCGGCTTCATCCTGCGAGATCTGATCGACGAGGATCACCGAATTGCGCAGGATCATGCCCATCAGCGCGATCACGCCGAGGTTGGCAACGAAGCCGTAGGGCACCTGGAACACCAGCAGCGCCAGCGTGACGCCGATCAATCCGAGCGGCGCCGTGAGCAACACCATGATGGTGCGGCTGATACTCTGCAACTGGATCATCAGCAGGGTGATGACGCCGACAATCATCAGCGGCACCGCCGCCTTGATCGAGTTTTCACCTTTGGCCGATTCTTCCGTCGAGCCGCCCATTTCGATGCGGAAACCCGGCGGCAGCTTCTCCCGCAGCCCTGACAGTTGCTGATCCAGCTGCGCCGAGGCGGCCTGCGGTTGCATGCTGCCGACGATGTCGGCGCGCACGGTGATGGTCGGCATGCGGTCGCGGCGCCAGATCAGGCCTTCCTCCAGCACCGGCACCAGGCGTGCCACCTGGGCCAGCGGAATATGGCGGCCGCTGGTCGCGACGACATCGAGATCAGGCAGCCGGTTCAGCGTGCGCGGATCGGCCGTGTTTCCCATACTCGCGCCTTCGCCATCCTTGTCGCCACGTCCGGCATCCGCGCGCCAGACCACGTCGATCAACTGATCGTTTTCGCGGAACTGCGTCACCGTGGCGCCCACCAGCCAGCCCTGCAGGGTCAGCGCCACATCCTGGCTGGAAACGCCGAGCGCGCGGGCGCGGGCCTGGTCGATCTCGACCCGCAGCGACTTGACTCGATCGTTCCAGTCGAAATTCACATTGCGCAGGTTGGGATGGGCGCGCATCAGCGTCGAAATGCTTTCCGCGTTGTCGCGCAGGGCGACCAGATCCTCGCCGAGGACGCGGAACTGCACCGGATAGCCGACCGGCGGCCCATTCTCCAGGCGCACCACGCGCAAGCGCAGGTGCGCCCAGGAGCCATCGGCGGCATCGAAGGCGGCCTCCAGCCGGTTCTTCACGACTTCGCGCTCGGCCAGACCCTTGGTGACGATGACCATCTGGCCGAAGTTATCGGCGAACAACTGCTGATCGAGCGAAAGGAAGAAGCGTGGCGCACCGTTGCCGATATAGGACGACCACGAGGCGATGTTTTCATCCTTGTCGAGCAGGGCCTCGACGCGCTTGACCTCGCGCTCGGTGGCCTTCAGTGAGGCGCCTTGCGGCAGCCAGATATCGATCATGATTTCCGGCCGGCTGGCGGGCGGGAAGAACTGCTTCTGCACACCCTTGTTGAATACCACCAGGGACAGCGCGAACATGGCGACCGTGGCGGCTATCACCAGCCAGCGATGGCGCAGGCACCACACCACCAGAGCCCGGAAGCGCCGATAGAAGGGCGAATCGTAGATGTCGCCGCCGTGCTTTTCGCCTATCGCGCGCAGCTTGACCGGGTCGAGCAGCTTGTAGCCCAGCCAGGGCGTAAACACCACGGCGACGATCCATGACACCAGCAGCGCGATGGTGACCACCTGGAAGATCGAGATGGTGTATTCGCCGGCGCCGGACTTGGCGAAGCCGACCGGGGTGAAGCCCGCCGCGGTGATCAGCGTCCCGGTCAGCATCGGGAAGGCCGTCGAGGTGTAGGCGAAGGTGGCGGCCTTGAAGCGGTCCCAGCCCTGCTCCATCTTCACCACCATCATTTCCGCCGCGATGATGGCGTCGTCGACCAGCAGGCCCAGCGAAATCACCAGCGCGCCCAGCGAAATCCGCTGCAGGTCGATGCCGAAGACCTTCATGGCGAGGAAGGTCATCGCCAGCACCAGCGGGATCGACAGCGCCACCACGGTACCGGTGCGCCAGCCGAGACTGAGGAAGGACACGGCGAGGACGATGATCATGGCTTCGCCCAGGGTGCGCACGAAGAGGTTGAGCGAGGTCTTGACGATCTGCGGCTGGTCGAAGACGGCATGCACATCCATGCCCACCGGCAGGTCCTGCTGCAGGCGGGCCATGGCCGTCGACAGGTTCTCGCCCAAGTCGATGACGTTGCCACCACGGGCCATGACGATGCCCAGGCCGATCGCGTCGCGTCCGGCGACGCGCATGCGCGGCTGCGGCGGATCAACGAGTCCGCGCGTGACGCGCGCGATGTCGCCCAGGCGGAATTGCCGGCCGCCTACCGAAAGGGTAGCTTCGCGCAGGGCATCGACGCTGTCGAAGGGGCCGCTGACGCGCAGGCGCACACGATCCGTTGCGGTCTCGACGTGGCCGGCCGGCACCACGGCGTTCTGCCGTTGCAGCGCATCGAACACCTGGGTCGGCACCAGGCCCATGGCGGCCAAGCGCGCCGGGCTGACGTCGATGTAGATTTTTTCGTCCTGCACGCCGATCAGTTCGATCTTCTTCACGTCCGGCACGCGCCGCAGTTCGCGCGCCAGCCGGTCGGCCTCGCGGCGCAGGTCGCCCATGCCGTAGCCGGTTTTGTCGTCGCGCGCGGTCAGGGCGAAGATCTTGATCTGCACATCGCCGAATTCGTCGTTGGGAAACGGTCCCTGCACGCCGGCCGGCAGCGTGTGGCGGATGTCATCGAGTTTCTTGCGCACCTGGCGCCAGGCTTCGGGCACCTCGGTCTTCGGCGTGTAGTCCTTGAGGATCACGATGGTCAGCGACTCACCCGGCTTGGAAGCCGTGCGCAGCACATCGACCCAGGGCGTCTCGGCGAGCTTCTTTTCGATGCGCTCGGTGAGCTGCTGCTCGACCTGCTGCGCATTCGCTCCCGGCCACAAGGTGCGCACCACCATGACCTTGAAAGTGAAGTCCGGATCTTCGGCACGCCCGAGCTGGAAAAATGCCAGCGCACCGCCAACCATGAACACGATCATCAGGTAGAGCACCATGGACTGGTGCCGGAGCGCCCATTCGGAAAGATTGAGCGACTTCATTTGTTTGCCGCCGCCGGGGAGATACGCACCTTCTCGCCCGCCGTGAGCAGATTCACGCCGGCGGCGACGATCTGCTCGCCCCCGCTCAAGCCGCCGACCACCACCGCACCCGCGTCAGTATAGGCTGCGATGCTGATGGCCTGCAGGCTCACCGTGCTGTCAGCGCCGCCCCCGGGGGTACCGCTTTGCATAACTATCCACACCGCCGGCTGATTGCCTTTCTGGAAAATCGCCGTGAGCGGCACCATCAACTTCGTCGCACCCGGCGCACCGGTCGGGAAACGTACCGTCGCGCTCATGCCCAGCGGCAGCAGCGGATCGGCGTCCTTGAGGCTGACGCGAGCGGCAAAGGTGCGCGTCACCGGGTCGGCTACCGGCGAAATTTCGCGCAGCCGCCCCGTCAGCGGCTTGGTGGCCGGGCCCGAACCGGCCCAGAACGACACCTCCGCGGCCTGCCCGAGCTTGAAGCCGGAGACTTCATTTTCAGGCAGTGCGATGGCGATTTCGCGTTCGCCATCCGGCGCCAGGCGGAACACCGCCTGGCCCACGCTGACCACCTGTCCCGGCTCGGCCAGCACCTGGCCGATGACGCCAGCGCGATCGGCGACGAGGGTCGTGTAGGCCGCCTGGTTCTTCGCCAGTGCGGCCTGCGCCTCGGCCGCCTTGAAGGCAGTTTCCCGTGCGTCGAGCGCCGAAGCGCTGATGTAGTTCTTCGCCTTCAGGTCGCGGTAGCGAGCCAGGTCGGCCGCCGCCAGCGCGCGCTGCGCCTCGGCCTGCGTCACCTGCAGCCTGGCGTCGGTCGGATCGAGACGCGCCAGCACCTGGCCGGCCTTCACCGCCTGGCCCAGATCGGCGCGACGCTCGACGATCTTGCCGGCAACGCGAAAGCCCAGGGTGGTTTCGATGCGCGCGCGCACCTCGCCACTGTAGCTTCTGTCGGCGCCGTCAGCCGCCGAACCGCCAGAACCGACGGTCAAGGTGCGCACCAGCTTGGGTGCAGCGGCGGGCGGCGGCGCTTCGCTGCATGCAGCCAGCAACACGGACAGCAGGAATACAGGGGCGAGTTTCATGCGGAGTCTCCGGAAGGGCCGGCAAAGCGCCGGCGCAGCCATAGTGTGAAATCGTCGAGGTAGGTGTAGATCACCGGCACCACGATCAGGGTCAGCAAACTGGATGTCATGACGCCGCCGATCACCGCCTGCCCCATCGGCGCGCGCTGCTCGGCGCCATCGCCAAGCGCCAGGGCGAGCGGAATCATGCCGAAGATCATGGCCAGCGTCGTCATCAGGATCGGCCGCAGCCGCACGCCGCCGGCCGCGATGACGGCATCCCGCCGCGACTGCCCGGCTGCGAGGCCGTGATTGATGAAGTCGACCAGCAGGATCGCGTTCTTGGTGACCAGGCCCATCAGCATGACGAAGCCGATGATGGAAAAAATGTTCAGCGTGCTGCGAAACACCACCAAGGCCAGGATCACGCCGACCAGGGACAGCGGCAAGGACGCCATGATCGCCAGCGGTTGCAGGAAGCTGCCGAACTGCGAGGCAAGGATCAGGTAGATGAAAATCACCGCGAGGCCCAGGGCGACCATGGCGAAATTGACCGACTCGATCATGTCCTTGGTAGCGCCGCCGATGCTCCATCTGTAGCCCGGCGGCAGCTCCATCTGCTGCATCAGGCTGCGCATTTCGCGGCCGATGTCGCCGGCCGGCCGGCCCTGGTTGTTGGCCGACACCAGCACTTCGCGCGTCTGATCCTTGCGGTTGATCTGGCTCGCGCCCAGCGCTGTCGTCACCGTGGCAACGTCGGCCAGCCGGATCATGCGCGGATTGCCCTGCGCATCGGGGCGGGCGCTGGAGATCGGCAAGGCGGCCAGATCGGCCGCGGATTCGCGCGCGGTCGGCGGCAGCTTGACGGTGAGGTCGTAGAACTGGTCGTCGGGACCGCGCCAGTTGCCGACCGCCTGCCCGGCCAGCAGCGGGCGCAGGGTCTGCGCCGCCTGGCCGACGCCGATGCCGAGATCGCTGGCGAGTTCCCGGTTGAACCGGATCGACAATTGCGGTCGCGCCGCCTTGGTGCTCGATTCCAGGTCGACCACGCCCCGCAGGGCGCCGACCTTCGCCATTACCTGCGCGGCGATGCGGTCCAGCACGGCGCGGTCGGGACCCATCAGGCTGACCTGCAAGTTCTTGCCGGAAGACACCGCCTTGAAGGCCGCGACCTGGGTGATCTCGATGCCGGCGATCCGCGCCAGCCGGTCGCGTATCGGCTGCATCAAATCCTGCTGTGAGATCTTGCGCTCGCGGCGCGGCACCAGCTGGACGAACATATTCACTGCATGCTTGCCGCGCGAAAATCCCGTGTTGATGGTGGAATAGGTGTACTGCACTTCGGGAAACTCGTGCAGCGCGGCATCGGCCTGCTCGGTCTTGGCCTGGGTCAGCTCGAGCGACGAGCCGACCTGCGTGACGAATTGCACCTGCAGCTCGTTGAGGTCGGGCTCAGGCACGAATTCGGACCCCAGAAAGGGTAGCAGCGCCAGTGCGCCGAGGAGCGATCCGACGGCGATGCCAAGCACGCTCTTGCGGTGGTCGAGGGCCCACGCCAGCAGAAGCTCATAGCGCTTTTCCAGGCGCTGGGTGAACAGCGAAAACCAATGCAGCAGGCGGCCTAGCGGGCCGCGACTGTGGTGGCCTTCGGCCTCCGGATCGTGCCAGATGCTGGACAACATCGGATCGAGCGTGAAGCTGACGAACATCGAAATCAGCACGGCCGCCACTACGGTGACGCCGAACTGGTGGAAGAAGCGGCCGATGATGCCCCCCATGAATCCCACCGGCAGGAATACGGCAACAATGGACAGCGTCGTCGCCATCACCGCCAGGCCGATTTCCTGCGTGCCCTCGAGTGCCGCCTGGCGGTGCGCGGTTCCCATCGCGACATGGCGCACGATGTTCTCGCGCACCACGATGGCATCATCGATCAGGAGGCCGACTGAAATCGACAAGGCCATCAGCGTCAACACGTTGATCGAGAAACCGAAGGCGTAGATGAACAGGAATGCGCCGATCAGCGAGATCGGCAGCGTCAGGCCCGTGATCACCGTGCTGCGCCACGACGCGAGGAAGAAGAACACGATCAGGATGGTGAGCGCCGCGCCTTCGACCAGCGTGATGCGCACGTCCCTGACGGAATTGCGGATGCTGAGCGAGGCGTCGCGCACGATTTCGAGCTTGACCCCTGGCGGCAGTTCGCGGCTCAGGCTGGCCACCATGTCGCGCACGCCGTCGACCACTTCGATCGTATTGGCGCCCTGCGATTTGACGATATCGACCGACAGACCGCGCTTGCCGTTGATCAGGGCAACGCTGGTCTCCTCGGCCTGGGCATCGGCCACATCGGCAACGTCGCTCAAGGTGACCGGCTTGCCGCCGCGCCGGGCGACGATCAGGCGGCGGAAGTCGTCGGTCGTTGCGGCGCGGCCAAGAATCTGCACCACCTGCTCGCGACCGCCGCCGGAGACGCTGCCCACCGGCACTTCCTGGTTTTCGCTGCGCAGCGCGGCAAGCACCTGGTCAGCGCCGACCTGCAGTGCTTCCATGTCCGCCGGCCGCAGGAGGATGCGCATCTCGCGCTTGACGCCGCCGACCACCGTGGCCTGACCGACGCCGCGCACGTTCTCGAGGCGCTTCTTGATGCGCTGTTCGGCCAGCGTGGTGAGTTCGCGCAGCGGTGTTCCCGACCCGACCACCGCGACGGACAGAATCGGCTGGTCATCCGGGTTGTAGCGGGTGACCTTGGGTTCCTTGATTTCGTCGCGAAAGCTCGGGCGCAGCGCAGCGATTTTCTCGCGCACGTCCTGCGCGGCGAGCTTCGGGTCGGTGGACAGATTGAATTCGACGATCACCAGCGACTGGCTCTCGTAGGAACGCGATGACAGCACGTTGATGCCGCTGATGGTATTCACCACCTCCTCGATCGGGCGCGTGACCTCTTCTTCGACGCTCTCCGGCGCGGCGCCGGGGTAGTCGGTCTGGATCACGATCACCGGAAAAGCCACATCGGGAAACTGCTCTACCGGCAGGCGCTGGGCCGAGAACAGGCCGAGCACCAGCAGCGCCGCCATCATCATGGTGGCGAATACCGGATTGTTGATGCTGACGCGGGTGAACCACATGAAGCGGGTACCGGGTCAGGAAGTTATGTCGCCGCGCGCTTGCGCCGGGGACGGTATCCCCGGGGACGGCGCTGGCGCGCTCTGCGTACCAGGGATTCCGCTTTGCGGGCTGGTAACGGCGACGGGCGCCGCGGGTGGCGTCGCTGCGGGCTTTACCCTGACCGGACTGCCATCCTTGAGCGGGCCGAGGTTGTAGCGCACCACGCGCTCTCCGGCGGCGAGCCCTTCCGTGATGGCTACCCAGCCCGCCTGGGCGATCGCCGTCTTGACCTGGCGGCGCTGCAGCTTGTCGCCGGCCAGCACGTACAGGATCTGTTCGCCGCCCTCCTCGCGCAGCGCACTGGCCGGCACGGCCACCCGCTGCTGCGCGGCGCCAGCGGCCACCTGGCCTTGCGCGAACAAGCCGCCGCGCAGCCGGCCTTCGCGATTGTCGATCAGCGCATAGAGCTCTATCGAACGCGAGCCCGCTGCGGCAGACGGATTGATGCGCTCGATGCGGCCGCTGATGCGCAGATCGGCGAGGCCTTCGACGACGAGCGTGATTTCGGCGCCGGGCGCGAGCCGCGCAGCGTCGCCCGCCGGCACGCTGGCAGCGAGTTCGAGCCGCGTGATGTCGGAAATGGTCACGATCCGCCCGTCGACCGGCACGCGTTCTCCGGCCTGGATGATCCGCGCGGAAACGATGCCGTCGATCGGCGCCACCAGCGTAGTATCGACCAGCGCCTTGCGCGCGACGTCGGCCGCGGCACTCGCCGCATCGAGGCGCGCCTTCGCGGCGTCGCGATTGCCGGCCGTGGTGTCGTAGGCATTGCGCGAAATGAAGTTCTTCGCCAGCAGCGATTCCTGGGTCGCCTGATTCTTTTCGGCCACGATCAGGGCGGCCTGCGCCGCAGCGACATCGGCTTCGCTGCCGGCCAGCCGGGCGCGGTAATCGGTGGCATCGATGCGGCCGATGATCTGGCCCTGTTTCACGGCATCACCTTCGCGGACGCCGAGCGCCTGCAACTCGCCGGCAACCCTGGCTTTCACCGTCGCTTCGCGCCATGGCCGCAGCGTGCCTGAGAGCTGCACGGTCGGCGCCATCGGCCGCAATTCGGCGCTGACCAGATCCGTGGAAGAAAATTCGAGCGCCGCGGCCGCGGGGACCGGAGGCGGCGCGCGGTTGCAGGCGGCCAGCGACACGGCGGCAAGGGTGGAAATGACTAGCAGGATGGGCGACATCTTCATCGGGCAGCCCGGGTTCGCGTCGTGGGGGCGACGAGTCCACCCAGCGTCAGGTCGAAGTGGGTGTTGAGATAGGCCTGCGGATCGTGCGCGATGCCGCAGCAGGCCCCCAGCGAATAGCGCCAGATCAGCAGCATCAGCACCGGGGCGAAAATCACGTCGATCGCGGTCTCGACATCGACGGCGCGAAACTCGCCGGAGGCGATGCCCCGCTGCAGCGTGCGCCGCATCAAATCGCGGCCGCGCACGATCACGGCGTCGTTGTAGTAGGTCGCCAGTTCGGGAAAGTTGCCGGCCTCGCTGATCATCAGCTTGGGCACGCCGGCCAGAGGCGTGTTGCCCATGCGCTGCCACCACTCGCCGATCAGTGTCCGCAGCAGATCGGCGGCGCTGCCCTCGAAACTGTCGACCAGGCCCGCGCCCTCTTCGAGGATCGGCACGATGCCTTCCTGGATCACCGCCTTGAACAGCGCTTCCTTGCTGTCGAAGTAGAGATACAACGTCCCCTTCGACACACCAGCGCGCGCCGCCACGTCTTCCAGCCTGGTAGCAGCGAATCCCTTTTCGACAAACAACTCCAGCGCGGCCGCCATGAGTTCGGCGGGACGCGCTTCCTTGCGGCGTTGACGGGGCTGGGCAACTGCTTCCAAAGTCGGGACCATTAAGTTACTGACCGGTCAGTCAGTATACCCGAGGAATAACCGGCGTCAAGCCTGTCCGGCGACGCAGGCTTGGTCGGGGATTTCCGCGGTAAGCTTGCCGGCATAGCCGGAAGCTATTTCACACGAGACGGTCAGGATGGCCGGACCGTCCTGTCTACCGACGGCCCCGACAGCCGAGGAAGGAAGCTCCCCATGCGAATCGAAGAAGAGCTCAAGCTCGATTTTCAGGACGTCCTCATACGACCCAAGCGCTCGACGCTGACTTCGCGCTCCGAAGTCGATATTTCGCGCGAGTTCGTCTTCCGCCATTCGGGACGCAGCTATCGTGGCGTGCCGATCATCGCCGCCAACATGGATACCGTCGGCACCTTCGAGATGGCGCGGGCACTGGGCAAATTCCAGCTGGCGACCGCGCTGCACAAGCATTACGAGGATGCCCAGCTGATCGATTTTTTCCGGACACTGCCCGCGGAGTCGACGGTGTTCTATTCGATGGGCATCACGCGTGAGGATTACGACAAGTTCTGCCGGGTCAAGCAGCAGGCCGGCGACGCGATTTCATGCGTCTGCGTCGATGTCGCCAACGGCTACACCAAGTCCTTCATCGATTTTCTGCAACGCCTGCGCCAGGACTACCCGGACATCACCCTCATGGCCGGCAATGTCGTCACCGGCGAAATGGCGGAAGAACTGATTCTCGACGGGGCCGACATCGTCAAGGTCGGCATCGGACCCGGCTCGGTGTGCACCACGCGCAAAATGACCGGTATCGGCTATCCGCAGCTATCGGCCATCATCGAATGCGCCGACGCCGCCCACGGCCTGGGCGGCCTGATCTGCGCCGACGGCGGCTGCACCTCGCCGGGAGACCTGGCCAAGGCCTTCGGCGGCGGCGCCGACTTCATCATGCTCGGCGGCATGCTGGCCGGACACGACGAATGCATGGGCGAAGTCGCCGAACAGGATGGCGTGCGCAAAGTGCGCTTCTATGGCATGAGCTCGCGCACGGCGATGGACAAACATGCAGGAGGCGTCGCCAACTACCGCGCCTCGGAAGGCAAGGAAGTGTTGCTCGATCACCGCGGACCGGTCGAGAACACCGTGCAGGAGATTCTCGGCGGAGTGCGCTCGGCCTGCACCTATGTCGGCGCCCACAAGCTCAGGGAGCTGTCGAAGCGCACCACCTTCATCCGCGTGGCGCGGCAGCTGAACGAAGTCTTCGGCCAGTGATAATGCGCATGAACGCACCGGCCCGGATCGCCCGCGGCTTTCTCTTCCTGCTCGTCCTGCTGCTGGCCGCCGCGTGCGGCGGCGGCAAGAAGGAGGCCGTGCTGCCGACAGGAAGCAAGGTGCTGGCGCTGGGCGACAGCCTGACCGCGCCGCACGGCGTCAAGCCCGGCGAAGACTGGCCCACCCTGCTGGGGCAGAAGACCGGGTGGGTCGTGATCAATGGCGGCATCAGCGGCGATACCAGCGCCGGGGCGCTGGCGCGCCTGCCGGCACTGCTCGACGAACATCAGCCGCAACTGGTGCTGGTAAGCCTGGGCGGCAACGACATGCTGCGCAAGATCCCGCAGGCGCAGACCATCGCCAACCTCGGCCGCATGCTGGACCTGGTCAAGGCGACCGGCGCCAAGGCCGTATTGCTGGCGACGCCGAAACCCAGCATCGCCGGCGCCGTGTTCAACAGTCTGTCGGCCGCCGATTTCTACGCCGAGGTTGCCAAGGACAAGAAGGTGCCGCTGATCGGGGAAGCGCTGGCCGAGGTGCTTTCGGACACCGCGCTGAAGAGCGACCAGCTGCACCCGAATGCCGCCGGCCATGCGCTGCTCAGCGAGAAGATCCACGCGGCGTTGAAGAAAATCGGCTTCGCCGGCTGAAGGCCGCCTTGCCCTTGCTGCGCGACGGGTTGCATTCGACGCGCCTTTCCAGTAGCTTCAAACCTCTGCCCCACCCCCACCAGAATCGAGCTTGCCCAATGAATGCCAATGAAAAGTTCATCGCCGCCGACGCCCACGTAGACGCCGCCGCCATCGCCCCCCTGCCCAACTCGCGCAAGGTCTATGTCACCGGCAGCCGGCCGGACATCCGCGTCCCGATGCGCGAAATTGCCCAGAGCCCGACCGGCGATATTCCCAACCCGCCGATCACCGTGTATGACTGCTCTGGCCTCTATACCGACCCCACAGCCAGCATCGACATCCGCAAGGGCCTGCCGGCACTGCGTGCCGACTGGATCGCCGAACGCGGCGATACGGAAGAACTGTCCGATCTTTCTTCCGAGTACGGCCGTCAACGCGCGATCGACGCCGAACTGGCCGGCCTGCGCTTCGACCTCGCCCGCAAGCCGCGCCGCGCGCTCGCCGGCAAGAACGTCTCGCAAATGCATTACGCGCGGGCCGGCATCATCACGCCGGAAATGGAATATGTCGTCCTGCGCGAAAACCAGAAGCTGGATGGCCTCGAAGAGCTGCTGCGCCAACAGCATCCGGGCCAGAGCTTCGGCGCCTCGATTCCGCGCGTGATCACGCCGGAGTTCGTCCGCGACGAAGTCGCCCGCGGCCGCGCCATCATCCCCAACAACATCAACCACCCCGAGTCCGAGCCGATGATCATCGGCCGCAACTTCCTGACCAAGATCAACTGCAACATCGGCAACTCGCCGCTGGCCTCGACCATCCAGGACGAAGTGGACAAGATGACCTGGGCCATCCGCTGGGGCGGCGACACGGTGATGGATCTGTCCACCGGCAAGAACATCCACGAGACGCGCGAATGGATCGTGCGCAATTCGCCGGTGCCGATTGGCACGGTGCCGATCTACCAGGCGCTGGAAAAGGTCGATGGCCGCGCCGAGGACCTGAGCTGGGAAATCTTCCGCGACACATTGATCGAGCAGGCCGAGCAGGGCGTGGACTACTTCACCATCCACGCCGGCGTGCTGCTGCGCTATGTGCCGATGACGGCCAAGCGCATGACCGGCATCGTCAGCCGCGGCGGCTCCATCCTCGCCAAGTGGTGTTTGTCGCACCACAAGGAGAACTTCCTCTACACGCATTTCGAGGACATCTGCGAAATCATGAAGGCCTACGACGTCGCCTTCAGCCTCGGCGACGGCCTGCGTCCCGGTTCGATCTACGACGCCAATGACGCGGCGCAGATGGGCGAACTGGAAACGCTCGGCGAACTGACCAAGATTGCGTGGAAGCACGATGTGCAGGTGATGATCGAAGGGCCGGGGCATGTGCCCATGCACATGATCAAGGAAAATATGGACCTGCAACAGAAATGGTGCCACGAGGCGCCGTTCTATACTCTGGGCCCGTTGACCATGGATATCGCACCC
>JAPLQX010000028.1 GCA_026399435.1 Rhodocyclales bacterium
GGATGCTTTTCCATCCATTCGCGCATGAACTTGGTGTGCTCGGATTCGTAGAGGGCCATGAGGTTTCCTTGGAGTCTGATTCAGTGTTTTGGATTGACGTAACGGGTAATGCGCACCACTTCCGGCACGCGCCGCAGGGCGCGCAGGATGCGGGCGAGATGGATGCGGTCCGTGACTTGCAGCGTAAAGAACAGGGTGGTGGCTTCGCCGTTGTCATCATCCATGCTGATATTGATGATGTTGGAGTCGGCTTCGGCGATTCCGGCAGCCAGCCGTGCCAGCACGCCGCGCACATTTTTCGCAACGACGCGGATGCTGGCTTCGAACATGCCGGTGATGTCCGGCTCCCACTCGACGTCGATCCAGTTGCCGCGCTCGCTGCGCAGTTTGGCGATGGTCGGGCAATCATGCGTGTGCACCACCAGGCCCTGGCCCTTGCGGATGAGGCCGACAATCGGGTCGCCGGGAATCGGTCGGCAGCAGGTGCCGAGCTTCACCGCGACACCTTCCGTGCCATGAATCAGGATGGCCTGATGCGGACGGCTCTGGGGTGCCACACCGGCCGTATTTTCCTCGGCGCCCTCCGCCAGTCGCCTGGCGACAATTGCCGGCAACCGTTTGCCAAGGCCGATGTCAGCCAGTATGGCGCGCTCCGAGCGAGCGCCCGAGGCCCGCTTGAGTCGATCCCACGCCTGGGCCGGTAGCTTGGCCAGGGCCAGACCGAGATCGCGCAAGGCATGCGACAGCAGGCGCTCGCCGAGCGCGGCGGATTCCTCGTTCTGCTGCGTATTGAGAAAGTGGCGGATCTTCGAGCGCGCCCGCGCGCTCTTGACATAGCCGAGCCAGGCCGGATTGGGCGCGGCGTTGGGTGCGGTAATGATTTCGACACGGTCGCCGTTGCGCAGTTCGGTGCGCAGGGGCATGGTCTCGAAATTGATCCGGCAGGCGACGCAGCGGTCGCCGATGTCGGTATGCACGGCGTAGGCCAAGTCGACCGGCGTCGAGCCGCGCGGCAGGGCGAAGATCTTGCCCTTGGGGCTGAAGACATAGACTTCGCTGGGGAACAGGTCGACCTTGACGTGTTCGAGAAATTCCGAGGAGTCTCCGGTGGTGGACTGCAGCTCGACCAGCGATTGCAGCCACTTGTGGGTTTTCTGCTGCAACTGGTCGAGCGCCGATTCATCCTTGTACAGCCAGTGCGACGCGACGCCGGATTCGGCGACGTGATGCATGTTGGCGTCGCGAATCTGGATTTCCGCCGGCGTGCCGAAAGGTCCGATCAGGGTCGTATGCAGCGACTGGTAGCCATTGGCCTTCGGGATCGCGATGTAGTCCTTGAACTTGCCCGGCACCGGCTGGTAAAGGGCATGCAATGCGCCGAGCGCCAGGTAGCAGGTGGGGCGATCCTTGACGATGATGCGAAAGCCGTAGATGTCCAGCACCTGCGAAAAGCTCAGGTGCTTGTCGCGCATCTTGCGATAGATGCCGTAGAGATGTTTCTCGCGGCCCATGACTTCGGCATCGATGCCGGCCGCCGGCAGCGCCTCGCGAATCGCCGCGAGAATCCGGCTGACCACCTCGCGTCGGTTGCCGCGCGCCCCCTTTACGGCCTTCGCCAGGACGCGGTAGCGCAGCGGATGGGCGTGGCGGAAGGCAAGTTCCTGCAGCTCGCGGTAGAGCGCGTTCAGGCCCAGCCGGTTGGCGAGCGGCGCATAGATGTCGAGCGTCTCGCGCGCGATCCGCCGCCGCTTTTCGGGCCGCATGACGTCGAGCGTGCGCATGTTGTGCAGGCGGTCGGCCAGCTTGATCAGGATCACGCGCACGTCGCGCGCCATGGCCAGCAGCATCTTGCGGAAGTTCTCGGCCTGGGCTTCCTCGAAGCTTTGATGTTCGATGCGGTCCAGCTTGGACACGCCATCGACCAGCTCGGCCGCGACTTTGCCGAAGCGTTCGGCGATCTGATCCTTGGTGATCGCCGTATCTTCCATCACGTCATGCAGCAGGGCCGCCATCAGGGCATGGGCGTCGAGATGCCAGCCCGCCAGCGTTTCGGCCACGGCCAGCGGATGCGAGATGTAGGGCGCGCCGCTGAGGCGCATCTGGCCGCGATGCGCGGCATCGGCAAACACATAGGCGCCGCCGACGCGGGTGATGTCTTCGGGCTTGAGGTAAGTGGCGAGCCGGGCGTTGAAGCGTTCCAGATCTTCGGCGAGATCTACCGGCGGATGCATGTCCGCCGAAATCAGCGACGACTCGTCAAGGGCACCCGGGACCACGCCGGGATCAACAGCAGGAACGGCTGGGGGGACGGGCGGAGCAGCCGGGGGCGGCGTGGATGACGAGGTTGACATAAGCGGCGGCGCCGTCACGTTTCACCCCGTTCGCATGACGCTTACGGCTGGCTGCGGTTGAGGATTTCGAGACCCACCTTGCCTTGGGCAATTTCGCGCAGGGCAATCACGGTCGGCTTGTCGCGGCCCGGATCAACCAGCGGCGTGCTGCCCAGCGTGAGCTGGCGGGCGCGATACGTCGCCGCCAGGGTGAGCTGAAAGCGGTTGGGAATGAGTTTGATGCAATCGTCAATGGTGACACGGGCCATGGGGTTCAGTCCTGATCAAGAAAGCGGAATACGTCGGGGTGGCGGGCGCGCTGACGCGGGAAACGCAGACGCGAAGCACACACGGCGGCCTTGAGCTCGCCGAGCGCCACATCCAAGTCATTGTTGATTATAACAAAATCGAACTCATCCACGTGACGCATTTCGCCGTAGGCGGCGGCCACCCGGCGCGCTATGACATCTTCGCTATCGGCGCCGCGGGCGCGCAGCCTGCGCTCCAGTTCGGCGATCGACGGCGGCAGGACGAAGATGCTCACGGCTTCGGGAAACTGCCGGCGCATCTGCTGCGCGCCCTGCCAGTCGATCTCCAGCAGAATGTCGCGGCCTTCCTGCGTGCGCTGCTCGAGCCAGAGGCGCGAGGTGCCATAAAAATTGCCATGCACTTCGGCCCACTCGGCGAATTCGCCGCGCTCGCGCATGGACAGAAAGCGCTGCGCGTCGATGAAGTGGTATTCGCGGCCGTCCTGCTCGCCGGGGCGCGGGGCGCGGGTGGTGTAGGAAATCGAGTGCTGCACCAGCGGATCTTCCGCCATCAGGCGGCCGACCAGTGTGGTCTTGCCGGCGCCGGAGGGCGCCGCGACGATAAACAGGGTACCGGAGGTCATGGTCTAGAGAGGGTCTTGAGAGCTTGAGTTAGGTCAATGCTGCGCGGCGGCAGCGTGTATTAGTATACGCGGCCCATGCTTCAATTCATTCACTTCACGTCGTTTCGCCGTCGCGCCACGTGGCTGCTGTTTCTTGGCATCCTGGCGATGGCCCAGCATGCGCTGGCCGGCATGGGGCTCCCGCGTGCGGGTTCTGGGGCGGGCAATAGCTTTGTCGCCGACGTGTGCACCAGCCACGGCGTGTCCCGGCTGGATTCGTCAGCAGTCCAGGGCGGCGGCTCGCAAACGCCTGCGAGCGGGCACGACTGCTGCAAGCTTTGCGCTGCCGGCGGTCCGCTGCTGGCTGGCGACAGCGCCATCGGCGTACCGCCGGCACCGATTTTCACGACGCCCTACGCTTCGCACACTTCCACGCCGCCGACGCTTGCCGTCCGCACTGCGCATCCGCCGCGCGGCCCGCCCGCGCGCGCCTGAACCCCCGAGTTCATCCGTTTCGTCCGCGCCGCCGACCAGCCGCGCCCGCTTCGGATCGCCTTCCCGCGTTGTCGCGGGGCTATTCCCATCGCAAGGAGTCATCATGAATTGCATCATCCGCGCTACCGCATTGTCCGCGCTTGTTTCCGCCGCCTTCATTCTTCCCGCCCACGCCCAGGTCACCGTCAAGGACCCCTGGGTGCGTGCCACCGTATCGCAGCAAAAGGCCACGGGAGCCTTCATGCAGATCACGTCGGTCCAGGACGCGCGTCTGGTCGAAGTCAAATCGCCGGTCGCCGGCATCATCGAGATCCACGAGATGGCGATCGAGAAGGACGTCATGAAAATGCGCGCCCTGCCCAATGGCCTCGATCTCCCGGCCGGCAAGACGGTCGAACTCAAGTCCGGCGGCTATCACGTCATGCTGATGGACCTCAAGCAGCAGATGAAGGAGGGCGACACCGTGCCGATGACGCTGGTGGTCGAAGGCAAGGACAAGAAGCGCAGCACGATCGAGGTCAAGGCGCCGGTCAAGCCTTTGGCGAATGCAAGCACGCCGGCGGTCGAGCACAAGCATTCGCATTGACCGATCCGCAGCACCCGCGATGACACTCGCTCGCCGCCCCGGCCGTTTCACCGCCTGGATCGCGATTTTCGCGGTCCTGCTGGCGGCGCTCGCGCCGAGTCTGGCACGAGCCTTGTCACCGCCGCAGAAGGCGATGCCGTGGACCGATATTTGCTCGGTCGCCGGCATGCAGGCCGCGCCGGCAACCGAGCCGATGTCCGGTTCGGGGCAGCACCGGAACGCGGACTCCAAGCATTGCCCTTTGTGCCTGAATCACACCGGCCACGCGGCGCTGCCAGTCGCGCCAGTTGCTCCCTTGCCGGTCGTCGGCGCCGACGCAGAAGATTTTTCGGCGTCCGTCATTACTCCATCTCCATATTTCATTCGCACCGCGGCCCAGCCGCGCGCGCCACCCGCCAACTCCTGATCGTCAAGCAGCAATCCGGCCCAGGGCATCCGCCCGGCCCCGCTTGTATGTCCCTGTCAGGAGATTCACATGCTTTACGTTTCACCACGCCAAGCCGCGACACGTCGTCGTCGCCCCATTGCACTTTCGCTCGCCGCTATATTTTCCCTGGCCGCACCCTGTGCGCACGCTGAAGAATCAGCCGCTGCAACCCTGCCCGAGTTATCGATCACGGCAAGCAAACCGGTGATTCCGCCCAACCTGCCGAATACCGTCGAAGGCATCACGGCAAAGCAAATCGGCGAAAGCATCAATTCGGTATCATCGGCCGGGGCGCTGCAGTATCTGCCCGGCATTCACGTTCGCGAGCGCTTCATTGGCGACGTGAATGGCGGTCTGGCGATGCGGATGTACGGCGTCAATTCCAGCGCCGAAACCATCGTCTATGCGGACGGCCTGCTGCTCTCGAATTTTCTTACCAACAGCTGCTGTCCTGGCCCGCGCTGGGGCATGGTCTCGCAGGAAGCCATCGACCGGGTCGATGTCATGTACGGCCCGTTCTCCGCGCTCTATCCCGGCAATTCGGTCGGTGGCGTGGTGCTGATGACAACGCACATGCCAACCAGGTTTGAAGCGCATGCGAAGCTGGATGCCTTCGGCGAGAACTTCAAACTCTACGGAACGGACAAGAACTTTACCGGGGTGCATGGCGCGGCGACCGGGGGCAACAAGCTTGGCGATTGGTCGTTCTCGCTAAGCGTCGATCACCTCGACAATCACAGCCATCCCACGGATTTCACTCCTGCCACCGCCAAGGCGGGAGCGCTGCTGGGGCAATACACCGTTGTCACCGGCGCGCACTTTGACAACGACATAGCCGGCAACCCGCGGGTCACAACGGCTGCAATCAGCATGGATCACACCGTCAAGGATGACGGCGTGGTCAAGCTGGCTTACGCGTTTTCGCCAACGCTGCGCGCCATCTATACCCTGGATATCTGGCAAAACAAATCGGACAAATTGGTCGAAAGCTATCTGAGGGACGCCGCCGGCAACACGATTTACGGCACCAATAGCGCGACAAATCCCTACAGGTATGTTCGCATCAATGGGACGGACTACACGGTGACAGCACCAAGTGTCAGCCACGCCGACAGCGAGTATCACATGCACGGGCTGTCGGTTAAATCGGATAGCGGTGGAACATGGGATTGGGAGATCAATGCAAGCACCTTCAATCAGAACAAGGATGTTACCCGTGCTTCCTCGGGCAACTTCGGGACAACGTCCAGCACGGATGCGACGGCGGGAACCATCACCTTCGCCGACGGAACGGGCTGGCGGAATCTTGACCTGCGCGGCGATTGGCGTCCCGATGGCAACTTGAAAAGCCAGCATCAAATCAGTTTCGGCTTCCACGCGGACACCTACAAGACCAAGACAGATCAATACACCCTGGCGGCGGGAAACTGGCGGGTCAGCGACGCGGGTGCGTTGAATACCAATTCCCGAGGTACTACTTCGACCCGGGCGATCTATGTGCAGGATGCATGGCAAATTTCGCCCGACCTGAAGCTGGTGGTGGGCGGCCGTCAGGAAAAATGGGATGCTGCCAACGGAAGCAACTATGCCGCCGGGGTGAACGTTAGCTATCGGGATACCTCCGTCAGTGCATTCTCTCCCAAGGCCTCGCTGGCGTATCAGGCCTCCAGCGAATGGGCGGTGCGGGGTTCGTATGGCAAGGGCACGCGCTTCCCGACGGTCGGCGAACTGTTCAAGAATGTCGGCATTACTCATGTCGGCGGCGGCGCCGCGACTTTGGCCGAAATAGCCGGATTCCCGGCACCCTACAACACCGCGCTGACAAACAACCCGAACCTCAAACCGGAAGCGGCCGACTCGTGGGAATTCACCACCGAGCGCTTCCTGGAAAACGGCGTGTGGCGAACTTCGCTGTTCGGCGAAGACAGGAAGGATGCACTCGTCTCGCAGAGTGATATTTCGACCCTGCCGGGTTACAGCATCAGCAGTGTCCAGAATATCGACAAGGTCCGCAGCTACGGTATTGAAACCGCTTTGCAGGCGAGTGATTTGGGGTTGCGCGGCCTCGATCTTTCCGGCAGCGTCGCCTACATCCATTCCAGGATTGCGAAAGACAAAGCGAATCCAGGCCTGGAAGGCACCGAGCTGCCGCTGATTCCCATTTGGCGCGCGGCACTGGTGGGCATCTACCGCGCATCGGGCGATCTCTCGTATAGCCTGGGCTGGCGTTTCAGCGGCAGGCAGCATAGCGGCCTGTTCAATACGGCAACCCAGGCCTATCCCGATCCCAATCCGAATGTCTATGGCGGGCGGAGCAGCTTCAGCGTTTTCGATGCAAAAGTACTCTACAAAATTGCGAAGAACTGGTCCGCCTCCGTTGGCATAGACAACATCGGCGATGCCAGGTATTTCACCTTGTATCCGTATTCCCAGAGGACGTTCTTTGCCAGCGTGAAGCTGGATTATTGAGGAGCTTGCGATGCAGACAAGATTGATCGTCCTTTCCGCGATGTTCCTGGGCGGACTCTATCCGCCGGGAGCAATGGCTCAAGAGGGGCATGAAGCGCATGCGGCAACGACTGACTCCCGCGCCGGCAAGAAGGCCGCGCCGCATGTCAGGAGCGCGCTGGGTGTCGGCGTGGCGATTGCGCCGAATGGCGAGTTGTGGCTGGTCGGCCTGAATCCGGAAAGCCGTCTGTTCACTCAGTCGAGCAAAGACCTCGGCGTCACATGGAACGAGCTGCGGGTTCTTGACATCGGCGGCGACAAGGTGTCGGCCGACGGCGAGAACCGGCCCAAGATTGCCTTCGGGCCCAAGCAGCAGGTCGTCATCTCCTACACCCAACCGCTGGCCAAACCCAATACCGGCGAGATCCGCATGCTGCGTTCCGGCGATGGCGGGAAAACATTCTCCGCGCCGGTGACCATTCACCGCGATCGACAGGTGATAACCCACCGTTTCGAGTCCCTGGCCTTTGATCGCAGCGGCCTGCTGCATACCGTCTGGATAGACAAGAGGGACCTGGTGCTTGCCATGAGCAAGGCGGGCGAAAGTTCAGGCAAAAGCAGCGCCTATGCCGGTGCCGCGATTTACCGCAATGAATCGCATGACGGCGGGCTTAGTTTCGGCCCCGACATCAAGGTCGCCGATCACAGTTGCGAGTGTTGCCGGATTGCGCTCGCCCCCACGCCGGAAGGCGGCGTGGCAGCGATCTGGCGTCACGTTTTCGCACCGAACATTCGTGATCATGCGTTTGCGGTATTGGGTGACGCGGCGAAAGCTCCGGTGCGCGCCAGCTTTGACAACTGGCGGCTGGATGGCTGTCCACACCACGGGCCGAGTCTCGCACCGTCGGCGCAGGGTGGATATCACGCCGTCTGGTTTGGCGAGAAGGCCGGCCGCGCCGCCGTTCGCCATGGCCGCCTGGCGGCCGACGGCACGCCGCAGGGCGCGGTGCAGGAACTCCCCGACCCGCGCGCCGAGCACGCCGACATCGCGACTTTCGGCAAGCAGGTGGTCATTGCATGGCGCAGCTACGACGGGGTGCAGACGCAACTCAGGGCATGGCTGTCGGCGGATGACGGCGCTCATTTTGTTCTGCGCGAACTGGCTGCCAGCAAGGAGCAAAACGATTTCCCGCGTTTGCTCGTGACGACCGAGGGCATACGGGTCTTGTGGCGTACCGCAAAGGAAATTCATGTTCTGCCAATTCTCCCTTGAGCGCCGGGCGCGCCTGATGGTCCTGCTCGGCGGCGTGCTTGCCGCCGTGGTGCCGGCATTTGCGGCGCCACGGGCTATTCTTCCGTTTATCGCGGACACATGGAACGAACTGGCCCGCTCGCCCTCGCGGCCGATGGTGGTGGTGTTTTCAACCACCGACTGCGCGCACTGCCCAAAGGTGATCGACGACCTGGCCGAGGCCATGCGCAAGGCTCGCTCCAGTACTCGCCTCGTGGTGGTGGTGATGGATGGTGCGGGGCAGGAAGACGCGCTGCGCAAGGATCGTCACTACCGCAAGGCGAATGCCCTGTACGTCTTTGATGGTGACGCCATGGCGCTGCGCTTCAAGGTGAATCCGGACTGGCGAGGGCTCACGCCCTATGTCGCGTTTGTTCCGGCGGCGGGCGCCGCGCGATTCCATGCCGGGCCTCCGCCATCCGATGCCTTGCGGACTTTTCTGCGGCCTTGAGCGCGCTCACGATGACGCTTCGTTTGCAATGGGACAAGCTTGCCGGAGCGCTGCTGGTGGTGGCTTTGCACGCTGCCGCGCTGTGGGGTCTGTGGAGCCATCGTCTGCTGCCGACGCCCGCCGACGCGGCGACCCTGTTCGTCAACTTCATTGCACCGCCCAGCCCACCCAAGGTCGAGCAAGCACCCAAGCGCGAGCCGCCCAAGCCTCGACCCGAAGAGACGCCGCGGCAACTGGTGGCCGAAGCTCCGGTCACTTCGCCCACCGAGGCCGTCGCGCCACCGCCATTGCCGGCCCCGGTCGTCACCGCGCCTGTCGAGCCCAAGCCGACAGGCCCGGTGACACTGGGCGCGGAGCTCTCGGTAGCCTGTCCCGAGCGCACCGCCCCCAACTACCCGGTGCTGTCGCGCCGCATGGGCGAGACCGGCATCACGGTGCTGCGTGTCGAACTCGACGAACTGGGCCATGTCAGCACCGCTCGTGTCGCCACCGGCAGCGGCTTTGCCCGTCTCGACGACGCCGCGCTCAGCGCCGTAAAAACCTGGCGCTGCAATCCGGCGCAACGCAACGGTCAGGCGGTACGCGCCGTGGCCCTGCAACCCTTCAAATTTGTATTACAAGGAAACTGAACGTGGAAGCAGCCGCATTGAATGACCTGGGTTTCGCCCACTTTCTCTCCCACACCGACGTCGTGGGCAAGTTGGTGCTTACGGCGCTGCTGCTGCTTTCGGTAGCGAGCTGGTACCTGATCATCACGCGCGCGATTGCCAACACCCTCGCGCAAAAGCGTGCCGCCGCGTTTCTCGCTGGCTTCTGGGATGCGCCATCCCTGCTGGACGTGAGGAGCGCACTGGCCGCGCAGCCGATCGACAACGCCTTTGCCGAACTGGCGCAGCAGGCCCTGCAGGCCGCCGGCGACAGCGAGACGCACAGTCCGCACAAACTCGCGGCAGCAGGCGGGCTCGGCGAGTTCCTGACGCGCGTGCTGAGGAACGGCATCGACCAGGAGGCGGCGCGCGTTGAGCATGGCCTCACCGTGCTGGCCTCGGCCGGATCGGCTGCGCCGTATGTCGGCCTGTTCGGCACCGTGTGGGGCATCTACCATGCACTGGTGCAGATCGGCCTGTCCGGCCAGGGCACGCTGGACAAGGTCGCCGGCCCGGTCGGCGAGGCGCTGATCATGACCGCGCTGGGCCTGGCAGTGGCGATTCCCGCCGTGCTGGCCTACAACGCCTTCAACCGGCGCAATCGCATGTGGCTGGCGCGGCTCGATGCCTTCGCCCACGATCTCTACGTGCTGACCACCGTCGGCTCGAGCAAATCCGCCAACGCACGCTGAGGAGTTCGACATGGCAATCGGCAGTTTCAACGGACGCAACCAGCAAACCCCGATGGCGGACATGAACGTGGTGCCGCTGGTGGACGTGATGCTGGTGCTGCTGGTGATCTTCATCGTCACCGCGCCGCTGCTCACGCATTCGGTGAAGATCGACCTGCCCAAGGCATCCTCCAGCGCCAACATCACCAAACCCGAGCATGTCGAGTTCGGCATTCGCGAGGGCGGCGAACTGTTCTGGAACGGCGAGAAGGTGCTTCTCGCCGATCTCGGGCCGCGCTTTGCCGCCGCCGCGAAGCAGCAACCGCAACCCGAATTGCATATCCGCGCCGATCGCAATGCGCGCTACGAGAGCGTGGCCGCGGTGATGAGTGCGGCGGCGAAAGCCGGGCTGACGCGGATCGGCTTCGTCACCGATCCGGCACCTGGGTCCTGACCTTACTCCAGGTTTTGCACCTGCTCGCGCATCTGCTCGATCAGCAGCTTGAGTTCCAGCGCGATGACCGTGACTTCGCCGGAGACCGACTTCGAGGCCAGGGTATTGGCCTCGCGGTTGAGTTCCTGCATCAGGAAATCCAGCCGCTTGCCGACCGCGCCGCCTTTTTTCAGCACACGCTCGAGTTCGTCCATGTGGGTGACGAGCCGCGCGATCTCCTCGGCGACGTCGATCTTGGCGGCAAAGACGCCAACTTCCTGGCGGATGCGCTCCTCGTCGAGATTCGCCACCGCCTCGCGCAGCTTGGTCGCCAGGCGCTCGCGGTAGGCTGCCAGCGCCGCAGGCAACAGGGGCAGGGCGGCGTTCACCTGTTCGCGCATGCGGGCGGCGCGTTCGCGCAGCACGTCGGCCAGTTTGGCGCCCTCGCGTTCGCGCGTGGCGACGAAGTCATCGATCAGCGTGGTGAACAGTTCCTGCGCCGCGGTCTGCAACTGTTCAGTGGTCAGCGAGTCGTCGCCCAGCACGCCGGGCCAGCGCAGCACTTCGGCCACCGATAGCGGCGCGGCCTGGGGCAGGGCGCTGCGCACGGCATTGTCGAGCTTGCCCAGTTCGGTCAGCAGCGCCGGATCGGGCCGCCGCTCGCGCGCCGCCGCCCCTTGTGCCGGCTGCGCCTGCAAATAGCCGCGACACTCGATCTTGCCGCGGCCGATGCGCTCGACAATCTTCTCGCGCAGCGCCATCTCAAGAAAGCGCAGGTCTTCGCTGAGGCGAAAGCCGATATCCAGATAGCGCGAATTGACGCTCTTGATCTCGAGGTTCATCACTGCGCTGCCGAGGTCACGGCTGGCAGCGGCGTATCCGGTCATGCTGTAAATCATGGTGTGGGGGGTCTCCGTTCCCTTTGCCCAGGCTCCGCCATGAAAGCAGTTGTTTACAGCGGGGAGGCGAACAAGGAAAATCACGGCAGTATATCAACCTGCCCCATTCCCCCGTGCCTTTGAGCTCCCAGAACAACCACGCACTGCCGCCCGGCTATGAACTGGAAGGCTATCGCATTGAGCGACAGCTTTCGGTCGGCGGCTTTTCGATCGTCTATCTGGCGCACGATGCACAAGGGACGCCGGTGGCGATCAAGGAATACCTGCCCAACGTCCTGGCCTTGCGCGGCGAGGGTGAAATTGCGCCGACGATTCCGCCGGAGTTCCAGGCGGATTTCAATCACGGCCTGAAGCTGTTTTTCGAGGAGGGACGGGCGCTCACCGGCCTCGATCATCCGAACGTGGTGCGCGTGCTGAATTTCTTCCGCGCCAACGAGACCGTCTATCTGGTGATGCGCTACGAAGTCGGCCGCACCTTGCGCGACCATATTCGCCAGCATCGCGGCAAGCTGGGCGAGGTGTTCATGCGCAGCATGTTCAGCGGCGTGCTCGATGGCCTCGGCGAGGTCCATGGCCGCGGCCTGCTGCATCTCGACATCAAGCCGGCCAACATCTGGCTGCGCAACGACGACAGCCCCGTGCTGCTGGACTTCGGCGCCGCGCGCTACGCCATGGATATCGGCCCGCCCGAACCACGGGCGATGTACACACCGGGCTATGCGGCGCCCGAGCAATATCACGGCAGGTTCACGCTGGGACCATGGACCGACATCTACGCGGTCGGCGCCTGCATGTACGCTGCCCTGGCCGGCGGCGCCCCGCAGGCGGCCGACGAGCGGCTGGTCGATGACCAACTGCTGCCTGCCCGGCAGCGCTGGGGTTCCGATTATTCGCCGCGCCTCCTGGCGACCATCGACGAGTGCCTGCGCCTCGAACCCACGCGGCGGCCGCAGCACGCCCGTGCCCTGCAGGCCTCGCTCAACGCCGACAAGCCCGGAGACAAGCCGCCGGGGTCGTGGCTTTCCCGCCTCGGCCTGCGTGGCTGGTAATGAACTACACGATAGCCCAGGAAAGCCGTATCGGCGGTCGCGAGATCAATCAGGATCGCGTTGCCTGGCTGGCAACCGACGACGTCGTGCTGATGGTGGTTGCCGACGGCATGGGTGGTCACCTGCAAGGCGAAGTCGCGGCGCAGATTGCCGTCGATAGCGTGACCGGGAATTTTCGCAGCGAAGCCAAACCGCGCCTGGCCAACCCGGCGCATTTCCTCGCCATGGCACTGCAGCAGGCGCACCAGACCATCGTCCGCTATGCCGCCGATTGCCGCATTCCTCCGCACGCCGCGCCGCGCACCACCTGCATCGCCTGCGTGGTGCAGGACGGGGAGGCCACCTGGGCGCACGCCGGCGATTCGCGGCTGTATCTGATCCACGGCCAGCCCCGGGGGCAGGACCGTGTCGCCCAGACCCGCGACCACAGCATCGTGCAGCGCATGGTCGACGAGGGCAGCCTCAGTCATGCCGAAGCCGTCAGCCACCCGCTGCGCAATCGCGTCTTCAGTTGTCTGGGCGGCGACGAGGCGCCGCAAATCGAGGTCTCGCGCCCGGTGCCGCTGCAGGACGGCGACCTGATTGCCTTGTGCACCGACGGCGCATGGTCGCCGCTGGGCGAGACGCTGGTGAGCGAACTCGGGCGGGCGCCGCTCAACAGCAGCGTGCCGCATCTGCTCGACGCCGCCGAGCGCGCGGCGGGCCCCGAGGCGGACAACCTGACCCTGATCGCCATGCGCTGGAAAGCGCCCGATCCCGATGGACATACCCTCGACCTGAATCCCGACGCGCAGCCGGTGCCGATAGCCGCGCCGATCAGCGATGCGGAAATCGAGCACGCCATCGCCGAAATTCGTCGTCGCATGCCGCACAACCCCAATGGAGCATCTTCATGAACCGCCCGTCGCAACGCATCGACCGCAGCGCAACCCAGTTGCGCAGCCTCAAGATCACCCGCAACTACACATGCCACGCGGAAGGCAGCGTACTGGTCGAGTTCGGCGCCACCAAGGTGTTGTGCACTGCCAGCGTCGAGGAAACGGTGCCCGGCTTCCTGCGCGGCACGGGCGCCGGTTGGGTCACCGCCGAATACGGCATGCTGCCGCGCGCGACCAACACGCGCATGGCGCGCGAAGCGGCCAAGGGCAAGCAAACCGGCCGCACCCAGGAAATCCAGCGCCTGATCGGCCGCTCCTTGCGCGCGGTGACCGACATGAAGGCGCTCGGCGAACGCCAGATCACGCTCGATTGCGACGTGCTGCAGGCCGACGGCGGCACGCGCTGCGCATCGATCACCGGCGCCTGCGTGGCGCTGCACGATGCCCTGGCTACGCTCGTCGCCAGCGGCAAGCTGGCGAGCCATCCGATGCGCGAACTGGTCGGCGCCGTCTCGGTCGGCATCGTCGAAGGCATTCCGGTGCTCGATCTCGACTACGCCGAGGATTCGGCCTGCGATACCGACATGAACGTGGTGATGACGGCAGGGGGAGGCATCATCGAAGTGCAGGGCACCGCCGAAGGCCCCCCCTTCTCGCGCGCCGAACTGGATACTTTGCTGGAACTCGCCGCGGCCGGCATCGGCGACATCATCAAGGCGCAGAGCGCTTCGCTCACATCATGAAAAGGCTCGTCCTCGCTTCCGGCAACGCCGGCAAGCTGCGTGAATTCGGCCAACTGCTGGCGCCTTTCGATTTCGAGGTGCTGCCGCAGTCGGCCTTCGATGTGCCGGAGGCCGAGGAGCCGCACATCACCTTCGTCGAGAACGCCATCGCCAAGGCGCGTCATGCCGCGCGCCTGACCAGCCTGCCGGCGCTGGCCGACGATTCCGGGCTGTGCGTCAGCGCGCTGGGCGGTGCGCCGGGCGTCTTCTCGGCGCGCTACGCGCAGTTGTCACCCGATGAACCGAGATCGGATGCGAACAACAACGCGAAGCTGCTCGCCGATCTCGCCGGCATCGGCGATCGCCGCGCACACTACGTCGCGGTGCTGGTACTGATGCGCCATGCCGACGATCCGCAGCCGGTCATCACCGAAGGCGAATGGCATGGCGAGATCATCGACACGCCGCGCGGTGCCGGCGGCTTCGGCTACGACCCCTACTTTCTGGTGCCCGACACCGGCCTCACCGCGGCGGAACTGCCGCACGAGGAAAAGAACCGTCGCTCGCATCGCGGCAAGGCCCTGGCGCAACTCATCGCGCGCCTGCGGCTGGGCATGTGATTCCGATCGTCCCGGTCGTACCCGGTTTTTCCGGCCTGGTAGCACCGCCGCCGCTGGCGCTGTACGTGCACTGGCCGTGGTGCGTCAAGAAGTGCCCCTACTGCGATTTCAATTCGCATGAGAGCCGGACCGAGGTCGACGAACCCGTCTATCTCGCCGCGCTGATCGCAGATATCGAAGCGGCCCTGCCGCAAATCTGGAACCGGCCGGTGATCAGCGTCTTCATCGGTGGCGGCACGCCGAGCCTGATGCGCGCCGAAACCGCCGATGCACTGCTCGCCGCCATCCGCATGCGCCTGCCGTTGCATCCCGGCGCGGAAGTCACGCTCGAAGCCAATCCGGGTACCGCCGAGGCGGCGAAGTTCGCGGCCTTTCGTGAGGCCGGAGTGAACCGGCTTTCGATCGGCGTACAGAGTTTCGATGACGCCAAGCTGAAGGCGCTGGGCCGCATCCACGACAGCGCCGAGGCGCGGCGCGCCATCGACATGGCACTGAACAACTTCGACCGCGTCAATCTCGACCTGATGTACGCGCTGCCGCAGCAGACGCTGGCTGAAGCCGGGCGCGACATCGTCACGGCGATCGGCGCCGGCGTCAGCCACATCTCGGCCTATCACCTGACGCTGGAACCGAACACGCCATTTCATCATGCGCCGCCGCCGTTGCCCGATGACGACCTGGCGGCCGACATGCAGGAAATGGTCGAAGCGAGACTTGCCGAGGCCGGTTTTGCGCAATACGAAACATCCGCGTTCGCCAGGCCTGCGCATGACACAAACTCACGCTGCCAGCACAACCTCAACTACTGGAACTTCGGCGATTACCTTGGCATTGGCGCCGGCGCGCACAGCAAGCTGTCGAATCACGAGTCGATCTGGCGCGAGGCGCGCCACCGCAACCCGCGCGCCTACATCGAGGGCGCGGCGCGGGGCGATTTCATCAGCACGCGGCAAACCGTCGCCCGCGCCGATCTGCCCGGCGAGTTCATGATGAATGCGCTGCGCCTCAACGAAGGCTTCCTGCCGCGCCTGTTCACCGAACGCACCGGCCTGCCGCTGGCCACGATCGAAGAGTCGGTGCTGGCGGCACGGCGCGAAGGACTGCTGGAGACCATGGACGGCCATATCCGCCCCACGCCGCGCGGCCGGCGCTTCCTCAACCAGTTGCTGGGCGGGTTTTTGAACTAGTCCTGCGCGCCGGATCCCCGGGATCAGGGCTTGAGGTAGGCGAAGCCGCCGCGAGCCTGCAGCTTGCCGATTTCAGCGACGCCGGACGGCACGAACTTCGCTTCCGGGATGAACTGCTTGCGGTCCAGCTTGCGGCTCTTGAGCGTGATTTCGCAGACATCGAAAGTCACCCCGCGTTCCGTCAGGGCCTCGACCGCCACGTTGTAAGGGTTCCCGTTCTTGTCCCGGGCGCCTTCCATCAGAAAATCGACACCCAGCGCGTGCGTCACCACGATGATCTTCGCCTCCGGGTTGACGTCGAGATGATTGCCGACATTGCGCAAGGCCGCTGTTGCATTGACCGAGTCATTGATGTGATAGACCACCTTGTCGGGATACACGTCGCTGGCCAGGTCGGCCCGAGTCGCACAGCCACCCAGCATCAATAGACTTGCTGCAATCCATGCCGCCATGCGGCCTGCAATCTTGCTCATGTTTTCTCCTCCGTCGGGATTGGGCGTCGCCACACGCCTGATTTTTTTGTGACAGCGGATGAACGCTACTCCGATTGATTCCCGATCACAAGCCTGGCCGCCGGGGGTACCGCGCGGGTCCTAATGCTCCTTGCCGTCGATCCTCGGCTGCGTCAGAAGGGGAATCAGGCGCCAGGCCAGGATCGCAAAAGCGGCCAGCCAGCCGCAGGCGGCGAGCACCAGCCAGAGGGCGTAGCCGGCCGGATAAAGCTGCGGCGCGACCACCCGCAGCACGAAGGCGGCGATCATGATCCAGAGCACCCGCTTGTCGATCGGTTCGAAGACGACTTTTCGGCCCGTGTGCCCTCTGGCGATCCGGATCAGCATCGCCGGAATGATCAGGCCCATCACGCCCAGCGTGAAAATATGCACCGAGACCGAGCCGACCCATGCCGGTCGCGCGACCTGGTTGAGAAACTCGACCAGCAATTGCAGCATGATCGCGCCGTAGCCCAGATACATGATGCCGAGATCGAGCCGCCGCATGGCCAGTTGCGGTTTCCAGAAGATGAACCGGCCGGCCAGCAGCAGCGCCAGCAGCAGCGAAACCCAGGCCGCCAGCAGCGGCGGCATCAGGCCGGCGCCGACCAGCGCGACGCCGAGCAGCTTGATCGTCCTGTCCAGGGCCGCGTTGCGCAGGATGTCCACCTGGAAAATGCCCTTCATGAACTGGGTCAGGGTGCGCTCCAGCATCACCAGAAACGCGACGCGGAAGAGGCCGGTGGCCATGACGATACCGACCTGGAAATGCTCAGCGCTGAGTATCAGTTGCTTGGCGATCAGGAAGGCAGGCAGGATCAGCAGGAAAAAATAGTTGTCGCGATAGCTGTCGTCCTTGCGGTAGCGGACCAGCGTCCACACGATCATGGCGACGATAGCCGCGAGGAACAGCGTGTTCGAGAACTGGAACAGCACGGCGGGCCAGCGCCCGCCGAACCCCATCCCGATTCGTTCGAACAGCCAGGCCGCGACGAGGAAGATCAGCGGCGCGCCATGATAGCCGCGAATCTGCACCCAGTTCTTGGTCGAGGTCAGCAGGAAGCCGCCCAGCACGGCCCAACCGAAGCCGAAGAACATCTCGTGGGCGTGCCACTGAACGGGTGTGAAGCTGGACTCGGGCGCAGGCAGGGCGCCGAGAAAGATCAGCACCCAGAGCAGCGGCAGGCTGAGTCCCGAGAGGCAGGCCAGCGTGAAAAAAGGCCGGAAGCCGACCAGCCAGAACGGATGAGCGGACAGCTTCATCGCCGTGTCAGGCTGCGGTCCTGACGCAATTGCGGCCTGCCGCCTTGGCCTGATAGAGCGCAGCGTCGGCGCGCGCCAGCAGCGCGTCGACCGTGGCGTCGTCCGCGCTGCTCGTGGCGGCACCGATGCTGACCGTGCACCACGGCTGCACGCCGGCGCTCGCAATGTCGGCGCGAATCCGCTCGGCCACGATCCGGGCGTCTTCGAGCGAGGTCTCCGGCAGCAGGGCGATGAATTCCTCGCCGCCGAAGCGGCCGAAACGGTCCGGGCGGCGCAGCAGGGTGGTGACGCGAGCGACGAAATCGACCAGCACTTGATCACCCGCCAGATGTCCATGGCTGTCGTTGATCGCCTTGAAGTGATCGAGGTCCATCATCAGCAGCGACATCACATGATTCTTGCGCCGGTTGCGCTCCAGCTCCCGCTCGCCAGCTTCGATCAGGGCGCCGCGCGTCAGCGCGCCGGTCAGCGAATCGTGGCGTGCCTGGTGTTCGAATTCCGCGCGCAGCTTGTCGGTCGCCATCAGCACCGCACCGACACAGAGCATCAGGATGCAAAAGGTATAAGTGGTGGCGTAGACCTGCTGCGCCGGGGAAAGGATGAACAGCGTGCTGTCCGCCGGAATGCTCAGACCGGAGATGAAGCGCAGCATCTGGGCGAGGCTCTGCACCGCCAGGGCTGCAATGCACAGATAGGTCGCGAAACTGCGTGCGCCGTGCCGCGCCAGCAGCAGGGCATTGCTGCTGGTCAGCACGGTCATCAGGAAGCTGATCAACAGCACGCGCATTCCGTAATGAGGCTCGACAAAGGTGTACCAGGCCAGAATCGGCATTGGCAGTAAGACCACGGCGACCCAGAGCCGGATCGACGTCGGCAAGCCGAGGAAGCGCTGGGTGCCGAAGTGGAACAGCGACAGTCCCGACAGCAACAGCATGTTGGCGACGATCACCGAAAAGAACTGCGGAACGACACCGCGCGCGGCCAGCAACAGGAGCGAGACGAAGATCAGGGCCGGGGCCGCCGCCCATTCGCCGAGGCCGCGGATCGATGGCGGAAAATTCCGGCGCATGAAATACAGCACGATCGACATGATCCCGCCCATGACGCCGGCAAGAAGAATTACGGTGCGCGGATCAATGTTCATGCGGGTACGACATTCCGTCGGAACACCAGGTCCCATACGCCGTGCCCCAGTTTCAGGCCGCGGCTCTCGAACTTGGTCTGCGGCCGGTAGGGCGGTCGCGGCGTGAAATCGTTTGCCATATTGATCAAAAGCGATTCGCCGGAGAGCACCTCAAGCATCTGATTGGCATAGTCTTCCCAATCGGTCGCGCAATGCAAATAGCCGCTGGGCATGAGCCGCGTCGCCAGCAGCCTGACGAAGCCGGGCTGGATCAGGCGGCGCTTTTGCTGGCGCTTTTTCGGCCAGGGGTCGGGGAAGAACACATGGATCCCGGCCAGCGATCCCGGCGCGATCATGTCGCGCACCACCTCGACGGCGTCGTGCTGGATCACGCGCAGGTTGGAAAGTTCGCGCGTGGCGATTTCCTTCAGCAGGCTGCCGACGCCGGGCGTGTGTACCTCGATGCCCAGGTAGTCGTTTTGCGGATGTTTGGCGGCAATGGTTGCCGTGGTCTCGCCCATGCCGCAACCGATTTCCAGGATGCGCGGCGCGTGGCGCCCGAAGGCGGCGTCGAGGTCGAGCGCGGCCGGCCGATACGGGATGCCCCAGCGCGGCATGCCTTCCTCGTGGAAGCGCCGCTGCGCATCCGAGACACGCCCCTGGCGCAGGACGAAGCTGCGGATGTGGCTGGCGCGTCGCTGTGCGGCTGCCTCGTCGTCGGCGTCGCTCATTGGGCGGGCGTGGCAGCAGGAGTCGGCGCTGGCGGTGCGGCGGCTGCAGGCGCCGCGGCTTCCGTCAGCAGCTTGCCGAACTCGTAGCGCGGCCGGGCGAGCGCGGCGGGCAGGCTGGCACAGGCATCCTGCAGGCTGACGCTGCCCAGCGAAGGCTGGATGCTGTCGTTGAGGTTCAGGGCCCGCACCAGATCCTGCCAGCCGGCTTCATCTGCGCGCGGACCGAAGTAATAGCGGGCGAGATCCTGCGCCATGGTTTCGATGGTCCTGGCCTGCGCGGCATGCCAGGCAGCGTAGGCCTCCTGGATCGGCGCGGAATGCTCTGGTAGGTCGAGGCAGGCCGCTGCCAGCATGGACAAGCCGTGCGCCAGGCCGAACAGGCGCTGGCGAATCAGTATCTCCGGCTGGTCGAGCGCATAGCCCATGTGCTGGGGCATGACGGTCAGCGCGGGCAGCGTTGTGGCCTCGGTTGTGGGCGGAGTCGTCGCCTCGGTTGCGGCCGGACTCACCGTCTCCGGCGCGTCGCCGGCCCGTGCCGAACCCAGCAGCGCGCCGAACAGCACGCAGGCAAGAACGCGCTTCACTTGCTGTCGTGGCCAATCAGTCCGCCGCCGGGCGAGCTGGGTGTCGCCGCGTAATATTTTTTCGGCATGCGGCCGGCCCGATACGCTTCGCGCCCCGCCTCGACCGCCTTCTTCATGGCGCCCGCCATCAGCACCGGGTCCTGCGCGCCGGCAATCGCGGTATTCATCAGCACGCCGTCGCAACCGAGTTCCATCGCAATCGCCGCATCGGACGCCGTGCCGACACCGGCATCGACCAGCACCGGAACTTTTGCCTGC
This sequence comes from Rhodocyclales bacterium, assembly GCA_026399435.1. Taxonomy (GTDB): domain Bacteria; phylum Pseudomonadota; class Gammaproteobacteria; order Burkholderiales; family Rhodocyclaceae; genus Sulfuritalea. Next base: position 20,456 of record JAPLQX010000028.1, read on the forward strand.
TCGATGATGAGCTTGAGGTTCCACGGATTCAGTATGCCCATGCCGGAGCCGATGAGCGACGCCAGCGGCATGATCGCGACGCAGCCGATGTCTTCCAGCATGCGCGCCTGGATCGGATCGTCGGCGCAATACACCATCACCTGAAAGCCGTCCTTGACCAGCGTCGCGGCAGCCTTGAGGGTTTCCGGCATGTTGGGAAACAGCGTCTGCGGATCGCCGAGCACTTCGAGCTTGACCAGCGCGTGGCCGTCGAGCAGTTCGCGCGCCAGGCGCAGGGTGCGCACGGCATCGTCCGCCGTGTAGCAGCCCGCCGTGTTGGGCAGGATGGTGAATTGCGCGGGCGGCAGCACTTCCAGCAGCGAGGGCTGGCCCGGCTCCTGGCCGATGTTGGTGCGGCGGATCGCGACCGTGATGATCTCGGCGCCCGAGGCGTCGATCGCGGCGCGCGTCTGCGCGAAGTCCTTGTACTTGCCGGTGCCGACCAGCAGGCGCGAGTGGTAGGCCTTGCCGGCGATGACGAGAGAATCTTGGCTCATGGTTTTGATTCCTGAAAAAACTCAGCCGCCGCCGACGGCGACGACAATTTCGATGCGGTCGCCCGCGGCGAGCAGCGTTTCGGCATGGCGGCTCTTCGCCACGATCTCGCCGTTTCTCTCCACCGCGACACGCTTGCCCTCAAGGCCGCGCGCTGCGAGCAGCGCAGCCACGGTCAGGGGTGCCGGCAGGCTCTGTGCCTCGCCGTTGATGATGATGTCCATGCGCCGATTTTACTTCAGCAGGCGACGGCGGATCAGCGTCAGCGCGATCCAGAAAGCAATCACCGCCACCGCCAGCAGGGCCGCGAGGTGGCCGACGATGCCGGCGGGAATCTCGCCGAACAGCAGCGGCCGCACCAGCGCCACCGCATGCGTCAGCGGCAGCCAGGCGGCTACCGCTTGCACCAGCGGCGGCAACTGGTCGGGCGGGAAAAATACGCCGCAGAGCAGCACCATCGGCGTGATGAACAGCGTGAAGTAGTACATGAAGAAGTCGTAGGACGGAGCGAGTGCGGTGACGATCAGGCCGAGCGCCGCGAAGGCCAGCCCGGTGAGAAAGATCACCGGCAGCGCCCACAGCGCCAGCGGCGAGGCGACGAAACCCAGCAGCGAGATGACGACCAGGATCGCCACACCGGACAGCGTAGCCTTGGCCGCCGCCCAGAGCAGCTCGCCGGCCATCACGTCCTCCAGCGTGATCGGCGCATTCATGATCGCCTCCCAGGTGCGCTGCACATGCATGCGCGAAAAGGCCGAGTACAGCGCCTCGAACGAGGCGGCATTCATGGTCGAAGCGCACACCGTGCCGCTGGCCAGAAAGGCGATGTAGGACACGCCGTGGATCTGCGGCAGCAAGCCGCCCAGGCCGTAGCCGAGGCCGAACAGGTAGATCATCGGGTCGGCGAGGTTGCCCAGCAGCGACGGGATCGCCAACTTTTTCCAGACCAGGAAATTGCGCCGCCAGACGGCGAAGGCGCGGCTGGAAAGTTGCGGCAGGGGAAGGAGTTGTGCGCTCACGGAAAGCGTCGCATCAAGAAAGCACGGCGATCAACGCAGCGGAACCTGTCATGCCGCTTCCAGTTCCCCGGCCTCCCGGCGCAACCGGTAGGGCTTGATCAATACCTCCGCCGGCAGTTGCAGGCCATCGGCCAGGCGCCGGATCATTTCCAGCGTCAGCGGCCGGGTGCGGTTCAGGATATCGGCGACGCGGCCACGCGGCCCGATGAAGGCTTCCAGATCCTTGCGCGTCAGGCCGCGACTTTCCATCACATGGCCGAGGAACTCTATGGGATCGGGATCGGCGATCGGGAAATGCTGCCGCTCGTAGCTCTCGACCAGCATGGTCAGCACGTCGAGCCGATCCGACGCGGCCGACTTCGCCGGCGCATCCCACAGGCGCTCGACCTCGGCCAGCGCCGCCTGGTATTCCTTCTTGCTGCGGATGGGCTTGAGTTCCATGTCGGCCTCCTAACTTTCATGTAGCGGTGACGAGCACCCCTGATGATGAAAACACTCGAAAGGCGAATGAAGACCCGCCCCTCCCATCCTCCCCTCTCGGGGAGGCTACTGATTTGCTCGCTTCGCTCGACTATCACCAGTCGCTCCGAACGAGCTGCCTCACGTTAAATCGTTTCCACGTCTATCCTGTCGTACTGCCGATGCGTGCCGACGAAGCGCACATACATCAGCCCCCGATCGTAGCGAACCGCTACCACCAGCCGGTAGTCATTGCCCTTGATGTTGAACACCACCCGGCGATCGGCGACAAAGCTGGCGTTGCGATACGCCGCCTTGACGTCGGCCGGCGTCTTCCAGTGCGCCCGGCTCGCCAGGGCATACCAAGCCCGCAAAGGTGTTTCCGCATCCGGGTGCGTTTGCCAGAAGGTCCGCAAGGTGGAAAGGGCAATGATCCGCATGCGCCACTTTAGCATGATACCAATTTGGTATCAATGGCATGCATTGCTCAAGAGCTGGCGCTGGCGGCGACTCGAAGATAAAGGCCGACATCAAGGCGGGCTATCGCATCGCGGTCGATCTCGACTTGGCGAAATTTTTCGACAATGTTGATCACGACATCCTGATGGCCCGCGTGGCCCGACGGATAAGCGACAAGCGATTGCTGGCCCTCATCGGCC
>JAPLQX010000051.1 GCA_026399435.1 Rhodocyclales bacterium
AACGTTAAGTGTGGAAACCTAATGATGGGATGTTATCCGTCATGACGGGATATATCCCGTCAAATAGGCTGTATATAAAACCAGTATTGTGTGCTATTCTGAATTTCATCAGTACCTTGGTGCAATTTGGGGGAGCCAAAAATGTCATCCATTCCTTCACTGGCTGAGCAGGGGCCGGCGCCGCGGCTTTTGGAGCAGGTGCGGGGCCGAATTCGCTTCAAGCACTACAGCATCCGTACCGAACAGGCCTATCTGGATTGGATTAAACGATTTATCCGGCATTTTGGCAAGCGTCATCCACGGGACATGGGGGCCGCCGAGGTGCAGGAGTTTCTGACCCATCTGGCGGTGGCCGGGCGGGTGGCGGCTTCCACCCAGAATCAGGCCAAGAGCGCGCTGCTGTTCCTCTACCGCGAGGTCCTGGGTCTGGAATTACCCTGGCTCGACGATGTCGAGGCGGCCAAGACGCCCAAGCGGTTGCCGGTGGTGCTGACCGGCGCCGAGGTCATGGCGATGCTGGCTCGGCTCGATGGCACCAACGCGCTGATCGCCCGCCTGTTGTACGGGACGGGGCTGCGCATCATGGAGTGTCTGCACCTGCGGGTGAAGGACGTCGTGTTCGAGCGCGGCGAGATCCTGGTGCGCGACGGCAAGGGCGCCAAGGATCGCGTGACCATGTTGCCGGCGAGTCTGGCGCCGGCCTTGCGCGGCCAGCTTGAGCGAGCACGCGAACTGCATCGGCAGGACCTGGCCGCCGGGCACGGCGAGGTGTATCTGCCCTTTGCGCTGGATCGCAAATATCCGCAGGCGGGTCGGGAATGGATGTGGCAGTACGTTTTTCCGTCGGCCGCTTTGTCGGTCGATCCGCGCTCGGGCGTGGTGCGCCGCCACCATGTGCAGGACCAGACCGTGCAGCGGGCGATCCGCGTCGCCGCGCGTGCGGCCGGCATCGACAGACCGGTGTCGCCCCATACCCTGCGCCATTCGTTCGCCACCCATCTGCTCGAAGGCGGCTACGACATCCGTACGGTGCAGGAACTGCTCGGACATTCCGATGTCAAGACCACCATGATCTACACCCACGTTCTGAATAGAGGTGGGCGGGGAGTGGTCAGCCCCATCGACAGGATGGGCGGAGGTGTCTTGACAAACGCAGCATGTTAAATACACTGTACGTATGATTAGTTTTGAGTGGGATGCCGCCAAGGCCAAGGCAAATGTCCGCAAACATGGAGTCGCTTTCGAGGAAGCCCAATCGGTTTTCTACGATGAATTCGCTATCCAGTTTTTCGACGAGGAACATTCGGCCGGCGAAGAACGATTCCTGCTGTTGGGTATGAGCACAGGTGCTCGGCTGTTGCTGGTCTGCCACTGCGAACGCAAAGCGGGAGATATCATTCGAATCATTTCCGCGCGCAAGGCCACCCCACGCGAAAGCGCTTTTTATGGAAGCGAGCAGCCATGAGAAACGAATACGACCTTTCCCGCATGAAGTCGCGCCGGAACCCCTACGCGTCGAAACTCAAGAAGCCGGTCACGATGCGGCTGTCAGAGGATGTGGTCAGCTATTTCAAGGGCATGGCGGCCGAGGCCGGAGTGCCCTACCAGACCCTGATCAATCTCTACCTGCGCGACTGCGTCACCCAGCATCGTCAGGTGCAGATCGCCTGGCCCGCCAAGTAGGACGGGCGCGCAGGATGCAAATGCCGGACATGACCGCGACCCGCTAGCGAATGCCGCCCTGGCTCGCCGCGCTGTTCACCCGGCGCATGCTGATCTGCGTGTTCACCGGCTTCTCGTCGGGGCTGCCGCTGTATCTGCTGCTCAACCTGGTGCCGGCCTGGCTGCGCTCGGAGGGCGTCGATCTGAAGACCATCGGCCTCTTCGCGCTGATCCAGTTTCCCTACACCTGGAAGTTCCTCTGGTCGCCGCTGCTCGACCGCTACGCGCCGCCGCTCGGCAGGCGCCGCGGCTGGATGCTGATCACGCAGGTCGGCCTGCTCGCGGCGATCGCGTCGCTCGGGCTGTTTGCGCCGGGCAGCGAGATCGTGCCGATTCTCTGGCTGACCGCCGCGGTGGCCCTGCTCTCGGCGACGCAGGACATCGCGCTGGATGCCTATCGCCGCGAGATTCTTTCGGAGGCGGAGCTGGGTCTGGGCAACTCGGTACATGTCAATGCCTACCGCATCGCCGGGCTGGTGCCGGGCTCGCTCTCCTTGATCCTGGCCGACCGGCTGCCCTGGCTTGAGGTATTCGTCATCACCGCGCTGTTCATGCTGCCGGGCATGGGGCTGGCGCTGTTCGCGCGTGAGCCCGCGGTGGCCGGCGGCGCGCCAAGGACCTTGCGCGATGCGGTGGTCGAGCCCTTCCACGAGTTCATCACCCGCGCTGGCTTGCGCGAGGCGCTGCTGATACTCGGCTTCATCTTCCTCTACAAACTGGGCGATTCGATGTGCACCGCGCTGGCGACGCCCTTCTATCTGGAGATGGGCTTTACCAAGTCGCAGATCGGCCTGGTGGCGAAGAACGCCGGTTTGTGGCCGGCGGTGATCGGCGGCCTGATCGGCGGGCTGTGGATGGTCAGGCTGGGCATCAACCGCGCGCTGTGGCTGTTCGGCGTGGTGCAACTGGTGGCCATCTTCGGCTTCGCCTGGCTGGCGTGGCTGGGCCCGCGCGCTGCGGTGGGCGCGGCGGAGCTGGCGCAGCTGGCCCTGGTGATCGGCTTCGAGGCGCTGGGCGTCGGCCTCGGCACCGCGGCCTTCGTCGCCTTCATCGCCCGCACCACCCATCCCTTGTATACCGCCACACAACTGGCCCTATTCACCAGTTTGGCCGCCGTGCCGCGGACTTTCATGAACGCTACTACCGGTTATCTGGTCGAGCAGATGGGCTGGCTCGGCTTCTTCCTGCTCTGTGCGCTGCTCGCCGTGCCAGGCATGGTGCTGCTTCTCAGGGTGGCGCCCTGGAACGCGCGGCCGGCGCCGGGAATTCCTCTTCCCGCCTAGTGGTCAATCGCCTTGCCGCTCGACGCCGGCGGCCCGTCGTGGCGCTAAAACAACAACATTGCATAAGTTGAAACCTCATTCAACTTTTCTGTGCCGGCTGCGTTATATCCTCTGAAGCGTACGGTTCCGTAACGGGAGATCGACATGTTGACGGTGATGGATATGAACACAGGCAAAGTGATCGAGGATGAATTCGGAGCGTTCGAGGATGAAGTCCTCGGCGCCGAGTGGACGCCTGCCAGCCCCGAGCTTCAGCTCGGCTTGCAGGAAGTTCAGCAGCGTGCGGCGACTTCGCAGGAAGTCGACGCCGAGGCATTTCTCGCCGCGATGTACCGCAACCAGCAGTGAGCGCCCGCCAGCCGAGCTGACTCCTGTTGGTATCATCGGGCGCTTCGATATTCAGGAAGCGCACGATGAGTTCCATTTCCACGCCCGCCGCACCCTCTGCGGCACCTGCTACCCCCTCCGCAGTTCCGACTCCCGCAAGCCGCGCCGATTACCCGCATTTCCTTGCCATCCCGACGCGCTGGATGGACAACGACGTCTATGGCCACGTCAATAACGTCGTCTATTACAGCTACTTTGACACCGTCATCAACGAGCACCTGATCCGCGAGGGCGGGCTGGACATCCATGAAGGCGGGGTGGTCGGCTATTGCGTCGAATCGCAATGCCGCTATCTGGCGCCGCTGGCCTTTCCCGAGACCATCGACGCCGGCCTGCGCGTCGCGCATCTGGGCAACTCGTCGGTGCGCTACGAGATTGCGCTGTTCCGCCAGGGCGAGGATGCGCCCGCGGCGCTGGGCAGCTTCGTGCATGTCTTCGTCTCGCGCAAGGAAATCAAGCCGACGGCGATCCCGCCCGCGATTCGCGCCTGCCTCGAACGCCTGCGGCGCTGAAAGCCCGGATGAGCGCGGCGCCGATGAAGGATTCGAGCATCATTGTGCTGCTGTGCGTCGCGGCGGTATTCAGCATGACCGGCTTCTCGACCTGGCCCGCGCTGCTGCCGGAACTGCAGGCGGCCTGGGGGCTTTCCGGCAAGGAAGCGGGGGCCATCGGCGGCAGCTATTTCGCCGGCTACATGCTCGCCGTGCCGGTGCTCTCCGGCCTCACCGATCGCATCGACGCGCGGCGTGTTTATGTCGGCGCCTGCCTGCTGGCGTCGGCCGGCCATTTCGGCTTCGCCCTGTTTGCCGGCGACCTGGTGTCCGCCTGCCTGCTGCAGGCCATCGGCGGCGCGGGCCTGGCCGGCACCTACATGCCCGGCCTCAAGGCGCTCACCGATCGCGTCGCGGGGCCGCGCCTGCCGCGCTACATCGCCTTCTACACCTCCACCTTCGGCATCGGCGCCGCGCTCTCGTATGCACTGTCGGGCTGGATCGCCCTGATCGACTGGCATGCGGCCTTCGTCGTCGGCGGCATCGGCCCCTTCGTCGCGATTGCCCTGATCCTGCGCGGCCTCAGGCCGGTGGCGCCGCACGGCGGGCATGTGCCGGGCGTGGCGGCGCAGCTCGCGGTGCTTGAGGATCGCGCGGTGCGCGGCTACGTGCTGGGCTATGCCGCGCATTGCTGGGAACTGTTCGGCCTGCGTTCGTGGATCGTCGGCCTGCTGGCGTTTTCCGCGACGCAGGGTAGCCTGCCGCTGGCGCCGGCCACGGCGGCGGCCCTGATCAACCTGGTCGGCATTCCGGCCAGCATCCTCGGCAACGAGTTCGCCGGCCACCACGACCGGCGCCGCTACATCCTCGTCGTCATGCTCGCCTCCGGAGTGCTGGCCTGGGCGGTAGGCGCGGCGGCGAGCTGGCCGCTCGCGCTGCTGGCGCTGCTGGTGGTCTACCAGGCCGTGGTGATGGCCGATTCGGCGGCGCTCACCGCCGGCCTCGTGTCGGTGGCCGATCCGGCGCGGCGCGGCGCGGTGATGGCGGTCTACTCGATGGCCGGCTTCGGCGCCGGCTTCCTGTCGCCGCTGGTCGCCGGCGCGGTGCTCGACGCCGGCGGCGGCAACGCTTCCGCGCTGGGCTGGATGCTCGCCACCGGCAGCCTCGGCATCTTCTGCCTGCTGGCGCCGCTGGCCATCAAACGCTGAACTCAGCCCGAAGAAGCGATAGCTACTTTGCCAGTGCGGCAAGGCGGTCGCGCAAGTCCTCCGGCGCAAAAAATACATAGGCATTCCCCTGCTTTGCCTTTTCCAGCAGCCCGAGCTCATGCAAACCAATCAAGTCGTTACGGGCCGTCTGATAGACAACATTGTGGGATCGTTGATGCGCATCGACTCGATAGCCTTCCCCGGTGTTTCGTAGAGCATGTGTGAGGAGGGCTACCTGCCGATGGTTGAACCGGGTCCGCAGCTCTGGTGAAGCGGATAGCAGTCGCTCGGTTTCCTTTTGCTCGCGCACCTTCCTGTCGATGTATTCATGGAGGGCGACGATTGCCCGCCTTATCGTGTTGAGTTGGTGCAGCAGGAAGTAGGTCGTATCGTTTCCGTCAGTTTCTGTGTGCAGGTAGGACCGCATGTACCGGGCAGGGGCTCTGCGCAGAATGTGGCTGATCGAGGTGTATTCCATCAGCCAGTAGCCGCTTCTCGCCATTGACCAGTAGTACAACGCCCGTGCCGTGCGGCCGTTTCCATCCTCGAATGGATGGTCGTAGCCCATCATGAAGTGCAGCAGAATCGCCCGCAGGACAGGATGCACGAAAGGCAACGAGGTTTCGTCGGCATTGGCAAACGCGCAAAGCCTTTCCATGCGGGCGGGGAGTCCGGTGTACGTGGGCGGATCGTGCAGCACGGTGTTGTCCCGGCTGTCGACAACCTTCACTGCATCGGCTTGCCTGAAGCGGCCCGCGTCTTCAGGATTGTCCAAGGTGTCTTCGGTGAGGATGCGGTGCAATTCCAGGATGCGATTGGGAGTTAGGAGCTCCGTTTTTAATGACCGCAAGTGCTCCATCGCCCGAAAATTGTTGAAGATCATCGTTTCACTATGGTCGCGGGGTTTCCTGCCAGTGCGAAGCATGGCAGCGGCAACTTGACGCGTCGTGGATGCCCCTTCAAGCTGACTCGAGGTGATTGCCTCTTCAATGAGGGAGCTCATCAGGTAGCGATTGGGGTCTTCCCGGATGGGCTCTCCGGCAGCCGTATGAATTTGTCCTGCGGCATCCCGGTCAATATGGTGCAGGTCAATCAGGACCAGGCTTGGGGTTGCGAATCGGAACGGAACCCCGAGTCTGTCCAGCAATGGCAGGTCTTGCAGCAATGGCGCACGGGCCAGCAGCACTGTCGCCCACCATTCCGCTCGCGACAGCCCCTCGGGCGGGTCTCTATACCGCAGCTCGTCCCAGTGGAGATATCGCCCATTCGGCAGGGGCGTGGCGTGCTGAATGATTGACTGGAATCTCTCGATGGGCAAATGTTGGAGCGCTTGGCCGAAGTCGGGCGCTGCGTCAGGTAATCTCATAGGTGTACTAATTCATATCAAGATTAGTAGGAATTAGTATAGCCACTGCCTTCGACAGTTGTCTACTAATTTTGTAGTGAATTAGTAGAAACCGGCGTCGTATGGCCGGCAAGCCTTAGCTATGGACGCCGATACACGGACCTTCAGGCCGAAGCCAGCCTCACCCGGCTCGCCCGCAAGGCTTGCACAATCGCCTCGTCGCCGCGGCGGACGACAAAGCTGCGGCCGGGGCCGAGGATGTAGTCTTCCCTGTCGCCGTCGCGGGTGAGCCAGAGTTCTCCGCTGAGGCAAACCAGGGTCAAGTTCTCGTCGGGCAGGGCGAGCAGCTGATTCTTCGCCAGCGTTCGTTCGACGGCGGGCATGTGCATTCCTGTGTGGAATTCGGTAGCATTGCCGGCAGGTGCCTGCGCGGCGACCGCCGCGAACAGCGCGCGACGCTTCTCCAGAGACGGGCAGATGGGCGTGTAAGCAAGGTCGGCAGTGGCATTCATGAGGGTTCCTCCGGGCTGTTGGGGTGATCCGATTATTGGCGCAGCGGCATTTCCCGACCAGCGATATCGAGGCGTGATACACATGAGCAAACGGAATGCGTAAGGACGATCTGCCGCCGCTCGACGCCTTGCGCGCTTTCGACGCGGCCGCGCGCCACCTGAGCTTCACGCGCGCCGCGGAGGAGCTTTTCGTCACGCAGTCGGCGGTGAGCAAGCAGGTGATTGCCCTGGAGTCGGCGCTGGCGACACGTCTCTTCGAGCGCAAGACGCGCGCGCTGGCGCTGACCGCGGCGGGCGAGCGCCTGCAGCGCGCCACCGGGATCGCCTTTGCCGAACTGCGCCGGGCAGGGGCCGAGTTGCGCGGCGGCGAGGAGCCGACCGTGACTTTGTCGACGACGCAGGCCTTTGCCAGTTTCTGGCTGATCCCGCGCCTGGCGGATTTCCGACGCAGGCATCCCGGCATCGACATCCGCATCTCGGCCGATACGCGGCTGGTCGATCTGGAGCGCGGGCGCTTCGACGCGGCGGTGCGCTACCTGCAGGACAGCAAAGCGCCGGCTACGGCTCTGCGCCTGTTCGGCGACACGGTGCTGCCGGTGGTCAGCCCGGGCTTGCTGAAGAAATCCCGCAAGCCCTTGGCGAAGCCGGCCGATCTGGCGCACCACGTTCTGCTGGGCTATGAAGACGAGGAACAGCGCCGGCCGTGGCTGTCGTGGCCGGTCTGGCTGGAGATGGCGGGCGTTCCCGATCTGCGACCGGCGGGCAGCATCGCCTTCAATCAATACGAGCCGACGATTCGCGCCGCCGTCGATGGGCAGGGCGTCGCGCTCGCGACGCTGGCGCTGGTGGCAGACTTGCTCAAGCAAGGCAAACTGGTGGCGCCGCTGCCGCAGCGCTTTTCCAATCCGCGCTCCTACTATTTGCTACTGGCCGACAGGGCGGCGGCGAATCCCGCAGTGGACGCGTTTCGCCAATGGCTGGCGGATCAGGTCCAATCCGATGGCAGCAGCACTAAACTGTCGACTTGATTCTGTTCACGCGGAAGGTTTCGATGAAAACGAGTTTGTTGTTTCTTGCCCTGTTGGTCGCGTCGCTGTCGCCCGCTGCCCTGGCCGCTAGCGTGGCCTGTCCCGATTTGGCGAGCGCAGTGCAGGTCGGCGCCTGCCCCGCCGAGGAGGAGCTGAAATACACCTTCACCGGCTATTGCAGCGATGACGGCAAAACCTACAAGGGCGAGACCGGCGTGTGTACCGATTACCAGCTCTACCGCAAGTTGAAGAACGTCGCGCTGTGGGAATCCGCGGATGGCTATTTCAATGCCTATGTTTCCTGCGATCTGCCGCCGGCAAGCGTCAAGGCCGCCAAGGCCTCCGGCGTCAGGGTCGCCAAGCAGGGCAAGATGACGCTGCTCGTTTGCAGCTATGGCGAGGGCGTCAGTTTCACCTGGCGGACGCGGGTGGAATGCAAGGTCGATGGCAGCACCGCCTGCACCGGTGCGGCCTGCAAGGCAAGCTGCGACTGAGCGGGAGCGCCATGGCAAATCCGAAAGCTCCGCCCGAGCAGGACAGCACCGCGAAGCCGCCCGAGCCGAAGCCGACCGTGTGCCGTAGATGCGGCACGCCGGGGCCTGTCGGTGACGACGGCTTTTGCGACGGCTGCGAGAAGGCGCTGGAGCAGGCCTGCCTGTGACGGCAGGATGTGGGGCCGGCTTCAGCCGGCCATCGCGGATTGAAATCCGCCCTACAGTGAAGCCTTGCAGCCGGTGAAAGGACTTGCCGCGCCATCCGTCAGCGTGGCCTCGTTGCCGTTCAGCTCCAGCACCGCGATGCCGTTGCTGTAACGCGTGTCCGAGCCGAGCCTGGCCAGCCGAAGCTCGCGCTCCGGCAGGATCAGCCAGACGGCAGCGCCGCCTTCCAGCGTGCGCACGTAGAAGCGCTTGCCGGCGGCGCATTGGTACTCGGTCGAATTGGGCGGGGTGCGCGAGCGCTCCTGAACCGTGTCGTCGCCGAAGGGCAGATACTTCTTGACGTTCATGTCGCCGCAGCCGGCCAGCAGCAGCGAGACGGCGGCCAGGCCGGCGCCCGCGATGGACATTGATCCTTTTTGCATTCTTGTTCTCCGTTCGGTCATTTGGCTTTGTATCACAGTGCATGCACGCGGTCGCCGCGGCTGAAGCCGGGCAGCGGCCCCGGCACGCCGCGTCCCAGCGCGATCACCTTGAACAGCTCGCCCATCTCGTTGGGCGAGATCAGCACATTCACAGCGCCGCGCGCGCGCAGGTCTTCCATATTCGCCGTTGCCGGCCCGCGAAGCGGAGTTCCCGGCATGCAGAGCGCGCCAGCGCCGTCCCCGGGGATACCGCTGCGCATAACTTTTCTTTCCTGCAGCAATTCGCCGACGCCGCAGTTGATCAGGAAGTTGGCCTGGCTGATGTAGCCCAGCACCTCCAGCCCGGCATCGAAGCCGGCCTCGGCCACCGCGGTGAAGTCGACATGCGAGGTGATGTCCGAGAGGCCGGGAAACCACAAAGGATCATCATGCACGCGGTGCCGGTAGTGGCAGCGCAGCGTGCTGCCGTCGCGCTGTGCGTGGTACAGCTCGTGGCGCGCCAGGCCGTAGTCGATCAGCAGCATCGCGCCCTGCTCGAGTCGTCGCGCCAGTTCGGACACCCAGGACCGGGCGGCGAGGCTGATCTCGCCACGATAGGGCGCCTGCACTGCCAGCGCATTCGCCGCCGCGAGCAAGGCGCCGCTTGCCGGTCGTTCGGCGAAGACCAGTCGCCCGTCGGCCAGTCCGACACCGCGCTCCAGCACGCCGGGCTGCGAACTTTCGTCGCTCCAGCGCAGGGCATGGGTCGGCATCGCGTCGAGCACTTCGTTGCCCAGCAGGCAGCCGGAAAAGCGGTCCGGCAATTCGTCGAGCCATTCGACGCGATCGAAAAACTCGGGCGCATGTTCGGCCAGCGTCGCCTGCTGACGCGCGCGCAGCTCGCCGGAGAGTTCCAGTATCTGGTAGTGCTCTGGCTCGCAGCCGAGAGCTGACAGGGCAGGCAGCAAGTCCGCCGCGAGTCGTCCGCTGCCGGCGCCGGCCTCGATGACCCGCGGGCTGGAAGCGGCCAGCACTTGTGCCACTTGCCGCGCCAGTGCCTGGCCGAAGAGCGGCGTCAGTTCCGGCGCGGTGAGGAAGTCACCCCCCTCGTGATAATCGCCGAATTTTCGCGAGCCGCCCGAGTAGTAGCCGAGGCCGGGCGCATACAGCGCCAGCTCCATGTAGCGGGCGAAGGAGATCCAGCCGCCGGCGGCCGCAATCTCGGCCGCGATGATGCGGGTCAGCGCCTCGCTGGCGGCGCGCGCGTCGGCCGAGGGTTCGGGCAGTTCGGCTTGCTGCAGGTTCACGGGTTGAGGGTGCTCTCGACAAGGTCTGCCATCGCCAAGGCATCGGCCGTTCCCTGTTCGCGCAGCCCGGCCACCACGCCGACGCGATTGACCGCCGGCTGGTTCTGGCTGATCTTCCACTTGCCCTTGAGGTCGGTGAGGACGATCTCGATGCCGACGATGGCCGCCAGCATTTTGTCGATGTAGTCGGGCGGCGCGTCGTCGATCTGCCAGGGTTCGGCAAAGCTGCCCTCATGGCGGTTGACCAGAGTTTCCAGCTGCTGGCGCACCCAGACCGGATCGTCGATCGCCCGCAGTTGGCCGCGGGCATGCACCACCACATAGTTCCAGGTCGGCACCGCCTTGCCGTGCTCGCGCTTGGTCTCGTACCACGAAGGCGTCACATAGGTCTGCGGGCCGTGAAAGATCACCAGCACGTCCGTGTCCGCGGCCTTTTGCCACAAGGAGTTGGCGCGCGCGACGTGGCCCTGCAAGGCGCCGAACGGGCCGATCGCAGGTTCCAGATGGAGCGGCAGGTGGTTCGCCGTCAGGCCGTCCCCGCCATGCGCAACCAGCGTGGCGAAGGGATGCTCGGACATCAGCGCGCGCAACACCTCGCTGCGGTTTTCCTCGAATTGGGCGGGAAGATACATTCAGTCGCGTCCGCTCATATCACTACGCCGCTTTTTTCGCCGATCTCGTACACGATGTGGGCGCGCCCGACCAGCAGCGTGTCGAGCGTGCCGATCTGCTTCACGTCCTTGTTGGTGTAGGGCAGCTTGTGCAGGATATAGCGCAGCGCGTTGAGCCGCGCGCGCTTCTTGCAATCGGATTTGATCACGGTCCATGGTGCGTCGGCGGTGTCGGTGTGGAAGAACATCGACTCCTTAGCCTTGGTGTAGTCCTCCCATTTGTCGAGCGACGCGAGGTCGATCGGCGAGAGCTTCCATTGCTTGAGCGGGTGGGTTTCGCGTTCCTTGAAACGGCGGCGCTGTTCCTCCCGTGACACCGAGAACCAGAACTTGATCAGATGCACGCCGCTCCTGACCAGGGTGCGCTCGAACTCCGGCGTCTGCCGCATGAATTCCTCATACTCGGCATCGGTGCAAAAACCCATCACGCGCTCGACGCCGGCGCGGTTGTACCAGGAGCGATCGAACAGCGAAATCACGCCGGCGGTCGGCAGGTGCTGCACGTAACGCTGAAAGTACCACTGGCCGCGTTCCACCTCGGAGGGCTTTTCCAGCGCGACGACGCTCGCGCCGCGCGGATTCAGATGTTCCATGAAGCGCTTGATGGTGCCGCCCTTGCCCGCCGCGTCGCGGCCCTCGAACAGGATCACCACCTTTTGCCCGGTTTCCTTGACCCAGTTTTGCAGCTTGAGCAGCTCGACTTGCAGATGGTATTTCTGCCGTTCGTAATTGCGCCGCGTCATCAGGTGCAGGTAGGGGTAGCCGCCTTCGCGCCAGTTGGGCGCCAGTTCGTCGTCCGGGTGTTCGCTGGCGGCCACTTCACGCTGCAGCAGGGCTTCCTTGAGCGCCTCGATATCGTCGGGCGATGCGCCCTCGACCACCGCCTTGAGGCCCTTCGCCAGCTTGGCGCCCTCGCCCTTTTTGGCATGGGCGACGATGTCGCGCACCGCCTCGATCTTCGAATCGTGGGCGGCATCCGAGCGGTCCTTGACCACGAAACTCGCGATGCCTTTCGGCGTCTTGGAGGGCGTCACGTCGCCGGAGGCCGGGCGCCGCGGACGTGGGGTCGCAGGCTTCTTATTGGCAGCAGGCTTCGCGGCGAGCTTCACGGCGGGTTTGGCGGCAGTTTTGGCCACCGCGCCGGCCGGGGCCTCGCCCGCTGCCGTGTCCGGCGCGGTGGGGGCCTGCTTCGCTGTCGTCGCTTTGGCTGCCATTCAATTCTCCTTCGTACTCTCCAGCAATTCGTGAATCTCCAGCCAGCGTGATTCTGCCGTCTCGATATTCTGCGTCAATAAGCTCTGCCGCAGGGTGAGTTCTTCCAGCAAACGGGTTTCCGGGCTGGCGTATAGCGACTGGTCGGCGAGCCGGGTTTCCAGCAGCTTGAGTTCACCCTGCCATTCGGCGAGCTGCTGTTCGAGTTTTTCGGATTCCTTGAGCAGTGGTCGCCGCGCCGCCAGCGCCGCCTCTTTGGACATGGCGGCAACCGGCTTTTCCTGCGCGGAATTGCCGCCGGCATTGCGCGATGCCGCGCTGCTTTTGCCGCCGCGCTTTTCCGCGGCGCGGTCCTGTGCCAGCCACTCGGCATAGTCGTCGAGGTCGCCGTCGAAGGGCGTCACCTTGCCGTCGGCCACCAGCCAGAGCTCGTCGCAGGTCGCGCGCAGCAGGTGGCGGTCATGCGATACCAGCACCATGCCGGCCTCGGTTTCCTGCAGCGCGATGGTCAGCGCCTCGCGCATTTCGAGGTCGAGGTGGTTGGTCGGCTCGTCCATCAGCAGCAGATTGGGCGCGGTGCGGATCATCAGTGCCAGCGCCAGGCGCGTTTTTTCGCCGCCGGAAAAGCGGCCGCAGGGGGCATCGACCATGCTGCCGCGGAAATCGAAGCCGCCCAGATAGTTGCGCAGGTCCTGCTCGCGCGTGCGCGGCTCCAGCTTGATCATGTGCCACAAAGGCGATTCGGCCGGGCGCAGCTGTTCCAGCTGGTGCTGCGCGAAGTAGCCGAGCTTGAGGTTGCGTCCCTCTTCGCGCACGCCGGCCAGCGGCTGCAATTCACCGGCGAGCAGCTTCATCAGCGTCGACTTGCCGGCGCCGTTGCGGCCGAGCAGGCCGATGCGGCTGTCGGGCCGCAGCGTGAAGGTCAGCTTGTCGAAGATCGGCGCCGTGGCGTCATAGCCGACTCTTGCGTGGTCCACCAGCAGCAGCGGATCGGAAAAGCCGCTCGGCTCGGGAAAGCGAAAACTGAAGGGCGTGTCGATGTGGGCGGCGACGATGTCGCCCATCTTCGCCAGCATCTTGATCCGGCTTTGCGCCTGGCGCGCCTTGGAGGCCTTGGCGCGGAAGCGGTCGATATAGCTTTGCAGGTGCGCCGCCTCGCGCTTCTGCTTGGCCGCCAGCGCCAGGTCGTTGGCCAGGCGCTCGGCGCGCGCACGTTCGCAGGCCGAGTAGTTGCCGGTGAACAGCTGCATCTTGCCGGCCTCGATGGCGAGGATGTGGCTGGTGACGACATCGAGGAAATCGCGGTCGTGCGAAATCAGGATCAGCGTGCCGGGGTAGCTCTTCAGCCATTCCTCGAGCCAGATGATCGCGTCGAGGTCGAGGTGGTTGGTCGGCTCGTCGAGCAGCAGCAGATCCGAGCGGCACATCAGGGCGCGCGCCAGGTTCAGGCGCACGCGCCAGCCGCCGGAAAACTCCGCCACCGGGCGCTGGAAGTCCTCGTCCGAGAAACCCAGGCCGTGCATCAGCGCGGCCGCGCGGGCCGGCGCCGCGTAGCCGTCGATCTCGCCCAGCCGTCCATGCAACAGGCCGATCTGCTCGCCGGCATGGTGATCGTCGTGGTGCGCTTCGGCCGTCGCGAGGTCGCGTTCGATCTGGCGCAGCTCGATATCGCCGTCGAGCACGAAGTCGAGCGCCGCATCGGGCAGCGCCGGGGTGTCCTGGGCAACGTGGGCCAGCACCCAGTTCGGCGGGCGCTCGAGGTCGCCGCGGTCGGCATGCAATTCGCCGCGCAGGAGGCCGAGGAAGGAGGACTTGCCGCAGCCGTTGGCGCCCGTGAGGCCGACTTTCCAGCCCGGATGCAATTGCAGCGAAGCGCCGGTGACGAGCGCCTCGCCGTTGCGGGAAAAACTCAGGTCGCGTAGAAGAATCATAGTAGCCGGATGGGTGAAGCGTTTTCGGGGTGATAGCCCTGACGGCCCGCGTAGCAGGCGGCGATGCGCGCCATGTCGGCGTCTTCGTCACCGCTGAGCATGAGGCTGGACAGCAGGCCCACCTCGCGCTTGCCGTAATCGACGACGGACATGATGACCGGCACTCCGGCGGCCAGCGCGATCCGGTAGAAGCCGGATTTCCACCCGGCCTGCCGGCTGCGCGTGCCTTCGGTGGCGATTATCAGGTGGAAGTTCTCCCTGCGGCGAAACTCATCGGCGATCCGCTCGACGAAGCCGGTGTGTTGGCGACGATTCACCTCGATGCCGCCCAAGCTGCGCATGACCGGACCGAGTGGCCCGCGAAACATCGTGTCCTTGCCCACCCACTGCGCACCGTAGGGCAGGGCGGCGAGCGCCAGCAGCGTGATGGGAAAATCCCAGTTCGAGGTGTGCGGATAGGCGATCACCACGGCCTTGGCGGGGCGCTGCGGCAGGTCGATCAGCTTCCAGCCCAGGCGCTTGAGAATGAAGCGGGCAGGGCCGCGCAGCAGGTTCATTTCGGGTTCGCCGCCAGCCGGAAACGCTTGCGCCCCGGCAGCCGATAGGTTTCGAAGTCATTGCGGTCGAGGGTCCACACGGTGTGGATGCCGGTGCTCATCGCGGCGACGACCAGCGAGGCATCCGCCAGATCCATCGGCCGGTCGGCATATTTCTCGATCCAGTCGATGGCGCGCACCAGTTCTTCGCGCCCGAGTGGCAGCAGCTCCAGCCCGCCGCGGTCGATCCAGCGATACAGGGGCAACGTGGCGGAGACCGAAGGTGCCAGATGCGAGAACTCGGTGAGCACGGCCCAGGTCGTCACCAACCGCCCGCGATACGCGGCGAGGAAGGCCTTGCATTCTTCATGGGCGTTGTCGCGCTTGTCCGCCAGCGCCACCAGCGGACCCGTATCGACGAGCAATGAACTCACGCGACCGGCTTCTTGCCGTGCTTCTTGCCGTGTTTTTCACGAATCGCGGCGACGACCCGTTCCTTGGTGCTGCCCGCTTTCGTCTTGCCGGCGCCTTTGCCCGCAATGCAGCCGATGAAGCCGGCTTCCTGCGCCAGTTCGTAAGGCGTGCGCTCGGTGGCGGTACCCGTGAAGCGCTGTTCCAGAAGCTCGACAATCACTTCCGACTTGGTGCGTTTCGTTTCGACGCAATACGTCGCCAGCGCTTGTTCAACGCGGAGGGGAAGGCGAACGGTGGTGGTCATGGCAGCGGTTCCTTCAGGCGACGTGTATTAACTGTAATACAAGCCGTGACGCGGTGCAAGTCGGGCTTCATCCAAGACCCTGGCTGGCCAGATATTCCTCGTAGCTGCCTCGATAGTCGATGATGGTCCGGTCCGGCTTGATGTCGATGATGCGCGTCGCCAGCGAGGAAACGAACTCGCGGTCATGCGAGACGAAAATCAGCGTGCCGGGATATTTTTCAAGCGCGGTGTTGAGCGACTCGATGGATTCCATGTCGAGGTGGTTGGTCGGCTCGTCCATCAGCAGCACGTTGTTCCGTAGCAGCATCAGCTTGCCGAACAGCATGCGGCCCTGCTCGCCGCCGGAAATCACGTTGACCGGCTTCTTCGCCTCGTCGCCGGAGAACAGCAGCCGGCCGAGCGTGCCGCGCACCAGGGTTTCGACGTCGCCGCCGTCGTAGCCGCCGGCGCGCACCCACTGCACGATCCATTCGGTGAGCGGCGTCTTGTCGGCGAACTCGGCCGCGTGATCCTGGGCGAAAACGCCGGGGCGGGCCTTCTCGGCCCATTTCACTTTGCCGCCCTGCGGCGTCAGTCCGCCCAGCTTTTCGCCGGCCAGCAGGCGCAGCAAGGTCGTCTTGCCGACGCCGTTCTCGCCGATGATGGCGACCCTGTCGCCGGCTTCGATGCTCATCGACAGCGACTTGATGATCGGCACCTTGGGCTCGTAACTGAAACCGAGGTTCTCGATTTCACAGGCCAGGCGGTGCAGCTTTTCCTTCTCGTCGTAGTCGAAGCGGATCCACGGGTACTGGCGCGACGAAGGCTTGATGTCTTCCGGCCGGATCTTCTCGATCAGCTTGAGGCGGCTGGTGGCCTGGCGCGCCTTCGACTTGTTGGCCGAGAAGCGGCGCACGAAACCCTGCAGGTCGGCGACGCGCTCCTTGGCTTTGGTGTTGGCCGAGACCTGCCGCTCGCGCGCGACGGTCGAGGCTTCCATGAAGTCGTCGTAATTGCCGCCGTAGACCTTGATCGTGCCGTAATCCAGGTCGGCCATGTGGGTGCAGACCTGGTTCAGGAAATGCCGGTCGTGCGAGATGATGATCATGGTGCTCTCGCGCACGTTGAGGATGTCCTCCAGCCAGCGGATGGTGTTGATGTCGAGGTTGTTGGTCGGCTCGTCGAGCAGGAGGATGTCGGGGTTGGCGAACAGCGCCTGCACCAGCAGCACGCGCAGTTTCCAGCCCGGTGCCACTTCGCTCATCGGTCCGTTGTGCTTTTCGATCGGGATGCCGGCGCCCAGCAGCAGTTCGCCGGCGCGCGATTCGGCCGTGTAGCCGTCGTACTCGGCGAAATGCGATTCCAGGTTGGCGGCGCGCATGTAGTCGTCTTCGGTCGCATCCGGATTGGCGTAGATCGCGTCGCGCTCGGACATGCAGGCCCACATCTCGGCGTGGCCCATCATCACCACGTCGAGTACCCGTACGTCCTCAAAGGCGAACTGGTCCTGCCTGAGGTAGGCCATGCGCTCGCCGGGATCGAGCGAGACGTTGCCGGCGGAAGATTCCAGCACGCCGGCCAGGATCTTCATGAAGGTGGTCTTGCCCGAACCGTTGGCGCCGATCAGGCCGTAGCGGTTGCC
>JAPLQX010000004.1 GCA_026399435.1 Rhodocyclales bacterium
AAATCGCCTGCGCGATGCGCTGCATTTCGACCGCGCCCGGGTCCAGACCGGCAAGATCAGCCGTTTCGGCCTGCTCGAACTGTCACGCCAGCGCCTGCGCCCGGCGCTCGCCGAAACCAGCTACATCACCTGCCCGCGCTGCACCGGCACCGGCCACATCCGCAGTACCGAATCCGCCGCACTGCACATCCTGCGCATCCTCGAAGAGGAAGCCATGAAGGAAAATACCGGCGCCCTGCACTGTCAGGTTCCGGTGGATGTCGCCACCTTCCTGCTCAACGAAAAGCGCGTCGACATCTCCCGCATCGAGATGCGCCACCGCGTCAATCTGGTGATCGTGCCCAACCGCCACCTGGAGACGCCAGCGCATGAAATCATTCGCCTGCGCCACGACCAGCTGAATGCCGAGGGCGTCGTCCTCGCCAGCTACCAGATGGCCGAAAAGCCCATCGAGGAAGCCTACCAGCCGCCCTCCACGCAAACCGAAGCGAAGCCTGTGCGGATCGAAGCCGCCGTGAAGGGCATCACGCCCGACCAGCCGGCGCCGATCGTCGAGCCGAAGGCCGCTCCGGTCGCGGTCCAAGCCGCAGCGGCACCCAAGCGCGGATTTTTCGCCAGCGTTGCCGCCTTCTTCATGGGAGAACCGCAGGCGGCAGCGCCTGCCCCCAGCGAAGCAAAGACCGACAAGCCGCCGCGCCGCGAAGGCGGACGCGACCGCAATCGCGAAGGCAATCGTGAAGGTGGCCGCGGTGGCCGCGACCGCAACGGTCGCCGCGAAGGCGGCGAACGCAAGGAAAGAGGCGAGCAGACGCCGCGCCCTCAGGGCAAGCGCGACGAAACCCCGGCCGAAGGCGGCAACC
The DNA here is from genome assembly GCA_026399435.1 of Rhodocyclales bacterium. GTDB lineage: Bacteria > Pseudomonadota > Gammaproteobacteria > Burkholderiales > Rhodocyclaceae > Sulfuritalea. The sequence goes on from JAPLQX010000004.1 coordinate 861, forward strand.
GTCGCCCGCGCGACGGTCGCAACGAACCGCGCGAGCCCAAGGAAGCGAAGGAGCCGCGTGAGCCGAGGGAGGTTCGCGAGCCGCGTGAACCGCGTCCGCCGCGTGAGCCGAAGGAGCCCAGGGAGCCGAGAGAGCCACGCGCACCGCGCAGCGATGCAAACGCCGCGCCAAATGCCGTAGGATCAGCGCCGACAACTGGCGAAGGCGGTCAGGCCACCAGCCAGGACGGCGAAGCCCGCAGCGGTCGCAGAAGTCGCGGTCGTGGTCGCGGCCGTGGTCGCAACGAAGAAGGCAGCACCGCCACGGCCGGCGAAGTCGCCGCAGTTCAGGCCGTCGAAACCATGCCGATCGCAGAGGAAGTCATACAGGCCAGCAGTCCCGTCGAAAGCGCTTTTGCGCCAGCACCGGTACCTGCCGTCGTCGAGCCTGTGACTGCCGTCACCCCCGTGCTTGCGATCGAAGCAGTGGTTGCCGTCGAACCGGTCGTTGCGGTTGTCGCCGAGCCGGCACCGGTTCCGGCCGCAGTTGCCGAAGCTGCTGCAACGGTCGCACCGGCTGTCACCGTACCAGCAGCAGCCGAAGAGCCGATTCCGGTTCTGACCGCGGCACCGGCTCCGGTTGCGGCAAGCATTCCGCAGCCGCAGCCCGCCGCACCCGTTGCCAATCCCATCATTGTTCCTCCGGCGCCGAAACCCGCTCCGGTGGATCTGTCGGGATCCCTGCAACAGGCCGGTCTGGTGATGATCGAAACCAGCCATGCAGCACCGGCTGCGGACACGTTTGCGCCCGCTCAGCCACTCGGTCGCAAGCCGAAGCCGGCAGCGGTGATTGTCAGCGAACCGCTGCAACTGGTGGAAACCAAGCACGACTGACGCCAACAGCAACTCAATTTCGTCATCCCCGCGAACGCGGGGATCCAGGACTCCCGGAAAGCCTGGATTCCCGCTTTCGCGGGAATGACGATTTCAGCGGGCGCCATGCGAAAGCATGGCGCCCGCTGTTCATTATGCCGCCGGCGGTAGGCCGGGGATGGTATCCAGGCGATGGGCGCTCAGCCGCAAGATCAGCTGGCTCGCCGCGTCCTCGACCAGATCGAGCACATGCTCGAAGCCTTTCGCGCCGCCGTAGTAGGGATCGGGAACCTCGTCTTCCTCGAAGCGTTCGCTGAAATCGAGAAACAGCCCCAGCTTGTTTCGATGCGGCTGCGGACAGGCACGCCGCAGCGATTCCAGATGGTCGCGCCCCATCGCCAGCACATGATCGAAGCGAACGAAATCGAACTCGGTCACCCTCCGTGCGCGCAAGGGCGCCAGATCGTAGCCGCGCCGCAGGGCCGCCGCGATGGTGCGCGGATCGGGTGGATCGCCGACGTGGTAACCGTGGGTGCCGGCCGAGGCGAACTCGAACAGGTGGGCCACGCCGCGCTGTGCCGCAAGGCCGCGCGCCACACCCTCGGCCGTCGGCGAACGGCAGATGTTCCCGGTACAGACGAACAGTACCTTGTGCCGCGTCACGCTGCATCTCCCGGCGCGTCATGCGCCTCGCCGCCAAAAGCCAGACGCTGGATGCGAAACAGCTCATCGCGGGCCGCGGCCGCCTCTTCGAATTCCAGATTCTTCGCATGCTCCTGCATGGCCTTCTCCAGACGCCTGATCTCGCGCGACAAGTCTTTCTCGCTCATCACCTCGTAGCGCGCCGCTTCCTGCGCGGCCTTGAGTTCGCGCACTGCGGTTTCCGAATCATATACGCCATCGATCATGTCCTTGATGCGCTTCTTGACGCCGATCGGGGTGATGCCCTCGGCCTCGTTGTGCGCCAGCTGCTTCCCCCGGCGCCGCGCGGTCTCGCCCATCGCCCGCTGCATCGAATCGGTGATCCTGTCAGCATAGAGTATGGCCGTGCCGTTGAGGTGGCGCGCCGCCCGCCCCATGGTCTGGATCAGCGAGCGCGTCGAGCGCAGGAAGCCTTCCTTGTCGGCGTCGAGAATCGCGACCAGCGACACCTCGGGAATGTCCAGGCCCTCGCGCAGCAGGTTGATGCCGACCAGCACATCGAACTCGCCCAGGCGCAGATCGCGGATGATCTCGACCCGCTCCACGGTGTCGATGTCGGAATGCAGGTAGCGCACCTTGATGCCGTTGTCGTTGAGGTACTCGGTCAGCTGCTCCGCCAGCCGCTTGGTCAGGGTCGTCACCAGCACCCGCTCGCCCAGCGCGATGCGCTTCTTGCATTCGGAGAGCAGGTCGTCGACCTGGGTGCTGGCCGGCCGCACCTCGACCACCGGATCGACCAGCCCGGTCGGCCGCACCAGTTGCTCGACCACCTGACCCTGATGGGCTTCCTCGTAGGTCGAGGGCGTCGCCGAGACGAACACCGTCTGCGGCATCAGCTTCTCGAATTCATCGAACTTCAGCGGCCGGTTGTCCAGCGCGGACGGCAGGCGGAAGCCGTAATCGACCAGGTTTTCCTTGCGCGAGCGGTCGCCCTTGTACATGCCGCCCACCTGCGGGATCGTCACATGCGATTCGTCGACGAACATGATCGCGTCGCCGGGCAGGTAGTCGTAGAGCGTCGGCGGCGGCTCGCCGGGCTGGCGCCCCGACAGGTGCCGCGAGTAGTTCTCGATGCCTTTGCAGAAGCCCAGTTGATCCAGCATTTCGAGATCAAAGCGGGTGCGCTGCTCGATGCGCTGGCACTCGACCAGTTTCTGATTCGTCTGAAAGAACTCGATGCGTTGGCGCAGTTCTTCCTTGATTGCTTCGACGGCCTTGAGCACCGTCGCGCGCGGCGTGACGTAATGGCTCGACGGGAATACCGTGAAGCGGCCAAGCTTCTGCCGCGTGTGCCCGGTCAGCGGATCGAACAGCGTCAGCGATTCCACCTCGTCGTCGAACAGCGTGATGCGCACCGCGCTCTCGGCGTTCTCCGCCGGAAAGACATCGATCACGTCGCCGCGCACGCGATACACGCCGCGCTTGAAGTCCATCTCGTTGCGCTCGTACTGCATCTCCGTCAGGCGACGGATGATCTCGCGCTGGCCGATCTTCTCGCCCGTGCGCAGGTGCAGGATCATGCTGTGGTAATCGACCGGGTCGCCGATGCCGTAGATCGCCGACACCGTGCACACGATCACCACGTCGCGCCGCTCCAGCAGGCTCTTGGTCGCCGACAGGCGCATCTGCTCGATGTGCTCGTTGATCGACGAATCCTTCTCGATGAACAGGTCGCGCGAAGGCACATAGGCTTCCGGCTGGTAGTAGTCGTAGTAGGAAACGAAATACTCGACCGAATTCTCCGGAAAGAACTCGCGGAACTCCGAATACAACTGCGCCGCCAGCGTCTTGTTCGGCGCCAGCACCAGGGCCGGGCGGCCCAGGCGGGCGATCACGTTGGCCATGGTGAAGGTCTTGCCCGAACCCGTCACGCCGAGCAGGGTCTGGAAGGAAAGCCCGTCCTCGATGCCCTCGGTCAGCAGGCGGATCGCCTCGGGCTGGTCGCCTGCCGGCAGGAAAGGCTGGTGCAAACGCCACGGGCTGCCCGGAAACTCGACCACCCTGCCCTTCAATTCATGAATCTCGGCCACGCGAACACCCTGTTTCACTTATGGAATACCGACAAAATCCTGATCGAAGCCGGACTGCCGATGCGGTATTATTGCTCGGTTTGCACTGCAACATTAAATCGCCGTATCGCCAGCGCCGACTCTTAACCCTTCCTGCACCCGGAGCATTCATGTCCTCTCTCTTCGCCGCCGTCGAAATGGCGCCCCGCGACCCCATCCTGGGCCTCAACGAAGCCTTCAATGCCGACACCAACCCGAACAAGGTCAACCTCGGCGTCGGCGTCTATTTCGGCGACGACGGCAAGATTCCGCTGCTGGCCGCCGTCAAGACCACCGAGAAGGCCCGCCTGGAAACCCAGCCGGCGCGCGGCTACCAGCCCATCGAGGGCATTCCCGCCTACAACAACGCGGTGCAGAACCTGCTCTTCGGCAAGGATTCCGAACTGCTCGCCGCCGGCCGCGCCATTACTTGCGAATGCCTCGGCGGCACCGGGGCGCTCAAGGTCGGCGCCGATTACCTGAAGCGCCTGCTGCCCGGATCCAGCGTCTATATCAGCGACCCGAGCTGGGAAAACCACCGCGCCCTGTTCGAATCGGCCGGCTTCACGGTCGAGAACTACGCCTACTACGACCCCGCCACGCGCGGTGTCAATTTCGCCGGCATGAAGGCCGCCCTGGCGGCGATGCCGGCCAAGTCCATCGTCGTCCTGCACGCCTGCTGCCACAATCCCACCGGCGCCGACCTCAGTGCCGCCCAGTGGGCCGAAGTGGTCGCCGCGGTCAAGGAGCGCGACCTCGTCGCTTTCATCGACATGGCCTACCAGGGCTTCGCCGACGGCATCAAGCCCGACGCCGTGGCGCTCGACCTGTTCGCCGCCTCCGGCCTGCAGTTCGTGGTTTCCAGCAGCTTCAGCAAGTCCTTCTCGCTCTACGGCGAACGCGTCGGCGCGCTGACCATCGTCACCGCCGGCAAGGACGAATCGGCGCGCGTGCTCTCGCAGGTCAAGCGCGTGATCCGCACCAACTACTCCAACCCGCCCACCCACGGCGGCGCCGTGGTGGCCGCGGTGCTCGCCAGCCCCGAACTGCGCCAGCAATGGGAAGACGAACTGGCCGGCATGCGCGACCGTATCCGCGCCATGCGCAACAGCCTGGTCGACAAACTCACCGCCGCCGGCGCCACCGGCTTCGACTTCATCAAGGTCCAGCGCGGCATGTTCAGCTACACCGGCCTCACCGCCGAGCAAGTGGAAAGGCTGCGCGCTGACTTCGGCATCTACGCCGTCAGCACGGGCCGCATCTGCGTCGCCGCGCTCAACACGCGCAACATCGACTACGTCGCCAAGGCCATCGCCACGGTCCTGAAAAAGTAACAAGACTATTGCGAGCACCAGGGGGTGCGGCTATAATCCGCGCCTCTTGATATTCCTCGATAGCTCAGTTGGTAGAGCGCCGGACTGTTAATCCGTAGGTCCCTGGTTCGAGCCCAGGTCGAGGAGCCAAAGATTCAAAGACTTACGCCACCTTCGGGTGGCGTTTTTCTTGGCCTTATTAGACTCCATCTTA
>JAPLQX010000002.1 GCA_026399435.1 Rhodocyclales bacterium
CCTTCCCATCCCGAACAGGACCGTGAAACGAGACCGCGCCGATGATATTGCACTTCACCGTGTGAGAAAGTAGGTCAACGCCAGACTCCCCCATCAAAACCCTCCCCCGGATTGCCGGGCGGAGGGTTTTATGCTTTGGGGGGGGCCTTCGCCAAAAGACGCCCCAACGCTTGCAGCGATGCGCCGCCGCCATCCGGGCCAAGCCCTACGAAAGATATAAGCCGTTCTCGGCACGCCGTATCCGTTTGGCCGATGCTGGAATCGCCTTTTTCTCTGTTGTGAGAAAACCACAAAACCATCGTTTCGGCGCATGAAAAGCAATCTCATGGTTGTCCGCCACCCGACTGTAAAGCAGAATGCTCCCAGCTTCCCGGATTCGGGTAGTGGCAGCGAGTAGTGACCGACCACGTGGTGTCATTGCAAGCTGTTAAAACCATAACTCTCTTTGGAGAAATCTATGCAAAAGAAACTCATTTCCGGCCTGGTTGACATTGGTGCTTACAACAACACCAAGAACACCTCGGCTGCTGGCGTAACTACCAAGAGCGTCAAGTATGGCTCTTCAAGTGGTTCCGCAACCACCAACGTCACCTTCACCGCAACCGAAGATCTGGGTGGCGGCATGAAGGCTGGTGCTGTGATGGAGACCGACCCGACGGCTGGTTCTTCCAACATGTTGGCCAACGGTGCCTCTAATGGTGGTCTTTTCAACAGCCAGAACTACCTGTTTCTTACCACCAACTTCGGTGAGTTCAAGGCTGGTCTGTTCAACAACGCTGGCCTGACCCCCAACACCACCTCCCAGCCGTTTGGCACGGGCATGGCAGGTGGTTACGGTGGCAACTTCCAGCGCTTGGGTGGTGGTGGCATTCTCAACGGCGGCGAAGGTCGGCGTTCGATCCGTACTGACAATCAGATCCAGTACATGACCCCCAGCTTCAGCGGCTTCACTGCTTCCTTGGGCTTGCACAACGGTAGCTCAGATGCTGGCTCTATGAACGCTGCTTCCGACGACCAGCAACAAATCGGTCTGAACTACAACAACGGCCCGATCAATGCCTCCTTCACCAACGACGTGGTCAAGGGCAAGAGTGCTACTGCTGGCTCTGCTGCCGCTTGTATTGATAACGTCACGGGCGTACTCACCTCGGTTGCCGCTTGCCCAGCTGGCACCACGACTCTTATTGGCTTCCAGACCGTTGGCAATGGGAATAGAGTGACCAACAACATGTTTGGTGCTAACTATACATGGGGTCCCGTCACTGGTTATTATGGTTATACGAGTACGAAGAAGAGTAACGATACTATCAACTCGGTCAGCCAAAACATTGCTATCAAGTACAACATTGGTGCTTGGTCTTTGGCCGCCAACTTCCTGAGGGACAACGACAAGACCGTAACCGACGCTGACCGTAAGCTGACGGGTCTGGGCGTTGATTACACCCTGAGCAAGCGTACCGCCGCCTATCTTCGTTACGAGAAGTGGGACAACAACACCAACGCCGCCAACAACGACGGCACCGCATACCAGATCGGCATGCGTCACTCCTTCTAATATCGCGCCGACCTAGTGTCGGTACGGTATCGGAAACTAAAAGCCACCCTTCGGGGTGGCTTTTTTACGTCTGGTGTTTCAAGTTGTCGGTTTAACCGACAGTTCAGTTTGAGGCTGTTCAAAGAAATGTCGGTTTAACCGACAACTGACCTTGTGGTTTTTCAGCAAAGTGTCGGTTAAACCGACAATCTCCGACTTAGCCGACCAAGCACTATCGCAGCGGGTCTAGCTTGAAATACTCGCCCGTCATTCTGCCAGCGTTCCAACTGGCGATCAGTTCTTCGCGGTGAATTTCAATCCACGCATTGACCAGTAGTTGCTTGTGCTGCGGGATTTGGCCGAAGATCACTTTGTTCGTCGCCACATCAATCCGTGTTTCTGCACCTTCGCAGAGCGCGACGATGAAGGGCGCAACCTCCTTCCTGCTCTTTGTCGCAGCAAAGGCAACGACGATCCCGTAGTAGGCCGAAATCATCTTTACTTCGGACCGAAGCAGTTGCTTTGCGAATGGCCTTTTGTATAAATGAGACAGGTCCAGGTTGGCAATCTCAAAGCGTTCCATCGCCTCAAACAACGACTCCAATGGATACTGCTCGTTGCCATACTTGCGACCCGCTGACACTGCGGTATGTCCTGTCAGTGCATCGTGCACGGCTTCCTCAATCCCAACAGCGCGACATGCATCCTTGAAGGTGTGCCGAAACGAGTGAAACACTTTGCGAGTGTCAGTAATCTTGACCTTGTTCCTCAAGTAGCCCGAGAAATAGTTGCTGTAGTAGCCGCCCATCTTGCCACGTGGGTTTGGCTTGAGATGCGGAAACAGAAACTTGGCGGGCTTGATGCTTGCCACATAGTCAATAAAGCCACAGACCGTCAATATTGGATGCACAGGAATTCTGCGCCGCGACGCCGAGTTCTTGAGATGTGAATGCGCAGCCTCGTCCGTGATGTTCAAGTAGTGTCCAAGTCCTTCAACAAAATGAACGTCATTCACGAGTAGCTGCGCCAGCTCTTCTACTCGTGCGCCCGTGAAAAGTGCCAACAGTGGCAGCCAGTACGCAGCCTCGCGCCCGCCGCCCTTTGGCGAAATGCCTGCGGTGTAGATTTCGGAGTTGAATATTTTTGCAAGATCGTCGCTGGTAAATGCAACACGCTGCTTCCTGTCGTGCTTGGTCTGCGTCCGCACATTGTCAGCGGGATTAATTTCCAACAGCTCATAGTTGAGGCCTGTCAGAAAGATCGTCTTGAGGATGCCGACCTTGCGACTGGAAGTCGTTGCACTCAGTCCAGCTTGCAGCAGATGATCACGGAATTTGACGACATCCTTGCGAGTGATTTCAGTCAGCGGCTTTCTGCCAACACCATCGGCAAAGGACTGCAATACTTTCCAGTAGTCATCAATCGTTGTCGGTCGTCTGCTCTGCGATGACTTGGTCCATAGCTGAAACAGGTTTTCGTATGGGTGCAGTGCGGCGTGGTGACAGAGGAGTTGATGTTCGAGGTGTGATTCGCCGTGTTGAAACAACTGTGCTGCGCTTTGCTCTGAATCACGAAGTAGTATCTGCTCCACTTACTTTTGCCAGTAGTTCTAATACCACAAGCATAGTGTCAGACCGCTGGATTGGGCAACCTTGTTTGGCTGCGGGTATGACCGCGTTGAACTGCGTTTGGGGAATTGTCGGTCTAACCGACAACTACGAAGTACCCACGTCAAGTGCGCTTCGATCCACCCGTCCGTGCGCTAATAACCATGACGCTCTGCCTACGCAACGTACATCGGATTTGGGATGATCTCCTCACTTACCAAGTCGTAGTCGTTATCAGGCTTTATTCGGTCCTCAACCGACATTAGCGGCTGAACACAAACGGCCCTGCCATGCGTAACAACACTCTCAGCTGCAAAAGATAAAGTAGGCAAGCTGTATAGCTCCATCAGCGGAAACTTGATCAGCGTGTTATTTACGTAGCCTAGGAAGACCTCAAACACGTGCGTTCGCCAAACGTCCTCACGTGTTGGGTAAATCTTCCTTTCCGTATGCACATAATTATCTGGGCCCCACTCATTGGGATCAAAATGCATACTGCAAATATATCCGCCGCTACATCGCACGGGGCAGACTTGATTAGTATGTAGCTCACTCCCGCGCTCCCCTTGCCAATTCAGGGTTAGCAAAAGACCACTCCTAGCCAATGTGGCCTCAGCTTTTAAGTTTGGGTGGTTACTGGTCTCCAGTAGGAGATATCTGTCTTTGCGCACGGAGATTCTGAACGGAACCTTGAATCGTTTGTGGGCTTCCTTAAACCATAAGAGAAAAGCTCGCTGGACGCGGCTACGAGCATGATATTTGGAATACTTTCGGATCGCCATGTTAGCTTGGTCCAAAATCTCCGATGGATGGTTAGGAGCAGCGCCGCAAGCGTAGGTGAAAAGTGCATTATGGAACGATGCCTGCTTGATTCTACCAATGTGCCGCGAACCCAATCTACCTTGCTGTGGCTTCCGCATTTGCCAGTTGCTGCCGCAACCGCACCGCGTAGTTTCTATCCGTCTGCTTCTTCAAGTCGCTGTAGCGCCGCATCGCCAGCACCTTTTCCATCTCTGTAGCAGGTTTCTGCTGGTCGCTGGCGGCGATCTTCGCTACAACCTGGCTAACCCTGCCTTGCTGCTTAACGATGCTTGGCGGCACAGCCACAGGCCTTTGTGGTGCTGCCTCAGTTATTTCCCGAATCTTCATAGCGATCCCCTTGTTGTTGTATTTATCGTCTTTAGGAAAGTGTCGGTTTAACCGACAAATTGAAGGATCGCAGTTATCACGCCGAGCGACAGCGTCTTTCAGACCCTGTCGAAGCAAACGACGGCCAGCACACCGCCAAATGCGCGGCGTCCTGGCCTTGCGTTGTGCTTGGATTACTTCTTTCGAAACCCTGCCTTTGCTGACGCTGCAGCACTTTCAAGCTGTGCGTCCAGTTCCCCACCTTCTACGGCAGCTTTCAGCGTAGTCAGCACTGAAACGAGCTGATCGGCAGTTGCCAGTTCAACAGCGGTCTTGCCTTTGGCGATCTCTACGACCTTTGCTCCATAGCGCAGTTGGACGCACAACTTTCCATCAGCCGCCGCAAACCACCAGCTTTTGATTCTTTTGGATACGGAGATTGTCTTGCTCTCGCCTGTTTCGGCGTCAGTGACCTTGCGCTGCTTGGTCGGCGCATAGGTCTTGCCTTCTTGCATAGCTGCCGCGAGCGAAATTTGTTCGCCGATCCTCATTGCCACTTTGGATCGCCTTGCAATAACAGGCGACATTTGAACGGGACGCTTTGCAGCGATCAACTTCAGTTGGGTCAGTGCAGACATATCAATTACTCCATTACGCTATGTAGGAGTCATTAATATATTTCCAGATATTCGGAATGAGCAACCTCTATTATTGCATTGGTGATTCTTTGCTTTGCTGCGATATCTGTATGTAATTGGCTGTCGCATGTAGCGAATTTCGCTCGAATATTTAGATCAAAACCATTCATCGCCTACGTGCCACCAAGTGGAAAACTCTCGATGCATAAAATCGCCTCATTTTGGTTTGATTATTTGCTGAGTTTCTTTGGTCGCGCTAAATACTTTTATGAATGAATATCGAGCAGACTGCCAGACAAGTAAATGGCTCGCCGCAAATGGCATTAATCCAAAGCTCTTCGCGTCTGCTGACATTCTTCTATTGAAGGCCCAGAAGCAAGCGCACCAATTGTTAAAATTGCATAGGTCATTACTCACGGACGAGCAGCACTCCACGCTGACCAACTACTTGTCAGCGATGAACAGCGGGAAACTTAAGGGACGAATCCCACTGCGACGGGCATACGCAGTGATGAACATTGGTACACGAATCAAGCGCAAACTATTTAGACTCAACAGGTCACTCATCAAGGGCAAGAACCGCAGATAAGCAACTGCGCCAACAAAGTGCAAAAACGCGGGTTGAAATATGACGGCTAATGACCCCGCACTCGCAAGCAATCGCTGTAAAGATTGTTTGCATATGAGTGGATGCCGCTGGATTGACTGCCAAGCAAACCAATGCTGAAGCGGGTTGGGAGTTCTAATACGACCGTCTCCCGTCGAATCCTTTTACAGTCGTGTCAATACGGAACCAAGCGATTGGTCTTCACAGACACGGTGCGACGGTTATGTTTTTTTCTTCAAGAGAAAAGCATAGCCGTCGTGCGCTTCCAAAACCAAGCCTGTATTCCCTTCTTTCGCATCCGCTTATTGAGAATGGACAAATGCGACGAAGGAAAATGCTACAAGAAGCGAAGCAGCGATAGCTGCTGAGATTCGATGTAGCTGCTGAGTGCGAAGCGCTCAGCGATAAGCAGCCCACAGCGTAGAAACGGAACGTCGATTTGGTTCTGCTCATCTCCACGAGCAATAACTCTGCCCAACGCTAAAACAGCGCACAGCACGTTTTCGCCAGCGCCTTGGGAGTCGAGTAGCTGGGCATCGAATATTTCGCGTTGTAGGGCTTGTATTGCGCTGCGGGATAAATACAAGAACTAAAGGAAAGTAGAGAATGCTTTGGTCATCTATTAAGTCGTTGATTCTTGGGAGGTCAGTTTCAGACACAAAACGGTTGCCCATTTCGGAGCAAAGAAATTACGCTATGCCATATCAATCCTGTGATTTGAAGGAGAAGAAAGTGGCACAAGCGAAAACATTTACTGACAAGGAACTGCGGAGGGTGCTTGACTACATAGCATCGCGCAAGCACTCAGCCCGCAACAGAGCTATCTTGCTCACAACTTTTTGGGCGGGTCTTCGTGTCGGCGAGGTGGCTGCGCTCAAAATTGGCGATGTATGGGCAGGCGACGGCGCAATCAAAGCAGAAGTGCGCTTGCATCCCGAGCAAACGAAGGGAAAACATGCGCGGACTATCTTTCTGCCAGAGAAGCTACGCAAGGAACTGCTTACCTACTTGGCAGGCATTGACCGCAGCGATCTGAGCAAGCCGCTGTTTTCCACGCAGAAGCGCGACGGATTTACGTCAAATACGCTATGCCAGCACTTCCACTGGCTATATAGAGAGGCAGGGATAGCTGGCGCGAGCAGCCACAGTGGAAGAAGGTCGTTCATAACTGCATTGGCAGCAAAGGGCGTTGGCGTTCGTGTCCTTGCTTCCCTCGCGGGCCACAAATCCATTCAGACCACGCAGGCCTATATCGACGTCAATGACGATATGAAGAGAAAGGCAGTCGAGCTTATATAGCTGTCGGTTTAACCGACATTCAGTTGAGTTCGTCGCTTTTGCCGCTGATGAATGCGGGCAAGCGTTGCTTCAGCTTACTGCCTGGCAGACGTATTGCGCTGTCAATTCGATTGCTGCGGGCAATCCGAGCTACCAGCGAGCTGTGATACTCGGCGTGCAGCCAATTTTGCCAATCTGACGGTTCCTTATCGCGGATTTTGGTTGCCGCCACAAAGTCAGCATCTAATTTCTTGCCGAATGGCGCAACAACTGGCTCTACTTTACTGGCATCGGGGAAGCGACCTTGCTGGACGTGCACCATTGTGTGCCGTGCCTTGTAAAGATAGCGGCCCGTTAAGCTATGCAACTTATCAAACGGATTGCCACCCTTATTAAAGGCTTCCCGTTCAGCACCGCGCACTTTGAGACTTGGCGAAACTTGCAATCGGTCGCCGATGCGCCAAGTTGCTATATCGCCATATAGCAACCTGTAGAGCAGCACCCAATACTCGGCCTCCAGTGTACGCAGGCGATAACGCTTGGTGTGCAGTCTTAACTTGGCGGTTGTCGTGGCAGCCAAATCTAATCCGCGCCCGCTGTGATGCTGATTAAGGATGCGCTTTACCTGCGCAATGATCGTTTCCTTGCGGATGGTCAGCGGGATTTCCAGCAGAAGTCCGTTCTCGAAAAACTCGTGCTGTCGCAGATCATCCAATAACAACGACTGCACTGACGCAGGGCGCTTCGCCTCTACGAACACGTTGCATCCAGTATCGCGCCACCATTTATTGAAATCGCTGTGGTGCAGGTCGCCAGCCAGTGCGAAGGTTTTGGACATCTCACCGTGCTTGATTGGCAAGCCAGTTTGCCGCGCATACCAAAACACGGGACTCAAGCGCATGAATGCCCACCACCAATAGTAGACGCTCTCTGCAGCATCTCTTGCTAGCAGCGCATCACTTTGCCTCGTAAAGCCTTGCAGTCCCTTAAAGAAGGGCCGTTGGGTTGTCGCCATTTTCATACTGTAACAGCTTCTTCTACAACTCGCCCGTGTCTGTTACGAATGTTTTAATGGGTCATCAGCAGCACACATGCAGTCACAAGCAACAACGCTTGCGACCCGCGACACTCAGTCACGTGCAGCTGTCCTTTACGAAAGCGAGAAAAGAAAATGCAAAACCAAGCCACCGTTGCAAACGTAGTTGCTGCTTCCTCCTCCAACGTAGCGGCTGTTGTCGACCAAGACAACGCTGCTGCTGTTGCCACCGTAACTGTCGGTTTAACCGACAAAGTGCACGCAGCCCCTGCTACGCCTGCAGCCGTAGCTCCTGTCGATGTGCGCACCCGCATTAAGCAGTTGATCGCCGAACGCAAGGTGTGGCAAGACGGTGCGTTTGCGAAGAGCAACGTGGAACTGTATGCACTGCTGGGCAAGTGCTATGCGCTCTACTTTGATCTGCGCGGCAACGACAAGGACACGAAGGCGGCACGTGAAGTGCTGAATAACGAAATTGCGGAGAAGGGGTACAGCTTTAGCGAAGGCACGCATGGTCTGACACGGCTGGTCAAGTATGTGTTTGAAGGCATTGACCGCCGCCGTGTGTCAGCTTACAGCTTGGTATTGCGTGAGGCAGTAGCGCAGAACATCAAAGCGGAAGGGATCCCTGCGTTTATTACGCAAGGCGGCGGTGTCGAAGAAATTCGGCGCAGCAAGAGCAAGACGGCAAAGACGGCGAAGCAAAAAGCGGAGCTTGGCAAGCAAGCGGTAGCCGAGCAGCAATTTGCAACGTTTAGCAGTGACACGCTTGCAGTGCTGGCACTGCAAGCTGGCAGGTCGGCTGGCGACGATCTTGTTGCCGTTGTCACGCTGCAAGCAGACGGCAGCTTTGTCGTCAAAGCGCTGGTTAGCAGCACGACCGCACTAAACGCGGCGCGGGTTAGCGCATATAGCGCAACTGTCGGGAAAGCCGACAAAGCAGCAAACGACGAGAAGGCGCTAGACGACCTTCTCAACGACGCAGCAGGTTGATTGTTGGACACGCAGAGCGGGCAATGGTGCTTGCTCTGCGTTTTTTATGCAGTACCCTTTTGAAGGAGCAGCAAATGAGCGACAATTCTATCGCAGCACCCAACGTGATCGGCGACATCGTCTATCACTCTGTAACTGAACGGCAGTTGATTGCCGACATAGCGTCTGGCGTTAGACCATTTCCCGAATGTGGCAAGAACGGCATCTTGCTATACGGCGACTATGGAACTGGCAAGACCACGCTTGCACGGCTGTTGCCCGAAGCGATTGAGCAAGCTAAAGGCGGCAGCAACGCTTACTACGACTTCATCCCGTGTTCGCAAGCTCTTACTGGGCCTTTGTTAATGGCGCAGCTGAGCAAGCGATCGATGTTGATGTCGGCCAACATAAGCGGCTATCACTACTTCGTGCTGGATGAAGTGGATAACTTGACGAAGCTGGCGCAGGCATCGCTGAAATCGATGATGGGTAGGACGCAAACGATCTTCATACTGACGACGAACCACATCGGCAGAATCGATGCGGGTGTGCAGAATCGTTGCATACGGGTCAATTGCAGCGCTGGACCCGCGCAAGACTATCTGCCTGTAGCAAGGCAGGTTCTAAACGACTGCGCTGCCAAGCCTGTCGACGACGACAAGCTGCTGCCGATCATCGAACACTGCAAAGGTTCGGTGCGGGAAATCGCAGAACAAATGCAGCGCATCGCCGCCATACAGAAAGCAAGAGCGGGCATCGCACTCGCCGCATAGCAAACTGCAGCCGTTTTGCAGAATGTGTCGGTTTAACCGACACGTTAATGCCCGCCCAGCAGCGGGCATTTTGCTTTGTGCGCGGCCACGTTGCCAGTGCAGCAGCGTTCAGCCTGCTCGCCAAAAGTGGTTCTCTCTCAAAAAGTTATGCAAAAGACGTTTTGAGTTTGCTGCCTGCGGTTTAGCAACGACCCCCAGCATTCACCCGCGTATTCACCATAAATCAGCATGTTGATAACGCTGGTTCAGATGGCAGATTTTTGTGCGGGCATTTTCTTTTGCATAGAAGCATGGCTTGTTTTGCATACAAAGCCGCACGTCATTTGCATAAAAGTATGCAAATGCATTTTGTTTGGCATGGAATGTGGCGCTGCAAAACAAAGGAAATAGTGTTGGGACAGTTGCTAACCATTTGACACATTTGGAACTGTTTAAACCAACTCTCTTATTGGAGAAAATCAATGCAAAAGAAACTCATCGCCCTGGCTATCGCTGGCCTGTCCAGCGCCGCTTTCGCTCAGTCGACCGTTACCATTTCCGGCAACTTCGACATGGGCTATCAGAACACCAACACGCAAACTGCCGCCCAAGGCAAGGACACCACACCTCGCAGACTTGGGCCGGCAACGGTTCCTCGACTTCGACGCTCGGCTTCACCGGTACGGAAGCTCTCGGCGGCGGCATGACTGCCGGCTTCCAGCTGTCTACTGATTTCACCCCTGGCGCTCAGCAAGTCTCCGGTGTTTCGGCTACCACCATTCCCGCCGCTGGCAACGCTCCGTTTGCGAACCAACTGTTCAACAGCCAGAACTACCTGATGTTGTCCGGTAATTTCGGTACGTTGAAGCTCGGTACCATCAACCACACCTCCCTGGAAGCTGAAATGGGTGCCCAGCCCTTCGCTACCGCGATCGGTTCCGGTGTTTCCGCTTCGTTCGCGCGCCTGAATGGCATTGGTGACGCAGGCAACATTCTCAACAACACTGCGAACGCTACCGGCGGTGCCCGCATGGTTCGTGCCGGCAACTCGATGAAGTATGACACCCCGAGTTTCAGCGGCTTCCAAGGCACGTACAACCATGTCTTCAAGAACGACAACGACCAGTACAGCAGCGTCGGCATGCAGGAATTCGGCCTGAAGTACAACAATGGCCCGGCCAACGTCTGGTACACCAATACCAAGATTGACAGCGGTTCCAACCAGATCGGCGTTGGTATCAACGCTGCCGCTATTACGAGTTCGGTTACCAAGCACAACATCCTGTCTGGTAACTATACCTTCGGCCCGGCGACCGTCTATGCTGGCTGGACCTCCTCCAAGCAGGATCTGCCGGCTGGCAATACGGTTGATGCACGTTCCTGGAACATTGCTCTGAAGTATGCGATGGGCAACTTCGCGTTCATGGCTAACGTCCTCAAGGTTGACGACAAGCGCATCACCGATGTCGATCGCAATCTGAACGCCTTGGGCCTTGACTACTCCATGAGCAAGCGCACCACCGCTTATGTCCGTTACGAAACCGGTGACAACGACAGGGGCTCCCCGACCGGCAACAACACCGGCGCCTTCACGCGTTGGGCTGCTGGTATGCGTCACTCCTTCTAATATCGCGCCGACCTAGTGTCGGTGAGGTGTTGGAAGATAAAAGCCACCCTTCGGGGTGGCTTTTTTTTTCAGCAGAAAGCTGATCGCTGACTGGCGGACGCTGTTACGACCAATGGATGCGGGAAAAGGCCGCCTTCAGGCGGCCCTTGCTCGTTACTGCAATTTCAGAGCAGTATTAGATTGTCGCGGTGAATCAGCTCTGCGCTGTCGATATAACCGAGCAGGGCCTCGATGTCCTGGGTGCCGTGACCGGCAATGCGGCGGGCTTCGGAGCTTGAATAGTTGATCAGGCCACGCGCTATTTCCTTTCCGCCCGGGGCGCGACAGGCCACCACCGCGCCGCGCTCGAAATCACCCTCGACGCGCACCACACCGACTGCCAGCAGGCTGCGCCCACCAGCCAGCGCCTGCACCGCGCCGCCATCGAGCGTCAGCGCGCCGACCAGTTGCAGGTGGTCCGCCAGCCATTGCTTGCGCGCCGCCAGTGGCGATTCAACGGCATAGAGCAGCGTGCCGATGGTGTCCCCGCGGGCGGCGGCCAGCAGGGAATCGGGCTCGCGGCCACTGACAATCAGGGTATGCGCGCCGCTCTTCGCGGCGCGTTGGGCGGCGCGGACTTTGGTGATCATGCCGCCCTTGCTGATGCCCGAGCCGGCACCGCCAGCCATGGCTTCAAAGCGGCGATCGTCGGCGCGCCCCTCGCTGATCAGGGTGGCGGCGGGATCGAGGCGCGGATCGGCGCTGTAGAGGCCTTTCTGGTCGGTAAGGATGATCAGGGCTTCGGCTTCGACGAGATTGGCCACCAGCGCACCGAGCGTATCGTTGTCGCCGAACTTGATCTCGTCGGTGACCACCGTGTCGTTTTCATTGATGATCGGGACCACGCCGAGATCGAGCAGGGTTTGCAGGGTTGAGCGGGCATTGAGGTAACGCGTGCGGTCGGCAAGATCTTCGTGGGTGAGCAGGATCTGCGCGGCTTTGAGGCCGTGGCTGAGGAAGGTTGTTTCGTAGGCCTGTGCCAGACCCATTTGGCCGACGGCAGCGGCGGCCTGCAGGTCGTGCATGGCATGAGGGCGCGTGGTCCAGCCGAGCCGCTGCATGCCGGCGGCGATCGCGCCGGAAGACACCAGCAGCACTTGTCGCCCGTCGGCGTGCAGCGCAGCGATCTGACGCGCGCATTCGGCGATGAAGTCGTAGGCCAGGCCCTCGCCGTGGTTGGTGACCAGCGCACTGCCCACCTTGACCACGACACGCTTCGCTTCAGCTATCTGCCGTCTCATGATTGCGATGCTGTTCCAGATGATCCATCACGCCAAACGTGACCTCGCGGCAGCCTGCGCCCGAAATGGCGGAAATGACGAAGTATTTCTTCGGCTTGTAGCTTTTCACCAGCGCGGCGACGCGCGCCTCGCGCTCGTCCTCGGGCACCAGGTCGATCTTGTTGATCAGCAACCAGCGCGGCTTCTTGTACAGCGCCTCATCGTATTTCTTCAGTTCCTTGAGGATCGCCTTGGCGTCCTTGGCCGGATCGGCGTCGGGATCGAAGGGTGAAATGTCGACCAGATGAAGCAGCAAACCGGTGCGCTGCAGATGCTTGAGGAAGCGATGGCCGAGGCCGGCGCCTTCTGCAGCACCCTCGATCAGGCCGGGAATGTCGGCGATGACGAAGCTGCGGTTGTCGTCGACCCGTACCACGCCGAGATTCGGATGCAGGGTGGTGAAGGGGTAGTCCGCAACCTTGGGTTTCGCCGCAGAAACTGCGCGAATGAAGGTGGACTTGCCGGCATTGGGCAATCCCAGCAGCCCTACGTCGGCCAGTACCTTGAGTTCCAGTTTCAGTTCGCGCTTTTCACCTTCCTGCCCCGGCGTGTTCTGGCGTGGGGCGCGGTTGGTGCTGGACTTGAAGTGCGAATTGCCCAAGCCCCCAATGCCGCCCTTGGCAATCAGCCAGCGCTTGCCGTCGGTATCGAGGTCGGCGATCACCTCACCGGTTTCGCTGTCGGTGATCACGGTGCCCACCGGCATGCGCAGTTCCAAGTCCTCGCCGCCCTTGCCGTAGCGATCCGAGCCATGGCCGTTTTCGCCTTTCTGGCCCCGAAACACCCGGGTGTAGCGGAAGTCGATCAGGGTGTTCAGATTGCGGTCGGCGATGGCCCAGATGCTCGCACCCTTGCCACCGTCGCCGCCGTCCGGGCCGCCCAGGGGAATGTATTTCTCGCGGCGAAACGAGACGGCGCCATTGCCACCATCGCCGGCGAGAACTTCGATGCGTGCTTCGTCAAAAAATTTCATAGGCCTAGAAACGCGAAAGCCCTATCTCGACGATAGGGCTTTCGTCGCGAGAGGGTGAGGCTTAGGCTGCCGCCGGAATGATGCTTACGACGCGGCGCTTGGCCGGACCCTTGACGGCGAAGAGCACCGTACCTTCGATCTTGGCGAACAGCGTGTGGTCCTTGCCCATGCCGACGTTGTCGCCGGGATGGAACTCGGTGCCACGTTGCCGCACGATGATGCTGCCGGCAGAAATCAGTTCACCGCCATAGCTTTTGACGCCAAGGCGTTTCGATTCCGAGTCGCGGCCGTTACGGGAACTGCCGCCTGCTTTTTTGTGTGCCATGTTTAGCTCCTGATTCTCTCGTCAGGATCAGGCGGCAATGCCGCTGATCTCGATTTCGGTGAAGTTCTGGCGATGGCCCTGGTGCTTCTGGTAGTGCTTGCGACGGCGCATCTTGAAAATGGTGACCTTAGGATGACGGCCCTGAGCGATCACTTTCGCGGTTACCTTGGTACCGGCGAGCATGGGAGAACCGATCTTGACCGATTCGCCCTCGCCGACCATGAGTACCTGGTCGAGAGTGATTTCAGTGCCTACATCAGCCGGTATCTGTTCTATTTTGAGTTTTTCGCCGGCAGCAACACGATATTGCTTGCCACCGGTTTTTATGACCGCATACATGATGAGAGACTCCAAGTAGGATGACGCAAAGAACCGCGTAGTATACAGATTGCCGCGGTGGAGGTCAAATTCTTGAACGGTGGAAGCATTTCGCCGAACGGCGCGGTTGCCTAGCTTCCCGTTGCCTGTGGTTTGTAGCCGATGGCCAGCGAAATGGCGTCGGCGGTTTCCTTGACGATCGCGGCCCAGTCGGAGCTGTGGCGCTCGGCCGGAGCGGAGACCGAGAGGCCGGCGACCAGTTCGCCGGTGTCGTCACGCACGGGCGCTGCGATGCAGCGTAGACCCTGTTCGATTTCCTCGTTGTCGAAGGCTACGCCGTGGCGCCGCGCACGGTCGACCTCCCGTTCCAGGGCCACGAGCGTGGTCAGCGAGGTCGGCGTATAGCCTGGCAGGCCGGTGCGCTTGACGTACTCGCGCAGCTTTTGCGGGCCGTCTTCGGCCAGATACAGTTTGCCCACCGCAGTCACATGCAGCGGCGCTCTGGCGCCGACCAGATGCACCACGCGGACCGAAGAGCGGCCGCTGGAGGTACGCTCGACATAGACGATTTCGTCGCCCTGGCGCACGCCGAGATTGACGCTTTCGCCGATCTGCTGGTGCAGGCGCTGCATCAGCGGCATCGCCGCAGCGCGGATGTTGATGCGCGATTTGACCACGTTGCCGAGTTCCAGCAAGCGGATGCCCAGCCGGTAGGTTCCGGGATCGGCGCGCTCGGCAAAACCGGAAGTGGCCATTGCGGCGAGGATGCGATGCGCCGTCGACGGATGCAAGCCAGTCTCCAGCGCCAATTGCTTGAGGCTGACCGGATCGGGGTGATAGGAAAGGACATCGAGCAATTTCATCATGCGCTCGATGACCTGGATGCCGCTGCGGGCTTCAGGTGCGGCATCCGTGCGGGGTGTCGCCAC
Source organism: Rhodocyclales bacterium (assembly GCA_026399435.1). Lineage (GTDB taxonomy): Bacteria > Pseudomonadota > Gammaproteobacteria > Burkholderiales > Rhodocyclaceae > Sulfuritalea. Next base: position 15,044 of record JAPLQX010000002.1, read on the forward strand.
GGCATTCTCTTTGCGGGAACAGGACTTCGGATACTATAGCAAAAGCCTTCGCCGCCCAGCGGAGACCAACAATAACGAGATACGGAGCGAGGCCTTGGCAAACATGCGCATAGGACTGTTTGTGACCTGTCTGGTGGATTTGATGCGTCCGCGCATCGGCTTCGCCACCCTGAAGCTGCTGGAAAGCGCCGGTTGCGAGGTGATCGTGCCGGAGACCCAGACCTGTTGCGGCCAGCCGGCATGGAATTCGGGCGATGCCCCCGGTGCCGTGGCGCTGGCGAAAAAGACCATCGCCGAATTCGAGGGCTTCGACTACGTCGTCTCGCCCTCCGGATCCTGCGGCGACCAGATCCGCACCGAATATCCCGGGATGTTTGCCGAAGAGCCCGAATGGCGCGACCGCGCCACGGCGCTGGCCAGCCGCACCTATGAGCTGACGGATTTTCTGGTCACGGTACTGAAAGTGGACAGCGTGCCGGGCGACTACGAGGGTACGGTGACTTATCACGATTCCTGCAGCGGCTTGCGCAGCATGGGCATCAAGAAGCAGCCGCGCGCCCTCTTGGCCAAGCTCAAGGGCGTCACCCTGAAGGAAATGAACGGTTGCGAGGAATGCTGCGGCTTCGGCGGCACTTTTTCGGTCAAGTTCGGCGAGGTGTCGGCCGCGATCGCCGAGCGCAAGTGCGACAACATCCTGGCCAGCGGCGCGCATGCCGTGGTCGGCGGCGACCTGGGCTGCCTGCTGAACATCGAGGGCAAGCTGCGGCGCATGGGCGACGAGACGACGCAGGTACTGCACGTCGCCGAAGTGCTGGCCGGGAGGGTCTGAATCGTGGAAATCAAGTCAATGCACTTCAAGGCCAACGCCAGCGCCAAGCTGGCGGATGTGGTCCTCCAGCGCAATCTGAAGAGTTCCAAGGGCAAATTCGTCGCCAAGCGTGCCGAGGCGATCAAGGACCTCGACGATTTCGAGGGCACGCGCGACGCCGCCGCGGCGATCCGCAACAAGGTCATCGACAATCTCGACCTGTGGCTCGAACGCTTCGAGCGCAAGGCGCTGGACACCGGCGCCAAGGTGCTCTGGGCCAAGGACGGCGCGGAGGTCTGTCGCCTGGTGGTCGAGATCGCCAGGAAGCATGGCGTGACCAAGGTCACCAAGTCGAAGTCGATGCTCTCCGAAGAGGCCGGGCTCAACCACGCCCTGGAGGCGGCCGGCATCCAGCCGGTGGAAACCGATCTCGGCGAATACATCCTGCAAGTCGACAACAACGAGCCGCCCAGCCACATCATTGCGCCGGCGGTGCACAAGAGCCTGGACGATGTCGCCGATCTGTTTCACAAGGTGCACGGCACGCCGCGCAAGACCGACATTCCTGCGCTGACGCGCGAGGCGCGCGAAGTCCTGCGCGGCCATTTTCTGTCGGCAGGAATGGGTCTGTCGGGCGGCAATTTCCTGGTTGCCGAAACCGGTTCGGTGGCGCTGGTCACCAACGAGGGCAACGGTCGCATGGTGACGACAATACCGAAGGTACACGTGGTCATCACCGGCATCGAGAAGGTGATCCCGACCCTGGAAGATCTCTCGACCTTGATGCGGCTGCTGCCACGCTCGGCCACCGGGCAGTCGATTTCCAACTATTTCTCGATCCTCACCGGGGTGAAGAAGCCCGAGGAGCACGACGGCCCAGAGCATCTCTACTTCGTGCTGGTCGATAGCGGCCGCGCCGACGTGGTGGGCGGCGACTTCCACGAGATGCTGCGCTGCATCCGCTGCGGCGCCTGCATGAACCACTGCCCCGTGTATCAGACCATCGGCGGCCACGCTTACGGCTGGGTCTATCCGGGGCCGATGGGCTCGGTGCTGACGCCGCTGTATGCCGGCATCGAGAATGCGATCGACCTGCCGCATGCGGCCACCCTGTGCAACCAGTGCGGCGTCGTCTGCCCGGTAAAGATTCCGCTGCCCGACCTGTTGCGCAAGCTGCGCGAAAAGCAGACGGAGCGCGGGCTGCGGCCGCTCACCGAACGTATAGGTTTGCGCCTGTGGGCTTGGGTCGCGCAGCAGCCGAGACTCTATGCGCTGGGGGCCAGCGTCGGTGCGCGCTACCTGAAGTGGCTGGCCGGCGATACGGATCGCATCCGCCTGTTGCCAACGGCTCCCGAGTGGTCGCTGGGGCGCGATTTCCCCGCACCGCAGGGCAAGACTTTCCGCGAGCTTTATGCTGCGCGCCAGACCCGAACAAAGGAATCGACATGATTACGACATTCCCCCCGACCCCCTTTCCAGGAAAGGGGGCGACGATGGTTCAGCCGCTGTCGCGGCTTCCGGTTGCTGAATTGCTGCCTCCTTGGGGCGGCCCGGCGGAGGCAACATGAGTTCTCGTGATGACATCCTTGGCCGCGTGCGCGCCGGCCTCCAGCGCAACGCCAGCAATGCCACCATTGCCCGCGACGAGATGCTGGCCGCCCTGACCAATTGCAGCCAAGGGCCGAAGCCGGGCATCGACGCCGAGCCGAAAGCCCTGCTCGAACGCTTCCGGCTCAAGTCGGAACTGCAGTCGAGCACCGTGGATATCGTGGCGCATGAATCCGACGCGCCCGCTGCGGTGGCGCGTTACCTGGCCGCAATGAATCTGCCGAAATCGGCCGTCGCCCAACCGGCTCTGGCGGCGCTGGACTGGGCGGGTGCGGGGCTCACGGTCGAAGCGCGCGGCGCGCGCGACGCCGATCTGGTCGGCATCACCGGCTGCTTCTGTGCGGTCGCCGAAACCGGCACGCTGATGATGTGTTCCTCGCCCGATACGCCGGCCGCCGTCAGCCTGCTTCCGGAGACGCACGTTGCGATCGTCCGCGCATCGCGCATCCTGCCCTACATGGAAGACGCCTGGGCGCTGGCGCGCAAGGAATTGGGCACCCTGCCGCGTGCCGTGAATTTCATTTCGGGTCCCTCGCGCACCGGCGACATCGAGCAGACCATCGTGCTCGGCGCCCACGGGCCGTATCGGGTGCATCTGGTGATCGTCGCTGACTGAAATGCGCTGGTTGCTGGTTGCCCTGCTCATCGCCGTATCGCCAGCGCCGACTTTTGCCCAGATCGGCGAAGAGATCCTGCCGCCGGTATTCGTCGAAACCCTGCTTGAACTGCCGGACGATGCCGCCCAGGCAGCCAAGTCCGGCAAGCGTCTGCTGCTGTATTTCGGGCAGGTGGGCTGTCCCTACTGCAAGGAACTGATGCAGACCAGTTTCACGCAGAAGGCCATCGTCGACAAGACGGCGAAGCACTTCCTGCCGATTGCCTTCAACCTGTTCGGTGATCGCGAGGTGACCTGGTTCGACGGCAAGGTGCGCAGCGAAAAGGAATTCGCCAAGTTCCTCAAGGTGCAGTTCACGCCGACGCTGCTGTTGCTCGACGAAAAAGGCAACATCATTGCGCGCATCAACGGCTATTACCCGCCGCATCGTTTCTCCGCGGCACTCGATTATTCGGCGCAGCGCCTCGAAGGCAAGCTGTCGTTTGCCGAGCACATGAAGACGGTGCCGCAAACCGGCGCCAGCACCACGCTCAACGAAGAGTCCTTCTTCATGAAGCCGCCCTACAACCTGGCTCGCAAGCCGGGGGGCAAGCCGCTTGCCGTGCTGTTCGAGACGCGCCACTGCGCGGCGTGCGATGAATTGCACAAGGATGGCTTCAAGCGCGACAAGACACTGGCGGCGATCTCAAAATTCGATGTCGCGCGCTTTTCGCTGTCCGGCCGCGAGACGCTGACCACGCCGGACGGGCGCAGCAGCAACGCCGAAGCCTGGGGCCGGGAACTCAAGATCAGCTACACACCGAGCGTGGTGTTCTTCGATGACCGCGGCAATGAAGTCTTCCGCCTCGAAGCCTACGTGCGCCCCTTCCACTTCACGTCTTCATTCGAGTACGTGGCCAGCGGCGCCTACCGCAAGGAGCCGGAGTTCCAGCGCTTCCTGCAGAACAAGGCCGAACACATGAAGGAAAGCGGCGAAAAGCTGGAGTTGTGGGAGTAGCGCCGGTCTTCGGTCTATTCGGTCCGGTAAAGCCTTCCTTTCCGTATCAGCCACTTTTCGACTTCCACCCCCCAGAACACCACGCTCGATATCAGGAAACAGGCGACCAGTTCCCCGGCGCTTAGCGGCTGGGTGTGGAATATGGAGTTGAGCGCGGGCACATACAGCGTGGCCATTTGCAGCAGTACGGTGCCGATCAGCACGGCGATCAGCGGGCGGTTGGAGAACACGCCGATGGTAAACAGGGATTCGCGCTCGGAGCGGATTGCGAGTATGTGGCCGAGTTGCGCCAGGGTGAGCACGGTGAATACCATGCTCTGCCAGTGCGCGTCGCCGCTATGGTAGGCCCAGGCCTGCGTCAGCAAGGTCGCGCCGCCCATCAGCAGGCCGACCCAGACGACGTGCTGCCAGAGGCCGTGGGCGAAGATGCTTTCATTCGGGGGGCGCGGCGGGCGGCGCATGACGTCCCGTTCGGATGGCTCGATGGTGAGGGCAAGACCGGGCAGACCGTCCGTCACCAGGTTGATCCAGAGAATATGAATCGGCAGCAGCGGGATGGGCAGCCCCATGAACGGCGCGAGCAGGAGCGTCCAAAGTTCGCCGGAATTGCTGGCCATGATGTACTTGATGAACTTGCGGATGTTGTCGTAGATGCGCCGGCCCTCGCGCACCGCATGCACGATGGTGGCGAAGTTGTCGTCCAGCAGCACCATGTGCGCGGCCTCGCGCGCCACGTCCGTGCCACCCTTGCCCATGGCGACGCCAATGTTGGCGGCCTTGAGCGCAGGTGCATCGTTGACGCCGTCGCCGGTCATCGCGACGTATTCGCCGTTGGCCTGCAAGGCCTGCACGATGCGGATCTTCTGTGCAGGATCGACGCGGGCATAGACCCTGACGGTTTCCACCTGGGTACGCAGTTCCGCGTCCGACAACGCAGCCAGTTGCGGGCCGGTCAGTACGACTCCGCCATCGCCGCCGCTGACGATGCCCAGTTGGCGTGCAATAGCGCTGGCCGTCGCCGGGTGGTCGCCGGTGATCATCACCGGCGTGATGCCGGCCGACTGGCATTCCGCGACGGCATGATGTGCTTCGCGCCGTGGCGGGTCCATCAGGCCGACCAGCCCGAGCAGGGTGAGCCTGCATTCCGCTGCGGGCAGATCGTCCGGCAGCTTTTCCAGCCGACGCATGGCGATCGCCATGACGCGCAACCCGGCCTCGGCCATCGTCTCGGCCTGTCGCTGCCACGCATCTGACATGAGCGGATTTTCGCCGGTTGCGTCGAGCTGGAAGTCGCACAGCGCCAGTACGACTTCCGGCGCTCCCTTGGTGTAGGCGATGAAGCCCGGCTCGGCCCGGTGCAGGGTCGTCATGCGCTGGCGTTCCGCATCGAAGGGAATTTCGGCAACGCGCGGATAGGCCTGTTCCAGTGAGTTTCGGTCGGAGCCGTGCTGCAGCGCGGCTTCCAGCAGCGCGATCTCCGTGGGGTCGCCGGAGGCCTGGCCGGATTTTCCAAGGCTGGCATCGCTGTTGAGGGCGAGCGCACGGAACAGGTTCTGCCAGGTCTCCGTATCCGGGGACGGGGTGGCAGAGCCGGCGGCAAAAAAAGCCTCCGCCTGCATGCGATTCTGGGTCAGCGTGCCGGTCTTGTCGGAGCAGATGTAGGTGATGGAGCCCAGGGTTTCCACGGCAGGCAGGCGGCGCACCAGCGCATGTTGCTTGACCATGCGCGATGCGCCGATGGCCAGCGAAATCGCCACCATGGCCGGCAATGCCTCCGGTATCGCGGCGACGGCCAGGCTGACCGCGGTCATGAACATCAGCAGCAGCGGTTCGCCGCGCAGCAGCCCGGCGACAAACACGATGGCGCAGATCGCGAGCAGGGCAACCGTGAGTCGCGCGCCGAAACGCGCGAGCCGTTGCTGCAGCGGCGTGCGGCTTTCCTTGGCTTCCGCCAGCAGGGTGGCGATCTTGCCCAGTTCGGTGGCCAGTCCGGTGGCAACCACGATGCCACTGCCCCGTCCATAAGTGACGATGGTGCCCTTGTAAGCCATGTTGCTGCGGTCGCCCAGGGCGCTGTCGGCAGCTTCCAGCGTTTGCACGGTCTTTTCGGAAGGATGAGACTCGCCCGTCAGCGCTGCCTCGGCGATGCGCAGGTGCGCGCTATCGGTCAGGCGCAGGTCTGCCGGCACGATATTGCCGGCCTCGAGCAGCACGACATCGCCCGGTACGATCTCGTGCGATGGCAGGCTCTTCAGTTCACCGCCGCGCCGCACCCGCGCGGAAGGAGTGGCCATGTTGCGCAAGGCGGCGATGGCGCGCTCGGTGCGGGTTTCCTGGAAGAAGCCGATGCCGGCATTGAGCATCACGATGACGGCGATTGCCAGCGCGTCCTGGAATTCGCCGAGGGCCATCGAGATGGCGGCGGCAGCCAGCAGGACCAGGATCATCACGTCGCTGAACTGGGACAGGAAGATCTGCAACGGGCCGCGCTGCTTGCCTTCCGGCAGGGCGTTGGCGCCGTGGCGGGCTAGCCGGCCGGCGGCTTCGTCCTCGCTCAGGCCGGCTGCAGGCGTCACCCTCATGGCATCGGCCACCGCCTCGGCGGTCCGGGTATGCCACGGCAGAGCATGGGCTTCGGTCAGCGGAGCATGCGGAATGGCCATGGCCCGATTATGCAATGAAGTCCGGGTCGGACGCGGCAGCGTCGCGCGAGGGCGCTGTCAGTGGGCGCGACGCCCGGCGGCGAATGCCTCGAAGGTTTCGGCGGACAGCGGCCGGCTGAAGAAGTAGCCCTGGATCTCGTTGCATCCGTAGCGCTGCACGCGATCCAGCTGCTCGACGGTCTCCACGCCTTCGGCAATTGCACGCAGCCGCAGCGAGCGCGCGATGCTGATGATGGCCCGGGCCAGCGCATCGCCTTCCTCGTCCTGATGCATGTCGGCGATGAAGGAGCGGTCGATCTTCAGCTTGTCGACGCGGAAGCGCTTCAGGTAGGACAGGCTCGAATAGCCGGTACCGAAATCGTCGATGGCGACACTCGTGCCGATGGTCTTGAGGTCAGCGATGACTTCGCGCAGCGTGTCGCTGTTTTCCATCAGCGTCGATTCGGTGAGCTCGATTTCGATTTGTCGCGGCGAGATGCCTGCATCGCGAGCATGGCGCCGTAGCAGGTCGACCAGGTCGGTGCGGAAGATCTGCTTCGCCGACACATTCACCGCGATCTTCCAGTCATTGCCGCTGTCCCGCCAGAGCCGGGCCTGCCTGCAGGCTTCCGCCAGTACCCACTCGCCGATGGGCAGAATCAGCCCGGATTCCTCGGCGACCGGGATGAACTCCATCGGCGAGATGCTGCTGCCGTCCGCGCGGTTCCATCGCAGCAGCGCTTCGGCGCCGAAAATATGCCTGGAATCCGCATAGACCTGAGGCTGGAAGACCAGGCTGAGTTCCTGTCTCTCGACGGCCCGGCGCAGGCGATTGGTCAGGTCGAGCCGGTGATTGGCCCGCTGGTTCATCTCGGCGGAGAAGAAGCTGAAGGTCTGGCGCCCGGACTCCTTGGCGTGGTACATCGCGGTATCGGCCTTCTGCATCAGGGTGTCGAAGTCACGGCCGTCGTCGGGTGACAGGGCGATCCCGAGCGATGCCGAGGTGGTCAGGCTTTGCTGCCCGATGTCGAAGGGTTGCGACAGGCTGTCCTGCACCTTGTTGGCAATGCGCGCCACAGCCTCGGGTCCATCGACATCGTCCAGCAGGAGAATGAATTCATCGCCGCCCTGGCGGCTCAGGGTGTCCGAATCCCTCAGGCACAGCCTCAGGCGGGCAACTACCGCGACCAGCATGGCGTCGCCTACCGGGTGGCCCAGCGAATCGTTGATGCGCTTGAAGTGATCGAGATCGAGGAACATGAAGGCCAGGCGCCTGCCGGAACGCTTCTGCCGCTCGCTCATCTGGCTGAAACGGTCGCGCAGCAGCAGACGGTTGGGCAGGCCGGTGAGCGGGTCATGGTGGGCCAGATGCTGGATCTGTTCTTCCGTTGCCTTGCGCAGCGAGATATCGGAAAAGCAGCCGACGAGGTTCTTCACTTCGCCCTGGGCATCCTGCGTCGCCGTGATGGACAGCCATTTCGGATAGATCTCGCCATTCTTGCGCCTGTCCCAGACCTCGCCCTCCCAGGCGCCGGCGGTCAGTACCGTGCGCCACATTTCCTGGTAGAAATCGTCATCGTGGCGACCTGATTTCATGATGCGCGGGGTGTGGCCGATGACCTCCTGCGCGGCGTAGCCGGTGATATCGGTGAAGGCGCTGTTGACCCTGACGATGACTCCATCCCGGTCGGTGATCAGCAAGGCTTCGAGGGTATTGGCGAATACCGTGTCGGCCAGTTGCAGTTCCGCCTGATGACGCTTGCGCTCGCTGATGTCGGCATAGACCCAGATCGATCCATCCTGAGGCGCCGCGGGATCGAGCGAACGGCCCGAGGTTTCGCACCAGATGATCTGTCCATCGCGTCGCCGGTGGCGCATTTCGCGGTCGCAATAGCCCTGTTCCATCAGATCGCGATAGGCCGCTTCGCCTTCGGCGAGCCAGTCCTCGCGGGAGGGAAAGATGACCTCGGTGCTTTGGCCGATCAATTGCTCCGGCCCGTCGAAGCCAAAAATCTCGGCCACCCGCCGGTTGCAGTTGAGGATGACACGATTCCTGATCAGGGCGATGCCGACATGCGCGTTGTCGAAGATCAGCCTTTGCTCGTCGAGCAGCGAGGCCATGCGCGCCTCGATGCGCTTGCGCTCGGTGATGTCGGTGTAGGAAGTGACGAAGCCGCCGTCCGGCAGCGGCGAGCGCTGGATTTCAAGCACCGTGCCGTCGGCGCGCCGACGCTCGACGCGATAGGGCTGGCGCTGATTGACGCGCTCCATGGCGGCGGCAAAGGCGGCATCGGAATCGCCCTCGCCGTATTCGCCGCGCTCGGCAGCCGCGCGCAGGAGGGACTGGAGATGCGGTGCCCCGGCGGCGAAGAGTTCTGCCGGAAGCCCGACCAGGCGCCGGAACTCTTCGTTGTAGCGGGTGACGCGCAGGTCCTCGTCGATCAGCGTGATGCCGCAGGGAAAGTGCTCGATGATCGCGCGCTGCTTTTCGTGCTCCTGGCGCAACGCCTCATCCGCGCGCTTGCGCAGGGTGATGTCCTGCAGCGTCTCGATGGCGCCGATCAATTCCCCGGCGGAGTCGAGCAAAGGGGCCGCCGTAAAGTACAGCCAGGTGCCGCCGGGACCGATGTTCGGAAAGAAATCCTCCGCTTCGTAGGATCCCGAAATCAGCGGCGAGCGCCTGTATTTGCCGTCGTAGAAGGTCGCCACGGCGTCGATGTCCCGCGAGACCACCAGATCGGCCATGACCGGCCGCGAATGGGGATAGAACGGCCGCCACTGATCCCGGCTGCCGATCATCTTTGCCGCCGGATAGTGGAGCACGACCTCGCAGGCACGATTCCAGTGCGTCACCCGGTGTTCCCGGTCGATGACGAAGGTCGGCACCGGGGAACCCTGGATGATCTTGTCGAGAAGGTCCCGTTCCGCGACGGGCACGCGCTGGCTGGAGTCCACTGGTCGTCCGAAAGGTGTCGATGCTACACCGCCGAAGCTTACTCGCACCTTACTTTAGTTATAGCGTCGGCTTGCCCCGGGTTTGCCGGCTATCCTGCAGCGCGCGGCAGATAGACGAGCAACGCAACGCCGTTGCCCGTAGCCTGAGGGGTGATGTCCAGCGTGCCCCCATGTAGTTCCACGATGCGCCCGACGATGGAAAGCCCGAGTCCGCTGCCGGAAGAGTTATGCGCAGCGGTATCCTCGGGGACGGCGCTGGCGCTACGGTAAAAGCGTTGCCGCACACGGTCGCATTCGTCCGCTTCAATGCCGCGCCCGTTGTCGCTGACGCTGAGCACGACGCGGTCGCCATGCTGCGCGATGGAGACCTCGACCTGACTGCCGCCGCTGTGGCGAATCGCGTTGTCGACCAGATTGCGCAGCAGCACCTGCAGCAGCAGCGTATCGCCACGGACATGAGCGTCGCCGTCGCGCAAGAGCAGGTCGCAGTTATGCTCGATGGCTTCCCCGGCGCTCATGGCCAGGACCGCTTCGGCAAGCGGCCGCAGCGCGACGTCCTGCATTTGGTCGGCGCTGTGCGCATCCAGCCGCGCCAGAGTCAGCAGCTGTGCCACCAGATGCGTGGCACGGTCGCAGCCGGCAAGAATCTGGTTTAACGCGTGCTGCCTCTGCGCGGTGTCGACCGAAGCCAGCGCTACCTGCGCCTGCGCTTTGAGCGCGGCCAGCGGTGTGCGCAACTCATGGGCCGCGTCGGCGGTAAAGCGGCGCTCGTTCTCCAGCGCCCGCATGATGTCGGCGAACAGATTGTTCAGGCGCGCCACCAGAGGCGCGACTTCGGTCGGCAGGGCTTCTATCGGCAGCGGGTCGAGCCGGTCGGGCGCGCGTTCGGCGACATCGCGAGCGAGCTGGCGCAGGGGCCCCAGCGCAAAGCCGATGGCAATCACCAGCAGCAGGGCCAGCGCGGGCAGGGCGAACAGCATCGGCTTCAACAACTGCCCGGCAATTTCAGCGGCCACCTCATTGCGTTCCTTGGTCAAGTGGGCGGCCGTGGTGCTCGGCGGATGGGCCAGCAGTTCTTCCAGTTCGTGGCGGGCTTCCCGCCAGGTGACGAAGGCGGTAAGCAGCCAGACCAGGGCGACCGCCAGCAGCGTCAGGCCGACCAGTCGCGTGCGCAGGGAAAGCGGGCGCTTCATGACGAGCTACCGGTTTTCGCCACGACGTAGCCGATACCGCGCAGGGTGCGGATGACGTCGGCTCCCAGCTTGCGCCGCAGATGATGGATATAGACCTCGACCGTGTTGCTGCCGATTTCATCGCCCCAGGCGTAAAGATGCTGCTCGAGTTGGGCGCGCGACAGTGCACGTCCCGGCTGTTGCATCAGGGCGTGCAGCAGGGCGTACTCCTTGGCCGAGAGCTCGACTTCCTTGCCCGCGCATTCCACCCGCCGCGTCGCCGGGTCGAGCGTTATGCCGGCGGCGGCGAGCAGGGGTGACGGCTGGCCGCCGGCACGTCGCAGCAGGGCGCGCAGGCGGGCGTTCAGCTCGCCCAGATCGAAGGGTTTGACCATGTAATCGTCGGCGCCTGCATCCAGGCCCCGGATGCGGTCATCCACCGTATCGCGCGCTGTGAGTATCAGTACCGGCAGGGTCTTCTTCTTCGCCCGCAGGTGACGCAATACTTCCAAGCCATCCATCCGCGGCAGACCCAGATCGAGGACCACGGCTGCGTAGTCCTCCGTCGCCAGCGCCGTTTCGGCACTGACACCGTCCCTGACCCAGTCGACGACGTGGTCGGCCTGGCGCAGGCCGGCCTGCAGCGCGTCGCCGAGCAGGGCGTCGTCTTCAACCAGCAGGATTCTCATGACTTGGACTGCGCATCTTCTTCCAGCCGGTGATCATGGCGAGGACTAGGTTCTCGCCATGCAGCCAGCTGCTGACAATGACGCCGACGATGTGAATGACAACAATTGCCATCATGCCATTGGCGGCGGCTTCGTGCAGTTCTTCCATGAAGTGTCCGCCGATGTCCTCATAAGTGGCCCAGCCGCTGGCGGCGGCAACGATACCGAAGCCGAGCAGCAGAAAGATGGCCACCGCGCCGGCCGGATTGTGCCCGACATAATGCTGCGGATTGCCGTTGATCAGGGACTTGAGATAGTCGACCAGCTTCTGCGGAGTCGGCAGGAATTCGGCAAAGCGCGAATAGCCACCGCCGACGAAACCCCACAACAGGCGGAAGGCGATCAGCCCGGCCAGCGTGTAGCCGGCCGCCACGTGAATGTCGCGCAGCTTTTCGGATTCCGAGGTGATGAAGGCCGTGGCGAAACTCGCCACCAGCGACCAGTGGAAGAGTCGCGTCGGCATATCCCAGACGCGGACGGGTTTGGGTTCGCTATGCATGAGGGGCCTCACTTGGGAATGGTGATCGAGTGTTCGTTGTAGTAGCCGGCGGCGGCTTGCTTATGGCAGGCCGTGCAGTTGGCCGGGCTCTTGATCGAGGCGCGCTTCCAGGTTGCGGCGGATATCTCGCGATGTTTTTTCTCGAAGCGCGCGGTTTCGGTAATGCGCAGCAGAGGCTTGCCCTTGGCATCGCGGGTGTTCCCCGTCTTGCGACCGCCCGAATTGGCGACCAGAAAGTCGGCGATGGCGGTACGGCGTTTTTCGTCGATGCTAGCGTCGGAGCCGAAATGGTGCGACAGATCGCCCATCATCGCGCGCCAGGAATCGGCGTGCAGCATCTGCGGCGGATAGGCCAGGTGGCAGGAGGCGCATTCCTCTTCGAAAGCGGCATTCTTCGGCACGTTATAGCGGTCGGCATGGGCCGGCAGGGCGAAGGCCGCCAGCAAGGCGAGCAGGGGTGCGGCGATGATCGGTTTCATACGGGGCTCCGGATTACTTGAGGGACAGCAGCCAGGCCATTACGTCGGCTTTTTCCTGGGCGCTGCAGACTCGATTGAGGGTGTCGTTGCAGTTGCGGCGGAACCATTTGTCCACTTTGGCAGCATCGGTGAAACGCTCGGCGTTGGCCGCCGGCGCCAGCGGCGTGATGGCCTTGTCGGTCTTGGCGTGACGGCCCGCCTGCGTCGGTTTGTCGGTGTGGCAGGAGGCGCAGCTCCACTCGCCGCCCTGCTTGGTGGTGAAGAAGCGCGCGCCGCGCTCGGCGGAAGCTGCTGTGCCGGCTTCCTTTTCGAAACGCGCGAGAAAGTCGCGTGGGGTCTCGGCGTGGGCGCCCACGGTGAAGATGGCGGCTGCAATAACGGGAAGGTGTCGCATGGGAGTCTCCATGATTGTCGAGTGAAGCGAATCATGGAGGGCGCCGCTTAAACGGCGCTTAAGAACGGCAGGGCGATCTACTTTTTCGGCGGCGCGTAGAAGTCGCGCAGCGAGGCGTAGCGCTCGGCCCGTACCGCACGCACATGCTGGATGGCCTTCTTCATCGGAATGCCGGCCTGCACCAGTGTTTCAGCAGCGATCAGCAGGCTGCTTTCGAACACTTCGGGGATCACCTCGGTGGCACCGGCGGCCTTGAGCCGGGCGACATCCTTGTCGTCGGTGGTGCGCACCACGATGGGAATTTCCGGTCGGGTGCCGCGCACGATGCGTATCACGCGTTCGGCCGAATGCGCGTCGGGGTAGGTGACGACCACGGAGCGCGCCCGGGCGACACCAGCCGCCTGCAAGACCTCCGGCCGGTCGGCGTTGCCGAACACGACGTTGATCCCCTGTGCACGGGCCTCGGCAATGCGTTGCGGGTCGACGTCGAGGGCGATGAAAGGGATGTTCTCGATGGCGAGGAATTCCGCGATGCGCCCGCCGGTACGGCCATAGCCGCAGACGACCACGTGCTGGCCGAGATCGAGGCTATGCACGGCGATGTTGTGGATCACGGCAGCCTTGTGCGCCCAGTCGCCGCGCCCCATGTCACCCGACAGGCGTGCTGCGCGGGCGATCAGGAAGGGCGCGATGAACATCGACAACAGCATCGCCGACAGCGTGATCTGGAACGCGCTAATGCTGATCAGCTGCAACTCGTAGGCGAGCCCGATCAGCACCAGGCCGAACTCGCCACCCTGCGCCAGTTGGGCCGAGGTGCGCAGACTGGCGACCAGCGGCGTTCTTGCCACCCGCGTGATGAGCAGCATCACCGCGGCCTTGCCGCCGATCAGCAGGATCACCGCCAGCAGTAGTTTGTGGGCATTGGCGAGCACGTACTGGATGTCCAGCATCATGCCGACGGTGACGAAGAAGAGGCCGAGCAGGATGTCGCGAAACGGCCGCACGTCGGCTTCGACGTGGTGGCGGTAGACCGTTTCGGAGATCAGCATGCCGCCGACAAAGGCACCCAGCGCCAGCGACAGCCCGGCCTGTGCGGTCAGAAACGACAGGCCGACCACGATCCACAGCGTGGTCAGCACCAACAGTTCGTTGGAGCGGACCTTCGCCGCGGCATCAAGAATGGGCCCCATCAGCTTCTGCCCCAGCCAGATCAGCAGCGCCAGCACGGCGACAGCCTGCGCGGCGGCCACGGCCAGCGAGCGCCACAAATCCTCGCCGGAGGCCGCGAGCGCCGGCAGCAGGATCAGGCAGAGCGCCACGGCAAGGTCCTGGAACAGCAGCACGCCCATGGTCTGCCGCCCAGAACGCGAGTGGAGTTCGAATCGGTCGGAAAGCATCTTGGCGACGATGGCTGTCGACGACATCGCGACCGCCAGTCCGACGGCGATGCCGCTGCGCCAGCCCTGTTCGTAAGCCAGCGCCGTCACCAGTCCGGTACCCAGCGCGGTCAGCGCCATCTGCGCCGAGCCGAAGCCGAATACCAGATGGCGCATCGCCTTCAGCCGCTGCAAGCTGAACTCGAGGCCGATCGAAAACATCAGGAAGACGATGCCGAACTCGGCAAAGCCCTCAACTTCATTCGACTCGCTCAGCAGCGCCAGGCCGTGCGGTCCGAGTGCGATGCCGATCGCCAAATAGGCGAGCATCGAAGGCAGTTTGAAGCGGCGCGCCAGCGACACGGCCCCGACGGCGGCGGTGAGCAGCAGCAGGATCAGGAATAGATGCTGATACATGAAGATGAATGATACCGGCGTAGCGGCGGGGAACAGCAGGTAAAATCACTGCATCCGAAATAGTCGGCGCTGGCGCGACGGCGTCTGGTACAGGATCATGATTTCCGACGGCAACACCGAAGAGGTTTTTCACCGCGCGCGTCTGTCGATAGGCATCGCGCTGCTCGCCTTTGCCGCGGTCATGGGGGTCGGCACCGTGGGCTACAAGCATCTCGGCGGTGCCGACACCGGGTGGCTCGATGCCTTCTACATGACCTTCCTGATGGTTGCGACGATAGGTTATGGCGCGGGCGTGGAAATCTGGCGGCGGCCGGACGCGCAAATCTTCACCATGGCGATCGCTTTTTCCGGCATTGCGGTGATGACCTATTTCTTTTCAAGCGTGACGGCCATTGTTCTGGCCAGCGATTTCGACAAGTCGATGCGGAGACGGCGAATGGACAAGATGATGAAAAAGCTGCACGGGCACTACATCGTTTGCGGCTTCGGCCGGGTCGGCCGCAATGTCGCCCAGGAGCTCGATGCCACCGGCCGCCACTACATCGCCATCGACGAGAAGCTGGAGCAGCTTGAGGCGCAGGCTGAAAAGAGGCCCGGCCTGCTTTACATCTACGGCGATGCGGTCGACGACGACGTGCTGGTCGAGGCGAACATCGCCGATGCCCATGGCGTTTTCGCCGTCACCGGCGATGACAGTCGCAACCTGATGATCGCGCTGACCGCCAAGCAACTGGCGCCCGGCGTGCGCGTCGTCGCCCGCTGCAATGAAATGCGCAACGTCGAGAAGATGAGGAAGGCGGGTGCTGACGCCATCGTCTCGCCCAACTTCACCGGCGGCATGCGCATCGCCTCGGCGATGATCCGGCCGCATGTGGTGTCCTTCCTCGACGAGATGCTGCGCACCGAGCACAAGCTGCGCGTCGAGGAGGTGGTCGTGCCGCGGAGCTTCGTGCCCAAGGCCCTGGGCGAGCTGGGGCTCAAGGGGACGACCTACATCCTTCTCGCGGTGCGCACGCGCGGCGACTGGACTTTCAATCCCCCGGCCGATTTCATCGTCGAGCCGGGACACACCCTGATCGCGATGGCCTCGCCGCACGGCCGCTTCGAGATCGAGTCGGCGCTGTTCCTGATGGACGACAACTAAGAGCTTATTTCAGCGGGTCTGGATGGCGCGCGCCGTGGTGACGAAGAGCAGGGTGCGCGCCTCGCGGATGTCGGCGTGCAAGGCTTCCACCAGCGGCGGGTTGATCGGCTTGTCGGCGACCCAGTCGATGATGAAGTTGGCGCCCGAACCACCCGATGAATCTGAACGCGGCACGTAGAGTTCATAGGTGCCGAGCGGCGGGATCGTCTGCGGCTTCGGCAGAAACTCGCGCAGCAGCTTGCCGTCGGTGTTGTAGTAGCGCGCGCTGACGACCTTGACGCCGGCGGCGGGATCGGTGTTGCGGATGCTGACATGCGTGGAAACCAGCGTCTCGGAGGGCTTGCCGGTCCGGGGGTTCACGTCGCCGTGGTAGAGATGCGAATAGATCGGCAGGTAGAGCGACTGTTTCGACAGCAGTGTCGATTCATCTGCGGCGAAGGCTTGAGCGGCCAGCAGGCTGACCAGCAGAGTAAAGCGGCGGAAGGCAGTGGTCATGGCCTGCTCCAGGTACTGGTTGAACGCGGGAGCGAATTTTACTTCTTCAACGCGTATCAAGGATCGTCTTGGGTGGCGCGGGAAGTTCATGCCGCGCGGCCGCGACCGGCCGGCGTCATGGGTACAATGCCACGTTCCGGATGGCCGCTTTCCTGTTCACGACACTATCGGCACCAAGCCGGTGTTGTCGACAGCAGGTTTTCCTGAAGCTTCTTCGTTCAACCCTATTGACCAAAAAATACACGCCATGAAATATGCAAAAATCGCCGGCCTGTTTGTCGTCGCTTTTCTGTTGAATCGCGCCGCTCCGGCGATACTCGATCGCTTCGTCCAGCTCGGGGGCACCGAGACCGCCATCGCCAATTCGCTGTGGTGCATGGGGCTGTTTCTGGTGTTCGGCTGGGCCTGCAGCAAGTTGGCCGAAGGCACGGTATTTCCCAACTTCACCCTGCAGCTTCTGGTGGGCATCGTCCTGCACGATGCCTTGGCGCCCATAGCGGCGCAGATCATGCTGGCGGTGGTGGTGTGCACCGCGCTCGCCGCGATCATCCTGAAGGGTGGCGGCGACGAGCTGGACCGGAAGGATGTCGTCAAGATCGCCTTTCCCACGCTGATGATTGCCGTCATCGGCTATCTCATCACCTTCTTCGTCATGTTCCCCCTGTTGATGTTGCTGGGGCTCAACGGCAAAACCGCGGCATTGCTCGCGGCGATACTCGGCTCCACCGATCCGGCGGCGCTGATCCCGACCCTCAAGCGGATCGTCTTCAAGGACGAGTACAAGCGCCTGTCCAGCATTTCCGTCGCGGAAAGTGCCCTCAACGACGCGGTAGGCGCCATCTTTACCGCTGCCGTCGCGTCCATGATCCTGGCCGGCACGTCGGTTGACACATTGGGCGGCCTGGTTTCCGGATTGTTCAGTGCGGAAAACATGCTGCAACTGGGGCAGCAGTTCCTGTTCGGCACCATCGCCGGCGTCATCGGCTGGGCTGCGATGTACGCCTATGAAGCTCACAAGTCGCGCGACAACGAACGCGACGTCGGCGAGACCACCTACGACTTTGCGCTCGTGCTGGCCATTCCGCTGGTGACTTTCCTGCTGGCGCAAGTCATTCACGGCAACGGCTTCCTGGCCGCCTTTGTCGCCGGGCTGCTGGCCAACTACAACCACGGCAAGGAGTATTTCCGCACCACGTTGCACACCATGGAAATCAAGATCGAGAGCATCGCCAAGCCGACGATTTTCATGATGGTCGGCCCCTTCGTCGCATTGGGCGATCTGGGGGATACCGCAGTGCTGGGCCTGCTGGTGTCGGTTGTTTTCATCCTCGTCGCCCGGCCCGTGGCGGTCATGCTGTCCCTGCTGCCGACCGACCTCAGCATGAAAGACAAGCTGTTCATGAGCATCGTGCGCGAGACCGGCGTGATCCCGGTCGTGCTGGCGGTCATCACCGTTGCCCAGTTTCCGGAACTGACCCTGCTCATGCCGCTGACCGCCTGGGTGGTGATCTGGACCCTGACCCTGCTGCCGGCGGTCACGCCCTGGTGGTCGCGCAAGCTGGGTGTGGTGCAATAGCAATCCGGTCGCAGGACTTGAACTTTTGCAGAATCGCCGCATCTATGCTGGCGCACGCGCAACCGCGTCGTAGTAATCAAGCCTTTCTCGGGAGAACCCAATGAAACGCATCATGCTGTTTATCGTCACCAACCTGGCCGTGATGCTGGTGCTGTCCATCGCCGCCAGCGTACTGGGAGTGAATCGCTTCCTCGCCGCCAATGGCCTCAACATGGGCATGCTGCTCGTCTTCGCCGGCATCATGGGCTTCGGCGGCGCCTTCATTTCGCTGCTGATGTCGAAGTTCATGGCCAAGTGGTCCACCGGCGCGCGCATCATCGACAGCCCGGAAACCTCGACCGAGTTCTGGCTGGTCGAAACCGTGCGCAAGCAGGCCGCAAAGGCCGGTGTCGCCATGCCCGAGGTCGCCATCTACGAAGGCGAGCCGAATGCCTTCGCCACCGGCCCATCGAAGAACAACTCGCTGGTCGCGGTGTCGACCGGCCTCCTGCAGAGCATGAGCAAGGACGAAGTCGAGGCCGTGCTGGCGCATGAAATGAGCCACGTCGCCAACGGAGACATGGTGACGCTGACCCTGATCCAGGGCGTGGTCAATACCTTCGTCATCTTCCTCTCGCGCGTCGTCGGCTATTTCGTCGACAGCTTCCTGCGCCGCGGCGACAACCAGTCGTCCGGCCCGGGCATCGGCTACACCATCACCGTGATCGTCTGCGACATCCTGTTCGGCGTGCTGGCCAGCATCATCGTCGCCTGGTTCTCGCGCCAGCGCGAGTTCCGCGCCGACGCCGGCGCCGCCGGCCTGATGGGCACGCCGCGGCCGATGATCGCGGCCCTGCAGCGCCTGGGCGGCATGACGGTCGAGCCGCTGCCGAAGAGTCTCGCG
>JAPLQX010000041.1 GCA_026399435.1 Rhodocyclales bacterium
CCTTGGGCATCCGCGTCATGCCGCCGACCAGGATCACGTCGGTGAGGTCCGAGACCTTGACGCCTGCATCCTTGATGGCGATGCGGCAAGGCTCGATGGTGCGTTCGATCAGATCTTCGACCAGCGATTCGTATTTGGCGCGGGTCAGCTTCATCGCCAGGTGCTTCGGACCGCTGGCATCGGCCGTGATGTAGGGCAGGTTGAATTCGGTCTGCTGGGCGGAGGACAGCTCGATCTTGGCCTTTTCCGCGGCTTCCTTGAGGCGTTGCAGGGCCAGCACGTCGTTCTTCAGGTCGACGCCTTGCTCCTTCTTGAACTCGGTCACGACATAGTCGATCAGGCGCTGGTCGAAGTCCTCGCCGCCGAGGAAGGTGTCGCCGTTGGTGGACAGCACTTCGAACTGGTGCTCGCCGTCGAGTTCGGCGATCTCGATGATGGAGATGTCGAAGGTGCCGCCGCCGAGGTCATACACGGCAATCTTGCGGTCGCCTTCCTGCTTGTCCATGCCGAAGGCCAGCGCGGCTGCAGTCGGCTCGTTGATGATGCGCTTGACGTCGAGGCCGGCAATCCGGCCGGCGTCCTTGGTGGCCTGGCGCTGGCTGTCGTTGAAATAGGCGGGCACGGTGATCACGGCCTCGGTGACTTCCTCGCCGAGGTAGTCTTCCGCGGTTTTCTTCATCTTGCGCAGCACTTCGGCGGACACCTGCGGCGGCGCCATCTTGTTGCCGCGCACCTCGACCCAGGCGTCGCCGTTGTCGGCCTTGACGATCTTGAAGGGCATCATGTTGATGTCCTTCTGCACTTCCTTTTCCTCGAAGCGGCGGCCGATCAGGCGCTTGACGGCGAACAGGGTGTTCTTGGCATTGGTCACAGCCTGGCGCTTGGCCGCGGCGCCGCAAAGAATTTCGCCGTCTTCGGCGTAGGCGACGATGGACGGCGTGGTACGCGCGCCCTCGGAGTTCTCGATGACCTTGGGCTTGCCGCCTTCCATGATGGAGACGCAGCTGTTGGTGGTGCCGAGGTCGATGCCGATGATCTTGCCCATGATTTTTCCTTTAAAAATGTTGCTCGCCGGGAATGTCCTGTAGCGAATCTCTATGCCTGATATGGGGGTATTGCGGGGTGCTTCAAGCCTTGGCCTTCGAAACCACCACCAGCGCGGGGCGAATCACGCGTCCATGCAGGGCGTAACCCTTCTGCAGGACGCTGAGCACGGTATTGGCCTCGGTGGCGGCGTCAGGTGCATCTATCTGGCTGATGGCCTGGTGCTGGTGCGGATCGAACTTTTGGCCGAGAGGATTGATTTCGGCCAGGCCGGATTTGTCGAAGGCTGCAATCAACTGGCGCAGCGTCAGTTCGACGCCCTCCTTGAGATGCTCGGCGCTCTGGTTGTCACTGGCCAGCGCGGCTTCGAGGCTGTCCTTGACCGCCAGCAGTTCGCCGGAGAACTTCTCGACGGCGAATTTGCCGGCCTTGCCGATATCGTCCTGCGCGCGACGACGCACGTTCTCGGTTTCGGCCTTGGCGCGTAGCCAGGCATCGTGATGCTCGGCGGCTTTGAGTTCGGCGGCCTTGAGCAGCTCTTCGGGGCTGGGCATCACCGTGACGTCCGGCACCGGCTCAGAAGCCGGCGCTGGTGATACGGCGGCATTGGCGGCCGGGCCGGAGTCCGGCAAGGCCTGATTGTCTGGGGTCGGGCTGGAGGTGCTTGATTTGTCCTGCATGGGTCGGGCTCCGGAAGAAACCCGACGCATATGAGGGTGAATCCGGCGGCTTCAAGCCCGCCCGGAACAATTATTTGCACTCTTGGGAAAGCTTACTTCTGGCTGCGAACCCAGCGGATCAGGCTGGCGGCATCCATCGCGCCGGCCTGACGTGCGACTTCGCGGCCATTGCGGAACAGGGCCAAGGTCGGGATCGAGCGAATGCCGAAGCGTGCCGCGAGCTGTTGTTCTTCCTCGGTGTTCACTTTCGCCAGACGGAATCCCGGCTCGAGTTGCTTCGCCGCCTGCGCGAAGGCTGGCGCCATGGTGCGACAGGGGCCGCACCATGGCGCCCAGAAGTCGACCAGTAGCGGTATATCAGAACGTCCGGCGTGGGTATCGAAATTCGCCGCCCCGAGTTCCACCGGCTCGCCGCTGAACAGGCGGGCCTTGCACTTGCCGCAGGTGCCGACGTCGTCGAGGCGCTCGGCGGGAACGCGATTGGCCGCGTGGCAGTGGGGGCAAACGACGATCAGGGGCTCGGACATGATGCGCTCCAAATATCAGGTTCTACTGATATATGGGTGTTGCGTCCGACTTCAAGCGAACGCTCAGGTCTTTGCGCCCAATGCCTTGGCGCGCGTCGCCGCTGCCGTATCGGATTGAGCCGAAACCGGCCAGCCGGAAAGATGCGTCGAAACCAGATCGCGCAGCGCCGCGATCCAGTCGGGTCGTTCGTTCACGCAGGGGATGTAATGGAATTCCTTGCCGCCGGACGACAAAAACGCCGCCTTGCATTCCATCGCGATTTCTTCCAGCGTTTCGAGGCAATCGGCAACGAAACCGGGGCAGATGACATCGACCCGCGCCACGCCTTGCCGCGCTAGCGTTTCCAGCGTCGGCTGAGTATAGGGTTGCAGCCATTCGGCCTTGCCGAAGCGCGACTGGAAGGTGATCAGATAGTGGTCCGGATCGAGCTGCAGGGCCTCCGCCAGCAGACGTCCGGTTTTCTGGCACTCGCAATAATAGGGATCGCCCAGATCGAGCGAGCGGCGCGGCAGGCCGTGAAAACTCATCACCAGTCGGTCGGGCCGGCCATTGGACTGCCAGTGTTCCCTGACGCTGGCGGCCAGGGCGGCGATGTAACCGGGGTGGTCGTGAAAGTGTTTGATGAAGCGCAGCTCCGGCGGGTTGCGGCTGCGCTTGATCCAGTCGGCCACGTCATCCATCACGCTGGCGGTGGCGCTGGCCGCATATTGCGGGTAGAGCGGCACGACCAGCACGCGTTCGACGCCGTCGCGCTTGAACTGGTCGAGGGCGCTGCCGATCGAGGGCTGGCCGTAGCGCATGGCCGACGCCACCGCGACTTCCGGGTTGCCGGCTTCCCCCAGCCAGCCTTTGAGCAGCCGGGCCTGACGCTCGGTATGGACCTTCAGCGGCGAACCGTCCAGCATCCATATTTGTGCGTACTTGGCCGCCGACTTGGCCGGACGCAGGTTGAGGATGATGCCGTTGAGGATCAGCCACCAGACCGGGCGCGGGATTTCGACGACGCGCGGATCCCAGAGAAACTGCTTGAGATAGGGGCGCAGTGCCGCCGCCGTGGGCGCCTCCGGGGTGCCGAGGTTCACCAGCAGGACGGCGGTGCGGCGCTGCGCGCCGTGCTGTGGCGCGGGTTCCGGAGCGTAGCGGGGCATCAGGGTGTCGAGAGCGCTGACGAAAGCAGCTTGGCGGTGATATCGACGATGGGAATCACGCGCTCGTAGGCCATGCGCGTCGGGCCGATGACGCCAATGGTGCCGACGATCTGGCCGTCGACTTCATAGGGCGCGGCGACCACGCTGCATTCGTCCAGCGGCGCGATGCCGGATTCTCCGCCGATGAAGACCTGCACTCCTTCGGCGCGGCTGGAGAGTTCCAGCAACTGGGCGAGGCCGGTGCGTTGTTCGAACAAGTCGAACAGGCGTCGCAGGCGCGTCATGTTGGACGAGAGGTCCTCGACGCCGAGCAGGTTCTTTTCGCCGCTGATGACGTATTGGGTCGAGGTGTCGGCAATGGCCTGGTTGCTGGCGTCCAGTGCCGCGGTCATCAGTTGCGACATGTCGGCGCGCAACTGGCGCAGTTCTTCCACCACGCGCGCGCGCACCTGATCGAAATCGAGGCCGAGGCAGTTCTGGTTCAGGTAGTTGGCCGCCTCGATCAGCTCGGACGGGCTGTAATTGCGCTGGGTGAACAGGATGCGGTTCTGCACGTCGCCGTCGGCGGTGACGATGATCAGCAGGACGCGCTTGTCCGACAGGCTGAGGAACTCGATCTGGCGGATGCGCGGCTGCTGGCGGCGCGGCGCCACGACCACGCCGGCGAAGGCGGTGAGCTGCGACAGCAGTTGCGACGCATGGCTGATCACCAGCTGCGGCTGATCGGGCTGGATGGCTTCCTGAATTTCCGACAGTTCGCTGCCTTGCAGGGGCTTCACCGTCAGCAGGGAATCGACGAACAGCCGGTAGCCCAAGGGCGTCGGCACGCGTCCGGCCGAGGTGTGGGGGCTGGCGATGAAGCCCATTTCTTCGAGATCCGACATGACATTGCGGATCGTCGCCGGAGAGAGTTCCAGGCCCGAGTATTTCGAGAGCGTGCGCGACCCCACCGGCTGGCCTTCGGCGATATAGCGTTCGATCAGGGTTTTCAGCAGGGTTTGCGCGCGATAGTCGAGCATGGCTTGATTTTAGAGCCAAATCCATCAAAAAATGCCGGCGCCAATTGTGGTTTAATCGGCCGCATGAACGTCGCCGCATCCAATGCCTTTCGCACCATCGCCCTGATCGGCAAATACCAGAGCCGGGAAATCGCCGAGTCTTTGTTGTCGCTTGCCGCGTTTCTGAGCGGACGCGGCGTCGAGGTGCTGCTGGAAGAAGCTACCGCGGCGGCGGTGGGCGCCAACGGCTACGCGGTGGCCGGTTACGAGACGATCGGCGAACGCGCCGATGTTGCCGTGATTCTTGGCGGCGACGGCACCATGCTCAATGCGGCGCGGCACCTGGCCCGGTTCGAGGTGCCGCTGGTCGGCATCAATCAGGGGCGGCTCGGCTTCATGACCGACATTGCCCTTGGCGCCATGACCGAGAGCATTACGGCGATGCTCGAGGGAAAGTTTCTCCGCGAGCAGCGCTTCCTGCTCCATGCCGAAGTGTTGCGCGACGGCGAGCCGACTTTTCAGACGCTGGCGCTCAATGACGTGGTGGTCAACAAGGGCGACATCGGCCGCATGATCGAGCTCGAAGTGAAGGTCGATGGCGAGTTGATCCACGTCCTGCGCGCCGACGGCCTGATCGTGGCCACGCCCACCGGGTCCACCGCCTATGCGCTTTCCGCCAACGGCCCGATTCTGCATCCGTCGGTGCCCGGTATCGCCATCGTTCCGCTATGCCCGCACGCACTCTCGAACCGGCCGATCACGGTCAGCGACAGCTGCACGATCGATGTCGCCCTGCTGCCACCTCATGACGCCCGTGTGCACTTCGACGGCCAGACGCGCTTTGACGCTCGCGCCGGCGATGTGGTGCGCATCGAGCGTTCGCGCCACCACATTACCCTGCTGCATCCGCCGGGCTACAGCTATTTCGCCATGCTGCGGGAAAAGCTGCATTGGAGTTCCACTCCCCGCCATTAACACATGCTGCTGCGTCTGATCATCCGCGATTTTGTCATTGTTGACCGGCTCGAACTCGAGTTCGGCGCCGGTTTTGGTGCCCTGACCGGCGAGACCGGCGCCGGCAAGTCGATCCTTGTCGATGCGCTGTCGCTGGCCCTGGGCGAGCGCGCGGATGCCACCGTGGTGCGCAACGGCACCGAGCGGGCCGAGATTTCGGCCGAGTTCGATGTCGCGCCCGGCAGCGCACTCGAAGCCTGGCTGCAGGCCAACGACTACGACACCGATGCCTGCCTGCTGCGGCGCGTGATCGACGCCGCCGGGCGTTCCCGCGGCTACGTCAACGGCGCCGCGGCAACGCTCGGACAACTGCGCGAAGTGGCCGACTTCCTGGCCGACATTCACGGCCAGAACGCCCATCATTCGCTGTTGCGCAGCGACGCTCAGCGCGACTTGCTCGACACCCATGCCGGAGCGCAGGCGCTTGCCCGCGACGTCGCCGCCGCTTACGGCGCGTGGCGTGCGGCACGCGAGGCGCGGCAGGCGGCCGAGAAGGATGTCGAAGCCACGGTGCGCGAGCGCGAGCTGCTCGAGTGGCAGGTGAAGGAGCTGGTCGCCCTCGGATTCGATGCGGCCGAATGGCAGGAAACGGAACAGGAGCAGCGCCGGCTGGGCAATGCCAATGCTTTGCTGGAAGGTGCCAGCGCCGCTCTGGCCGCGCTGGAAGAGGGCGAGGCCGCAAGCCTGCCACTGCTCCAGCATGCCGGGGCCAGGCTGACGGAATTGACCGGCTTCGATCCGGCATTGGGCGACGCAGCCCAACTGTTCGAGACGGCGCTGATCCAGCTCGAAGAGTCGGCGCTGGCGCTACGGCGCTATCAGGACCGCCTGGAGCTGGACCCCGCGCGGCTGAACGAACTCGACAGCCGCATCGATGCCGTGACGCAGATGGCGCGCAAGCATCGCGTCGCGCCCGAGGAATTGCCCGATCTGCTGCAGGGCCTGCAGGCCCGCCTGGCCGAGCTCACGCTGCGTGCCGACCCGGCCGCGCTGGCCGAGCGGGAAGCCATGGCGGAAGCGGCTTTTCGTCAGGTGGCGAAGCAACTCTCGGCCTTGCGCACGAAGACTGCCAAGGCCTTGTCCAAGGCCGTGACCGCCGGCATGCAGGAATTGGCGATGGCCGGCGGACGATTCGAAATTGCCCTGGAGTCTTTGCCTGAAGGCGCCTCCAGCGGACTGGAGAGTGTCGAATTCCTGGTCTCGGCCAATGCCGGCCAGCCCTTGCGCGCGCTGGCCAAGGTGGCCTCCGGGGGCGAGTTGTCGCGCATCGGCCTTGCCCTGCAGGTCATCGCCAGCCAGGCCAATCCCGCTGGCACGCTGATCTTCGACGAAGTGGATGTCGGCATCGGCGGTCGCGTCGCCGAAATTGTCGGCCGCATGCTGCGCGAACTGGGCAAGAGCCGACAGGTGCTGTGCGTGACCCATCTGCCGCAGGTGGCGGCGCAGGCCGACTGGCAATGGTCGATCGCCAAGCAAACGCGCGACGGCGCGACGACATCTTCGGTGAATGTACTGGATTCCGAAGCCCGGGTCGGCGAGATCGCGCGCATGCTGGGTGGCGAGAAAATTACCGAAACCACGCGCCGCCACGCGGCGGAAATGCTCGGCCTAAGCTAAGCCGGGTGCGCCGAGCATCGTCACCACACCAGTGGCGATGAATACCCCGGCAGCGATCCAGCGAATCAGATTTAGCGGCAGGCGTTTGGCCAGTTTCTCGCCGACAATGACCGCCGGAACGTTGGCCAGCATCATGCCCAGCGTGGTGCCCATCACTACTGCAATCAATGCGCCCTGAAACTGAGCCGCCAGCGCCACCGTGGCGAACTGCGTCTTGTCACCCATTTCGGCAATGAAGAAGGCGATGATGGTGGTGACAAAGGCGCCGGCAGGATGAATCTTCGGGTCTTCATCGAGCGAATCCGGGTGCAGGGCCCAGAGACCGAAGACGATGAAGACCGTACCGGTGATCCAGGGCAGCCATTGCGGCGCGATCAGTTGCGCCAGCCAGACGCCGACGGAGCCGGCCAGGGCGTGATTGAGCAGGGTGGCGACAAAGATGCCGGCAATGATCGGCAGGGGTTTGCGCAGCCGGGCAGCGAGAACGAAAGACAGCAACTGGGTCTTGTCGCCGATCTCGGCGATGGCGACCAGAGTGGCCGAGGTGAGAAACGCTTCCAAGCTGCAGCGTCAGGCCGAAGCCTTGCGGTGCGGGCAGTTCGTCTTGTGGCACTCGACGTAGAGATAGAGGGCGTGCTCGCGAACCGTGAAGCCGCGTTCTTCCGCGATCTTGATCTGGCGCTTTTCGATCGCGGCGTCGAAGAATTCTTCCACCCGGCCGCATTCCACGCAGACCAGATGGTCGTGGTGCTGCCCTTCGTTCAGTTCGAATATCGCCTTGCCGGATTCGAAGTGATGACGTTGCAGCAAGCCGGCCTGTTCGAACTGTGTCAGCACGCGATAGACGGTGGCCAGGCCGATGTCCATGCCGTCGGCCAGCAGGTGGCGATAGACATCTTCTGCCGTGACATGGCGCGGCGAGCCCTCAGCCTGCAGCTTGTGGAAGAGGTCGAGAATCTTCAGGCGCGGATAGGTTGCCTTGAGGCCGATGCTCTTTAAGTCGTCGGGATGGGTCATGGAGCGGTATGCGCGGCCTCTTGGCCGCTCGGGAACGTGCAGTGGAGGGTGGCAGCTATGATATAGTTTTCGCGCCCCGATTGGGATAATGCAATCGGGAAGAGACGAGGCGTGCCAGAATACGGCAGCCCTGACCCGATAGTGGTTTTCCGGAATTTCCCGATGAAGCGAATCCTGTTGCTCCTGCCTTTTCTGGCAGCCTGTTCCAATACACCGCAGATCACCAACTATCTCTCGCCCTACCGCATCGACGTGCGCCAGGGCAATCTGGTGACGCAGGAAATGGTGGCGCAGCTGAAGCCCGGCCTGACCCGCGACCAGGTGCGATTCATTCTCGGCTCGCCGCTGGTGGCAGACATGTTCCACGTCGATCGCTGGGACTATGTGTATCGGTTCCAACCGGGACATGGCGAGGCTCAACAACGCAATCTTACGGTGTTCTTCCAGGACAACAAGCTGACCCGCGTCGCCGGCGATGTGGTGGCCGAAGACGGTTCCAGAACCGAGGCGCCCAGGCCTGCCGCACAGGTCATCGAGATCCCTGCTCCGGCAGCCAGCGGCGCCGACAGCCAAGAGAAGAAGTAGGGCATGGAAAAAATCCGTTACGCCATTGCCGGCAGTTCGGGCCGCATGGGCCGCACGCTGATCGAGGCCGTGCAACAGGATCCAGGCGCCATCCTTGCCGCGGCGCTCGAACACGCCAGCAGTCCGTTTCTCGGCAAGGATGCCGGCGAATTGTTCGGCGCCCCCTGCGGTGTCAGGATCGGCGCCGATCTCGATGCCGCTCTGGCGGTTTCCGACTGCCTGATCGACTTCACGCGGCCCGAGGGCACGTTGCAGCATCTGGAGGCCTGCCGACGCCACAAGGTCAGTCTGGTCATCGGCACGACCGGATTTTCCGAACTTGGCAAGCGCGCCATTGAAGAGGCGGCGCGCGAGATTCCCGTGGTCTTCGCACCGAACATGGCGGTCGGCGTCAATGCGGTGTTCCGCGTGCTCGACCTTGCGGCGCGCATCCTCAACGAAGGCTACGACGTTGAAGTCATCGAGGCGCATCACCGGCACAAGGTCGACGCCCCTTCCGGTACTGCCTTGCGCATGGGTGAAGTAGTGGCGGCTGCTCTCGGTCGCGACTTGTCCGAGTGCGCCGTCTATGGGCGTGAAGGTCATACCGGCGAGCGGCCGGCAACGCAGATCGGCTTTTCGACCATCCGCGGCGGCGACATCGTCGGCGACCATACGGTGCTGTTTGCCGGCGCCGGCGAGCGCATCGAGATCACCCACAAGTCTGCCAGCCGCATGCCCTATGCGCTGGGCGCGCTGCGCGCCGGGCGCTTCATGCACGGCCGCAAGCACGGCCTGTTCGACATGCAGGACGTGCTGGGCCTGAAGTAGCAGAGGAGTTCGCCGGCGGCGACTTCCGCGGGTCGCGCGGGTTTGCGATAGGCGGTCTGACAAGCTATAATTCAAAGGTTTGCCGGACGCTTTGTGAATCAAGCGGTGTCCGGTTCCGATTGCCGAATTGTCTTGTTCCGGGAGTTCCATCGTGCCTCACTTTCCGCCCGCCCTTCTAGCCTTGGCCGACGGAACGGTTTTTAGAGGCAAAGGCATCGGCGCCAGCGGCAGCAGCGTGGGCGAAGTGGTGTTCAACACCGCGCTGTCCGGCTACCAGGAAATCCTGACGGATCCGTCCTACGCCCGCCAGATAGTTACCCTCACGTATCCCCACATCGGCAACTACGGCGTCAATCGCGAAGACTGCGAAGCCGGGCGCATCCATGCCGCCGGTCTGGTGATCCGCGACCTGCCGCTGTTGGCCTCGAATTTCCGCAGCGAGCAGACGCTCGACGCCTACCTGCAAGCCGAAAATGTTCTGGGCCTGGCCGACATCGACACGCGCAAGCTGACCCGCATTCTGCGCGAAAACGGCGCCCAGGCCGGCTGCCTGATGGCGGGTGAGCAGCTCGACGCCGATGCTGCCGTGGCCCAGGCGCGGGCCTTTTCCGGTCTGGCAGGGATGGATCTGGCGCAGGTGGTCAGCGCGCAGCAGTCCTATGCCTGGAGCGAGGGCGAATGGAAACTTGGCGCAGGTTTTGCAAAGCCTGACAATTTCCACTACCACGTGGTCGCCTACGACTTCGGGGTCAAGCGCAACATCCTGCGCATGCTGGCTTCGCGCGGCTGCAAGCTCACCGTGGTGCCGGCCAGGACGCCGGCGGCGGAAGTCCTGGCACTCAATCCCGACGGCATCTTCCTGTCCAACGGGCCTGGTGATCCGGAGCCCTGCGACTATGCCGTGGCGGCGATCCGCGAGTTTCTCGAGCGGCGCCTGCCGACCTTCGGCATCTGCCTCGGCCATCAGCTGATGGGTCTGGCGGCCGGCGGCAAGACGCTCAAAATGAAATTCGGTCATCATGGCGCCAACCATCCGGTCAAGGATCTCGAAACCGGACAGGTGCTGATCACCAGCCAGAATCACGGCTTCGCGGTCGATCCTTCGACTCTGCCGGCGAACGTGAAGGTGACTCATGTGTCGCTGTTCGATGGCAGCCTGCAGGGCATGGCCTGGACCGATCGGCCGGCGTTCTGCTTCCAGGGGCATCCCGAAGCCAGCCCGGGGCCGCACGATGTGGCCTACCTTTTCGACCGCTTCACCGGGATGATGGACCATGCCTAAAAGAACCGACATCCACAGCATCCTGATCATCGGTGCCGGCCCGATCGTCATCGGCCAGGCCTGCGAGTTCGATTATTCCGGCGCCCAGGCCTGCAAGGCCCTGCGCGAAGAAGGCTACCGGGTGATTCTGGTCAACTCCAACCCAGCGACGATCATGACCGATCCGGAGATGGCTGACGTCACCTACATCGAGCCGATCACCTGGCGCGTGCTGGAAAACATCATCGCCAAGGAGCGGCCCGATGCGGTGCTGCCGACCATGGGCGGGCAGACCGCGCTGAACTGTGCGCTCGACCTGGCCAAACATGGGGTGCTCGAGAAATATGGTGTCGAGATGATCGGCGCCTCGCGCGAGGCCATCGACATGGCCGAGGACCGCGAGAAGTTCAAGCAGGCGATGACCCGCATCGGCCTCGGTTCCGCCCGCTCGGGGATAGCCCACAGCATGGAGGAGGCGCAGCAGGTGCAGGGCGCGATGGGATTCCCCACCATCATCCGGCCTTCCTTCACCATGGGCGGTTCCGGTGGCGGCATCGCCTACAACCAGGAAGAATTCGTCGAGATCTGCAAGCGCGGCCTCGAAGCCTCGCCGACCCGGGAACTCCTGATCGAGGAATCCTTGCTGGGCTGGAAAGAGTACGAGATGGAGGTGGTGCGCGACCACAAGGACAACTGCATCATCATCTGTTCGATCGAGAACCTCGATCCGATGGGCGTCCATACTGGCGATTCGATCACCGTCGCTCCGGCGCAGACGCTGACCGACCGCGAATACCAGATCATGCGCAACGCCAGCATCGCGGTGCTGCGCGAGATCGGCGTCGATACCGGCGGTTCCAACGTGCAGTTCGCCATCAACCCGCAGAATGGCGCGATGGTAGTGATCGAGATGAACCCGCGCGTGTCGCGTTCCTCGGCGCTGGCTTCGAAGGCGACCGGTTTCCCGATCGCCAAGATCGCCGCCAAGCTGGCCGTGGGCTTCACCCTCGACGAACTGAAGAACGACATTACGGGCGGCGCCACGCCGGCTTCGTTCGAGCCGTCGATCGACTATGTGGTGACCAAGGTACCGCGCTTCGCCTTCGAGAAGTTTCCCCAGGCGAATGACCGCCTGACGACGCAGATGAAGTCGGTCGGCGAAGTCATGGCGATTGGCCGCAGCTTCCAGGAATCGATGCAGAAGGCGCTGCGCGGGCTTGAAGTCAGCGTCTATGGTTTCGATGAAATCGAAGCCGACCGCGAGGAAATCAATCGCGAACTGGCCAGCCCCGGTCCCCAGCGCATCTGGTATCTCGCCCAGGCCTTCCGCGAGGGCTACACGCTGCAGCAGGCCTTCGACCTGACGAAGATCGATCCATGGTTCCTGGTGCAGATCGAAGACATCATCACCACCGAAGGCTGGATGCGTTCGCAGAATCTGAATGACCTCGATGCCGTCACTCTGCGCAATCTCAAGCGCAAGGGATTTTCGGACCGCCGCATCGGCACCCTGGTCAACGCCAGTCACGATCCGGCAGCCGGGGCCAGCGGCGAAACGGCGGTGCGCGAGCGGCGCCATTCGCTCGGTGTTCGCCCTGTGTACAAGCGCGTCGACACCTGCGCCGGCGAGTTTTCCACCTCGACCGCCTACATGTACTCGACCTACGAGGAAGAGTGCGAATCACGGCCGACCACACGCAAGAAGATCATGGTACTGGGTGGAGGCCCCAACCGCATCGGCCAGGGCATCGAATTCGACTACTGCTGCGTGCATGCGGCGCTGGCTATGCGCGAAGACGGTTACGAGACCATCATGGTCAACTGCAATCCCGAGACCGTGTCCACCGACTACGACACGTCCGATCGCCTCTATTTCGAACCCGTGACCCTGGAAGACATTCTCGAAATCGTCCACGTCGAGCAGCCGACCGGCGTCATCGTGCAGTTCGGCGGCCAGACGCCGCTGAAGCGTGCGCGCGAACTCGAGGCGAATGGCGTGCCCATCATCGGCACCAGCCCCGACATGATCGACGCTGCCGAGGACCGCGAGCGCTTTCAGAAGCTGCTGCATGACCTGGGTCTGAAGCAGCCGCCGAATCGCACGGCGCGCACCGAACCGGACGCGATTCGTCTCGCGGCCGAGATCGGCTACCCGCTGGTAGTGCGGCCTTCCTACGTGCTGGGCGGCCGCGCCATGGAAATCGTCCATGAGCAGAAAGATCTCGAACGCTACATGCGTGACGCGATCAAGGTGTCCTTCGCTTCCCCGGTGCTGCTCGACCGCTTCCTCAACGACGCCACCGAAGTCGATGTCGATGCGCTGTGCGACGGCAAGCAGGTGCTGATCGGCGGCATCATGGAGCACATCGAGCAGGCGGGCGTGCATTCGGGCGACTCCGCCTGTTCGCTGCCGCCGTTTTCCCTGTGTCCGGAAATCCAGGACGAACTGCGCCGCCAGACCGAGATGATGGCCAAGGGCCTCAATGTCGTCGGCCTGATGAACGTGCAGTTCGCCATTCAGGGGCGGGGCGACGACGCGGTGGTTTATGTGCTCGAAGTCAATCCGCGCGCCTCGCGCACGGTGCCCTTCGTCTCCAAGGCCACCAGCTTGCCGCTGGCGAAGATCGCCGCGCGCTGCATGGCAGGGCGCAGTCTGGCCGATCAGGGCGTGACTCGCGAGATCGTTCCACCGTATTACTCGGTGAAGGAAGCCGTCTTCCCTTTCATCAAGTTTCCCGGTGTCGATACCATTCTCGGCCCCGAGATGAAGTCCACCGGCGAAGTGATGGGCGTCGGCCGCACTTTCGGCGAAGCCTTCGTCAAGTCGCAGCTCGCTGCCGGCACGCGGCTGCCGACATCCGGCAAGGTGTTCATCAGCGTCAAGCCGGCCGACCGGCCGAAGGCCGTCGATGTTGCGCGGGAGCTGCACGAACTGGGATTTTCGCTTGTTGCGACACGGGGCACCGGGGGTGCAATCGCCGCTGCCGGCATTCCGGTGGATGTCGTGAACAAGGTCACGGAGGGCCGCCCGCACATCGTCGATATGATCAAGAATGGCGAGATCGTGCTGATCGTCAACACCGTGGAAGAAAAGCGCACCGCGATTGCGGATTCGCGCTCGATCCGCACTTCCGCGCTGGGCGCCAAGGTGACGCTGTTTACCACCGTCGAGGGCGGTCGCGCCGCCTGTGCCGGAATGCGTCATGCCGGCCTCGAAACCTATTCATTGCAGGCCTTGCACGCCGAGCTGAAAACGGAAGTTTCAGTGCAGGCTAACGCCGGCTCTTCGGCGTTAAACGCAGTGGCCGGAACTAAAGCATGAGCGCAAAATTCCCGATTACCCTGCGCGGTGCCGACCTGCTGCGAAAGGAGTTGCAGCGACTGAAGACGGTCGATCGTCCGGCCGTAATTGCCGCGATCGCCGAGGCGCGCTCGCATGGCGACCTGTCGGAGAACGCCGAGTACGATGCCGCCAAGGAACGCCAGGGCTTCATCGAAGGTCGCCTCAAGGAGGTCGAGGGGAAGCTGGGCAACGCGCAGATCATCGATCCGGCGTCGCTGGATGCCGACGGCCGCGTCGTGTTCGGCGCCACGGTCGAGCTCGAAGACCTGGAAAGCGGCAACACCGTCACCTACCAGATCGTGGGCGACGACGAAGCCGATATCAAGTCCGGCATGCTTTCGCTGAATTCCCCGGTGGCGCGCGCGCTGATCGGCAAGTTTGCCGGCGATGTTGCCGAGGTGCAGACGCCGGGCGGGCGGCGCGAGTACGAAATACTCGACGTCAAGTACGTCTGATATGAGAGGCCTGACGTCCGCGCTTTACAGCATCGCGGTTGCGGTCTGGGTAGGCGGTCTGCTGGCCATCGGCTTGATCGCCGCACCCGTGTTGTTCACCCAGCTTGCCGATCGCAGCGTGGCCGGTGGTCTGGCGGGTGCGATGTTCTCGATCACGGCCTGGGTCGGCCTTGTTTGCGGCACTTATCTGATCCTGTTCGTGCTGTTTGCCAAAGGCTGGCGAGTATTCAAGTCCGGGGTCTTCTGGATTGTGCTGCTGATGCTCGCCCTGACCGCGGCCGGGCACTTCGGCGTGCAGCCGATACTGGCGCAGCTACAGGCGGACGCCCTGCCGCGCCGGGTCATGGAAAGCGCATTGCGCGATCGCTTCACCACCTGGCACGGCGTGTCGAGCGCGCTCTATCTGGTGCAAACCCTGCTCGGGATCGCGCTGGTGATACTGCAGGAGCGGGGCAGGGGGCGCTAGTTTCAGCGCTGCTTGCGGTTGCGGGCTTCGCTGCGGGCGGCAGCCTGCTTCTTGGTCGCCGGCGGCTCCTTGCGGCGTCTTGCCGGAGCCAGCGCGGTGCGTCCCTCCGGGAACTCCTGCGCCGTGGCATCCTTGGGGTTTTCGCGCCAGAGCACCAGCAGGTTGCCGATGTGCTGCACCTCGGCGCAATTGAGCGCAGTGCAGATTTCAATGAACAGAGCCTCGCGTACTTCCCGTTCGATGCCGTAAAGTCGCAGCTTGATCAGTTCGTGGGCCTTGAGGCAACGGTCGATCTCCGCCAGGACGGAAGGCGTCAGGCCTTTCTGGCTGATGGAAACGACGGGATTCAGATGGTGCGCGGCGGCCCTCAGGGCGCGGCGCTGGGTGGGGCTCAGTTGGGCAGTATTTTCAGTCATGGCGGAATTGTAACGTGAGCGGCAAGATCGAGAGCAACAAGAAAGACAAGGTCAAGAAGAACAAGACCACCAAGGCCTGGATCACCGAGCACGTCAATGATGCCTACGTGCAGCGTGCCCGGGCAGAGGGCTGGCGGTCGCGCGCCGCGTTCAAGCTGACCGAAATCGACGACAAGGACAAGCTGCTGAAGCCGGGCATGACGGTAGTCGACCTCGGTTCGGCACCCGGCAGCTGGTCGCAGGTCGCCGCCAAGCGGATAGCACCGGGCGGGCGCCTGATTGCGCTCGACCTGCTGCCGATGGAGCCCGTGCATGGCGTCCAGTTCATCCAGGGCGATTTCCACGACGATTCAGTGCTGCAGGCACTGGCCGATGCCCTCGATGGCCGTCAGGTTGATCTTGTATTGTCGGACATGGCCCCCAATATGTCGGGTATCGGCATGGTCGATCAGGCGCGCGTGATGGTTTTGGCCGAATTGACCCTGGAGTTCTGCGGTCTGCATCTGAAACCCGGGGGCGACATGCTGGTCAAGGTGTTTCAGGGCGATGGCTTCATGGAATTGCGCCTGGCGCTGCAGCAACAGTTTCAGACCCTGCAGATGAGAAAGCCGGCCGCCTCGCGCAACCGTAGTGCCGAGATATACCTGCTGGCGAGGAACAAGAAGGCCTGACGCACGGTCCATCGCGTTTGCAGGTCCTGGCGATCAGCATTAGAATGAATTGATATGTAATCCCTATTGAGGGAAAGAGAGGCTCCACCTTGAATAACATGTTCAAAAATATGGCGATCTGGCTGGTGATCGGCATTGTCCTGATGACGGTGTTCAATCAGTTCAATACGCGCCAGGCCGTGCTCGGATCGCTGGAGTACTCGCAGTTCCTCGAAGAGGTGAAGCAGGGCCGTGTCGTCAAGGTGGTAATTCAGGGCCGTACGCTGGAAGCCACCACCACAGAAGGCAAGAAAATTACCACTTATGCTCCGCCCGACTTGTGGATGGTCTCCGACCTGCTGAAGAACAACGTCAAGGTCGTCGCCAAGCCCGAGGAGGAACAGTCTTTCCTGACCAGTATTTTTGTCTCGTGGTTTCCCATGTTGCTGCTGATCGGCGTCTGGGTATTCTTCATGCGCCAGATGCAGGGCGGCGGCAAGGGCGGGGCTTTTTCTTTCGGCAAGAGCCGCGCGCGGATGATGGATGAATCATCCAATACCATCACGTTCGCCGATGTGGCGGGCTGTGACGAGGCCAAGGAAGAAGTCTACGAAATGGTCGACTTCCTGCGCGATCCGTCGAAGTTCCAGAAACTCGGTGGCCGCATTCCCCGTGGCGTCCTTCTGGTCGGCGCCCCTGGTACCGGCAAGACGCTGCTGGCCAAGGCGATTGCGGGCGAGGCCAAGGTGCCTTTCTTCTCGATTTCCGGTTCCGATTTCGTTGAAATGTTCGTCGGTGTCGGCGCCGCGCGCGTGCGCGACATGTTCGATCAGGCCAAGAAGGCTGCACCGTGCATCATCTTCATCGACGAACTCGACGCCGTCGGCCGCCAGCGCGGTGCAGGCCTCGGCGGCGGCAACGACGAGCGCGAACAGACCCTGAACCAGATGCTGGTCGAGATGGACGGCTTCGAACCTTCGGTGGGAGTGATCGTGGTGGCCGCCACCAACCGTCCCGACGTGCTCGACCCGGCGCTGCTGCGCCCCGGCCGTTTCGACCGCCAGGTCGTGGTGCCGCTGCCCGACATTCGCGGCCGCGAACAGATTCTCAAGGTACATATGCGCAAGGTGCCGGTGGCGCCGGACATCGACGCGTCGATTCTGGCACGTGGCTGTCCGGGGTTCTCCGGCGCCGACCTGGCTAATCTGGTCAATGAGGCCGCGCTGTTTGCCGCGCGCAGCAACAAGCGCCTGGTGGACATGGAAGACTTCGAGCGCGCCAAGGACAAGATCATGATGGGCGCCGAGCGCCGCTCCATGGTCATGCCCGAAGAGGAACGCAGGAACACCGCGTATCACGAATCCGGTCACGCCGTGGTGGCCAAGCTGCTGCCCAAGACCGATCCGGTGCATAAGGTGACCGTCATTCCGCGCGGTCGTGCGCTGGGTTTGACCATGCAGTTGCCCGATCAGGAACGCTATAGCCAGGATCGCGAACGCCTGCTGTGCACCATTGCCGTCCTGTTCGGTGGCCGCATTGCCGAAGAACTGTTCATGCAGCAGATGACCACCGGCGCTTCCAACGATTTCCAGCGCGCCACCGATCTTGCCCGGCGCATGGTGACGCAATGGGGCATGTCCGACAGCCTGGGCCCGATGGTGTACGGTGAAGAGGAGGGCGAGATTTTCCTCGGCCGGTCCGTAACCACGCACAAGAACATGTCGGAATCGACCATGCAGAAAGTGGATACCGAAATTCGCCGCATGCTCGACGAGCAATACGCCCGCGCTCGCCGCTTGCTCGAAGACAACCGCGACAAGGTCGAAGCCATGGCCGCGGCCCTGCTGGAGCTGGAGACCATCGACGCCGACCAGATCAACGACATCATGGCCGGCCTGCCGCCGCGTCCACCCAAGCCTTCCAGTGCGCCGCCCGCACCCCGGGGCGACAGCGCGCCGGGTCCCGAGCCGACCGCGCCGGCACCGGCCTGACCGCAAAGACAACCCGGACGGGCCGCCGAAGACTTGCCGATTCGGGGGCTCTCGTTCTTTCATGACACAGAATTTTCACTGCGGCCGCTTTGTCCTCAATGCCGAGCGCCCGCTCATCATGGGCATCGTCAACCTGTCGGACGACTCGTTTTCCGGCGACGGCCTGCATGGCGATATCGCAGCCGCCATTGCCCAGGGCCGGCGGCTGATCGACGAGGGCGCGCACATTCTCGACCTCGGCGCCGAGTCTTCGCGGCCGGGGGCGGCGACGGTGCCGGTGCAGCAGGAGATCGATCGTCTGCTGCCGGTCTTCGAAGCCCTGCACGACTGCGGCACGCCGCTGTCGATCGACACTGTGAAGCCCGAGGTGATGCGTGCCGCGCTGGCGGCCGGCGCCGACATGATCAACGACATCAATGCGTTGCGCGCACCGGGCGCAATGGAACTGGTCGCTGCCAGCCGGGCCGGGGTCTGCCTGATGCACATGCAGGGTGGGCCTGGCACGATGCAGAACGATCCGCATTACGCCGATGTCGTGCTCGAGGTTGCCGAGTTTCTCGCCGAGCGCGTTGCGGCGGCTGAGGCGGCGGGCATCCCCTTGAACAGGATTGCGGTCGATCCGGGTTTCGGCTTCGGCAAGACCCTCGAGCACAACCTCGAATTGTTGCGCCGCCTGGACGAACTGGTGGTGCCGGGGCTGCCCCTGCTGGTGGGTCTTTCGCGCAAGTCGGTGCTGGGCCTGTTGACCGGGCGGGGGGCGCCGGAACGGGTTCATGCCGGAATTGCGGCCAATGTCCTGGCGGTAGAGCGCGGAGCGCGCATCGTGCGAGTGCATGACGTTGCGGCGACGCGCGATGCGCTGGCGGTACTGCAAGCGGTGGAGGACTACTGAGTGGGACGCAAGTATTTCGGTACCGACGGCATTCGCGGTCGCGTCGGGCAGGCACCGATCACGCCGGAGTTCGTCATGCGCCTGGGCTTTGCTGCAGGTTCGGCGCTGGCGGCGCGCGACGGCCTCCCGGCGGGCGAGCGGCCCACGGTGCTGATCGGCAAGGACACGCGCATTTCCGGCTACATGCTGGAAGCCGCGCTCGAGGCCGGGTTTTCCGCCGCGGGGGTCGACGTGATGCTCTGCGGGCCGATGCCGACGCCGGCGGTCGCCTACCTCACGCGTGCCCTGCGCCTGCAGGCGGGGGTGGTGATCTCCGCCTCGCACAATCCCTACAACGACAACGGCATCAAGTTCTTTTCGGCGCAGGGCACCAAGTTGCCCGACGCGGTGGAACTCGAGATCGAGGCGCGGCTCGAGCAGCCGATGAGTTGCATGGAGTCGGCGGGGCTCGGCAAGGCGCGCCGCGTCGATGACGCCGCCGGACGCTACATCGAATTCTGCAAGAGCACCTTCCCCAACGACCTCGACCTGCGCGGTCTCAAGATCGTGGTGGATAGCGCCCACGGCGCGGCCTATCACGTCGCGCCCAGCGTTTTCCATGAACTCGGCGCCGAGACAGTCGGCGTTGGCGACACGCCGAACGGGCTCAACATCAACCAGGACGTCGGCGCCACGGCGCCCCAGGCGTTGCGTCGCGCCGTGCTGGAAACCCGCGCCGACTGCGGCATCGCGCTCGACGGCGACGGCGACCGCCTGGTGATGGTCGACGCGGCCGGCACGCTCTACGACGGCGACCAGCTGCTTTACGTGATTGCCCGCCATCGTGCGCACAGCCAGCCTGTGCCCGGCGTGGCCGGCACGCTGATGAGCAACCTCGGCTTCGAACACGCTCTGGCGCGGCTCGGCATCGCCTGCGGACGCGCCAAGGTGGGTGACCGCTACGTGCTGGAGCTGATGCAGGAAAAGGGCTGGCTCCTGGGCGGCGAGAACTCCGGGCACATCATCTGTCTCGATCGCCATACCACCGGCGACGGCATCATCGCCGCCTTGCAGGTGTTGGCCGCGCTGCGCGCAACGAACGAGACTCTGGCCGAGGCCTGTGCCGATCTGACGCTGTATCCGCAGAAGCTCATCAACGTGAAGATGCCAGCCGGTTTCGACTGGGCGGCAGACGTCGGCATCAAGTCGGCGGTGAAAACCGCCGAGGCGAAGCTCGATGGCGGCGGGCGAGTACTGCTGCGTCCCTCGGGCACCGAACCCCTGTTGCGGGTGATGGTGGAAGGGCGCGAATCCTCACTCGTGACGGGGCAGGCCGAGGCCATCGCCGGCGCGGTGCGGCACGCCTTCGGCCAGTAGCTCCCTGCTGACGGCGAGTTCTCAGGGCCGTTCATGGGTTGTGCACTGCGCGCAGCACGGTCTGGGTTTCGTCGTGACGCACGCGGTTGGTAAACCACCAGATTCCCGCTTTCTTGATGGTCCAGTCGGCTTCCGTGCCGGCCAGCAGCAGCGAGGCCAGCCGTCCCAGCGCCGGCTGATGGCTGACCAGGATGATCGCGCCGGAATGGTCCGGCCAGTCCGCCGCCCCAAGCAGGTCGGCAGTGCTGGCGTCGACGCCGAGTTGCGTCTTGACCTTGAACGGCAGACCGAGCGTCTGCGCGGTCTGCATCGCGCGCCGCGCGGGGCTGGAAAGCACGAGCGTATCGCGCAACCGCTGCTGGCGGAGCCATTCGGCCATCTGCTGTGCGTGCCTGAGTCCTCCTGCGGTGAGTTCCCGGTCGGCGTCGGCGATCGGGCCGCTGCCTTCCTTGGCTTCGCCATGACGCCAGAGTATCAAGTCCACATTGCGCTCCGCATGAATGAGGCCGGCAGACTACCGCATGCCTGTGACGCTGGCATTACAGCAGGGGTGCCGGCTACACCTCGCAGCAGGGAAGCGGCCCGACAAAGGTTCCCGCAGGGACGCACCGCGCTGGTGCTGGCGACACGGCGCCCGGCGCCCCCTCATAGTCTTGCAAGGCGCCACGGACTTGATATTGGCGTCGCTCGACAAACAGCGCACTGCCGGGGATGCGCTTGGCTTCCTTCTTTGCTTCGCTGAGGGCGGCGGAAACATCATGGTGGCTGGCGAAGGCGCCCGGCGGCACTATTACGCAGCCGATCGACAATGCCGGCAGCGGGTGGAACACCGCCTGGCCACGCCTGTCCTCGCCGCAATAGCCGCCAGCCGCAAGGTGCATGGCGTTCGTCACATGCTGCGGCAGCGCGGCGTCGAACTCGTCGATCACGCGTCGCAGCCGCGTTTCCCAGTCGCGGCTTTGCAGCAGCACGATGAAATCATCGCCGCCGACATGGCCGACGAAATCGGCATGATCGGCCGTCGCTTCGGTCAGAAGCGCGCCGAGCTGCTGGATCATCCGGTCGCCGCGCTGGTAGCCGTAGGTGTCGTTGTAGGGTTTGAAGTGGTCGAGATCGCAATAGGCAGCGACAAAGCCGAGCTCGGCCTCGATCAGCCGGTCCATCTGTTCGTTGATCGGCACGTTGCCGGGAAGCTGGGTCAGGGGATTGGCATAGCGGGCGGCGCGAATCTGCATGTCGGTGATGATCGCCATCAGTTCGCGCAGGAAGCCGATGCCGCGATAGCGGCCCTGCCGCGTGATGACGAAGCTGTCGCATAGCTCAATCCCGCGCAGGCTGCCGATGGCCTGTGCGACTTCCTGCACGCTTTGTGCCTCGTCGAACAGCAAGGGCCGATCCATGACCATGGTGCAGGGCCGCTTGCCATACAGCTCGCGGCGAAAGGGGCGGGCAAAGCGGTCGATCAACGCACTGCGCGTGATCAGTCCCACCGGCTGGCCTTTGGCGACCACCGGCACGATGTTGAGTGCCGACTGGTGCTCGAAGAGGCGGTAGACCGCGTCGTTGTCGGTGTCGGGCGAAACGGGAGGCACTTCGTGCAGCAGCTGGTCGATGCGCGGCATGCGCGGCCCGTTCGCCGGGCGGGACGGCAATACCAGCCTGCTGTCGTTCGCCGCGGTTGGGTGGGCACGGTGCGACAAGGGCGGAATGATGCGGGCCGGCCGGGCGATGCCGAAGCCTTGCAGATAGACAATACCGAGGTCGCGCAGCACCGCCAGTTGCGTCCCGGTTTCAACGCCTTCGGCAATCAGGGCGCTGCCGCAGGCATCGGCAATCTCGTGCATGGCGCGCACGAAATGCAGCTTGAGCGGATCGGTGTCGATGCCGGAAACGAAGTGGCGGTCTATCTTGACGAACTCCGGGCGCACCTCGGACCACATGCGCAGATTGGAAAAGCCTTCGCCCATGTCGTCCATGGCGATCTGGATGCCGATCCGGCGAAAGTCCTGCAGGGTCTCCTGCAGATCGGAGAAATCGGTCACCGACTCGTTTTCGGTCAGCTCGATGACGATCCGCGACGGCGGCACGCCGAGTCGCAGCAGATCCTGGCGCACCGCGACCAGACGTTTGCGGCTGGCGTGCAGGCAGCCGATGCTCATGTTCACGAAGAGCCGCAGCGCACAATGCTGCTCGGCGAATTGCAGGATGGCGGTTTCCACCGCCAGCCATTCGAGTTCGTGCGTCCATTGCTCGGAAGCCGCGGCCGCGAACAAGGCGGCCGGCGTATGCAGTGCCGAATTCTCCGGGCCACGGATCAGCGCTTCGCAGGCGAAATGGCGTCCCTGACGGACGTCGAAGATGGGTTGGTATACGGCATGCAGCCCGCGATCGTCCATCAGGCTCCGCAGCGCGCGACTGTGAGGACTGGCGTCTGCGGCGATCTCGTCGCCTTGACTGTAAATGTTCATGGTGTCTTTGCCTTTTTTTGGTTGCTGCGCATGACGCCGGTAAAGCCGTCGTTCCAGCCTCCATGCGGGCGGCCGGGCTGATTCCAGCGAGAGCGCAGCAGGGCCAGAAGCTCGATCGCGCCCCAGAGCAGTGTGCTGCCGAGGGCCAGCGCGGGATGGTTGATGAAGCGTCGCATCATGAATGCCGGTTTGTCGGATTGGGGAAAGGTCGGGCTCGCGTTCAGAAATCGTCCAGCAGCCAGATCGCCACCCACTGGTCGTCGAACAGGCGGTCGATGTCGCCGAAGAGTCGGTCGATCAAGGCTTGCATGGCGGGTTCCCTTCCTGGTTGTGGCAGCAACCCGCAACATAGGCGTCGTGTGTTGCAGATAGTTTTCAGCTGGATGACAAATCGTGCAAACCCCGCCAAATCGGGACAGGCACGGAATAATCCGAGGGTGCTTGCGTTATCCTCCTGCCATGACGCACGCGGGCATTCACGAACTCGACGAGCTGGAGCAGATTGTCGCGGCCGGCGGTGCCGGCATCGAGGCGCGAACCCTTTGCCAGATCCCTTGCGGCGACCGGAGTTTGCCGTTGCTCGCCATCGCATTGGGCAACCCCGATTCCGCCGTGCCGGCCATCGGCATCTTCGGCGGCGTCCACGGACTGGAAAGAATCGGCGCCCAGGTGGTCATCGCCTTCCTGCAGAGCATCGTCAGCCGGCTGCGCTGGGACAGTACCCTGCAGCGTCAGCTGGAAGACGTCCGTCTGGTCTTCGTGCCCGTGGTCAATCCCGGTGGCATGTGGCGGCGCACGCGCGCCAATCCGAATGGCGTCGATCTGATGCGCAATGCGCCGCTGGAAGCACGGGAGAGGGCACCCTTCCTGGTTGGCGGACATCGTTTCAGTCCGCGCCTGCCGTGGTACCGGGGTCCCGTCGCCGGGCCGCTGGAGGCTGAAGCCGCCGCTGTATGCCAGCTGGTTGACG
This sequence comes from Rhodocyclales bacterium, assembly GCA_026399435.1. GTDB lineage: Bacteria > Pseudomonadota > Gammaproteobacteria > Burkholderiales > Rhodocyclaceae > Sulfuritalea. Next base: position 23,710 of record JAPLQX010000041.1, read on the forward strand.
ACGAATTGCTCAGCCATCGCTTCAGCATGGCCGTCGATTGCCATTCCGGATTCGGTGTCACCGACCGCATATGGTTTCCCTACGCACACACCGCGTCGCCGATTCCTCATCTGGCGGAAATGAATGCGCTGCTGGAAATTCTCGACCAGACGCACCGGCATCATCGCTACGTGTTCGAACCGCAGAGCCGGCAATACCTGGCACACGGCGACCTGTGGGACTACCTCTATCTGCGCAGCCTGGAGCGGGTCGAACGCGTGTTCCTGCCGCTGACGCTCGAAATGGGTTCCTGGCTGTGGGTAAAGAAGAACCCGCGGCAACTGTTTTCACGGCACGGCATCTTCAATCCGCTGATCGAGCACCGCCGCCAGAGGGTACTGCGGCGTCATTTGCAATGGCTCGATTTCATGACCCGCGCGGCCAGCGGCCATGCCCTGTGGCTGCCGGCCGGCGAGGCGCGCGAGACTCACCGCAGGCGCGCCATGCAGCGCTGGTATGGCGGAGCGCCGCCGTGACTACCTGGATATTGCTGCGCGGACTGACGCGCGAATCGCGCCACTGGGGAAGGTTTCCGCAGCATCTCGGCGACGCTTTCGACGGTGCGCGGGTGATCTGCTTCGATCTGCCCGGCAACGGCAAGCTCAACGGCCTGGCGAGTCCGCGCAGTGTCGAGGCCATGGCGGACTACTGCCACGCCGAACTTTCAAATCTCGGAATCCTGTCGCCCTGTCGGGTGCTGGCGATGTCGCTGGGTGCCATGGTGGCTGTCGCCTGGGCAGATCGGTATCCCGGCGACATCGGCGCGGCGGTGCTGATCAGCACCAGCCTGCGGCCGTTCAGCCCGTTTTACCGACGCCTGCGACCGGCCAACTACCCGCGTCTGCTGCGCCTGTTCGGCCCGAAGCCGAGCGACCGGAAACTGGAGGCGTCGATTCTGGAGACGACCACCCGGCTGGTGCCCGATCCCGCCGTGGTGATGGAACAATGGCTGCAATGGCGCCGCGAAAACCCCGTGTCGCCGCGCAATGTCCTGTCTCAACTGCTGGCGGCGGCGCGCTACCGCGCACCGCGCAAGCGGCCGGTCGAGCGTTTGCTGCTGCTCGCGGGCGCGCGGGACGCGCTGGTCGATCCGCGCTGCTCGCTGCAACTGGCCGCGGTTTGGGAGGCGCGGATCGCGGTCCATCCTGAGGCGGGACATGACCTGCCGCTCGATGACGAAGCGTGGGTGCTGGCGCAGATCGGGCTGTGGCTCGAGAACACTGGAGCACAGAATGCGGCCAGACACTAAGCCGCCGTGTCAGCTCAGTCGTGGCAGGTTCAGTCCGCGGATCCGTTTCAGCTTGTCGGGAATGTCGGCGAGCAGCGCGGCATGGCGCGGTCCGTGCCAGCCGCCGACCAGCGTCACCGCCTCGCGCAAATGCGGGTCGTGCCCGGCGCAGACCATCAGCAGGGTGCCCGCGCTGGCGAGATCGTTGAGTTGCCCCAGTTCGTGCTGCAGTCCGGCGAGGCGCTTGATTGCGGCGACACCGGACTTGCCGGGCATCATCGGGCCGAAGAACTCGATGGCATAGCGCAGCCGCTTGATGCCGATGCGCAACTGGTGCAGCGAGGGCGGGTAGTCGACGCGGGCGGCGTCGGCCAGTTCGAGAATCCTCTTCAGCAACCGGTGCAGACGGCGGTCGGCGAACTGCAACAGGGATGGCGCCTCGTCTTCGGCGGCGGGTGGTTCGATGAAGGGGGCGCGCTGCAGCAGGCTGCCGGCGGTCAGCAGCAACTGCCCGTAGCCGGGTTGCCGCAGCACGTGGCGGATGTCGGCGCGGGCGGCGTAGAGGCGATTGGTGACGGCGCTGGCCAGATCGGTCAGGCGCGGCTCGTCGGGCAGGGCGGCGGCGACCGGGGCAACGATCTCCGCCATCAGCACGTCGAGGTCGCGGGCCTGCCCCAATGCGCGCATCATTTCGCGCAACGGCGGCACCAGCTGCTCCGCGAACCCGGCCGGCAGCAACGGGCGGAACATGCGCAGCGCGGCGCGCAGCCTGCGCGTGGCGACCCGCATCTGATGCACATATTCTGGATCGTCGCTGCGCACGGCGCCGTCGTGGTTGAGCTGCAGGTGCGACAGGCAATCCAGGGCGATCAGGCGAAAGGCTGCCAGCGGTGTCTCCGCGGCATCGATCGGCACGTCGCCGGCCTTCACCGGGGCTGGCGGTGTGTTGCGGAAAAGCCGGTAGCCCCGCTCGGCCTTCGACAGCAGCAGCTGGGGCAGGGCCTGGCGCTGTGCGAGTTGCAGGGCAAGGGCGTAAAGACTGTCGATGCTGCCGGACAGCAGTTGCAGTTCAAGTTCGGAAATCGTTTCGCGGCGACCGCTGGCGGCGACCCAGCCGCGGTCGAGCTTGACCAGGATGCGGGTGCCCGGGCCCGGATCGAGTTGCCAGACGGTGCGGCGGATGTTGGTTTCGAAGACGGCCGCGAGACGACTGGCGATCTTGTCCCGCTGCAGCCATTCGCGCAGTTCGGCGTCATCGACGCAGGAAAAATCGAAGTGGTTGAGGTAGGGCGTCTGCCACTCCGGCCGGCGCGTCAGGCCGCTCTGCGATATATCCTGACGCTTGACCGTCTGCTGCCACGCTGCGCCGTTCTTGCGCAGGCGCAGCAGGATGCCCGCGCGGCGCAATGCCATGCGCCCGGTGTCGTAGTAGATGCTGACCAGGTGGAACTGCTCGCGCGCGGTCGCCGTGGCCAGGGCCGGTTGCCGCAGCAGAGCCCCGTGACGATCTTCGGCGACCGACAGTTTGAGAGCGATTTGTTCAGCCATCGGATCGATGCCGGGAGGAAGGTGTGGCCGAGTGTATCCGCCGAACTGTCGACGAATTATTACAGTCGCATTGCGTTTCCGTTACAGGAGATGGTCTCCTGCGGTAGTTCGTCAAGAGTTCCCGCAGGGACGCACCGCGCTGGCGCTGGCGACACGGTGGCGTGGGCCGCGGGGGCAGGTGCTGCTGCCGCTGGGACGACGGGTTCCCAGGCGCGGACCAGTTCCAGGCGGCCGTCGTGGTGTTCGACGATGGCGGTGCAGCTATCCACCCAGTCGCCGCAGTTCACATAGACCACGCCATCCACCGGTCGGATCGCGGCGCTGTGAATGTGGCCGCAGATCACGCCGTCCAATTCGCGTTCACGCACGGCGTGGATCAGGGAATCCTCGAAGTCGAAGACGAAGGAAACGGCGCGCTTGACGCGGCTCTTGGCATAGCCGGCAAGAGACCAGTAGCCGGGGCGGCGCAGCAGGCGGCGCAGTCGCGAGAGCGAGGCGTTGAGGCGCACCAGGAGGTTGTAGCCGACATCGCCGATGACCGCCAGCCAGCGGTGGTAGCGCGTTACCTGATCGAACTCGTCGCCGTGCAGCAGCAGGTAGCGGCGGCCGTCGGCGGCGACGTGAATGTACTCGAGCCTGACCTCGATGTCGCCGAAGGACACGCCGTCGTATTCGCGCATCGCCTCGTCGTGGTTGCCGGGGATCAGCATCACCCGCTGGCCGTGGCGGGCGCGGCGCAGGATCTTCTGCACGACGGTGTTCTGCGCCGGGGTCCAGTGGATGCCGCGGTTCATCGACCAGAAGTCGATGATGTCGCCGATCAGGAACAGGTTCTCGCTGTCGTAGTCGCGCAGGAAGTCGAGCAGGCGCTCGGCCTGGCAGCCGCGGGTGCCGAGATGAACGTCGGAGATGAAGATCGAGCGGACGTGCATCAGTCAGGAGTGAAGCGATAGATCGATTCGTTCGCCGCCGCCATCGCGGGCAGGGCGATGGCTTCGCGCAACGCATTCACCAATCGGTCGTGAATGCGCTCCCAATCGAGGGCGGCCACGCTCTGCGGTGCAGCCTTGGCGGCGCGCTGCCTGACACCGTGGCACGTGACGAGATCGAGCGCGGCGCGCACGAACCGGTCGCTGGCGCCGGGATAGGCGAGCATGCCGTTGTCGCCGTGGCGTATCAGTTCGGCGGCGGCTGCCATGCGGTAGGCCACCACCGGCAGGCCGCTGGCCAGCGCTTCGAGGGTGACGTTGCCGTAGGTTTCGGTCATGCTGGGAAACAGGAACAGGTCGGCCGAGGCGTAGTGGGCAGCGAGATCCTCGCCGTGGCGCATGCCGGCGAAGATGTGCTCGGGGTGCTGTTGCTCCAGCCGCCGGCGCGACGGACCGTCGCCGACCAGCAGCAGGCGTGCACTCGGGGCGTACTTGCGGATCGCGGCAAACGTGGCGAGCAGCAGCGGCAGGTTTTTTTCCGGTGCCAGACGGCCTACATGGGCTACCACCAAGTCGCCGTTGGCAACGTTCCATGCGGCGCGCAGCGTGGCGCTGCGGCGTTCCGGGTTGAACAGTTGCGTGTCGACGCCGCGGGCCACCACGCGAATGCGGTGGTAGCCGCGGCGCAGCAGATCGACGCCAAGCTGATGCGAGGGTACCAGCGTCATCCGGCAGCGGTTGTGCAGGCGTCGCAAATGGGCGGCGACCATGCCTTCCAGCCAGGCGAAGCCGTAATGCCGGCTGTAGGCGTGGAAATTGGTGTGGAATTCCGACACCACGGGGATGTCGAGCTCGCGCGCCACGGCGACGGCCGACGCGCCCAGCGGCCCTTCGGTGACGACTTGCACCACGTCCGGCCGGTCGGCGCGCCACTGGCGGCGCAACAGGCGCGGCGCCGGCAGGCCGAAGCGGAGACCGGCGTAACCCGGAATCGGGAGACCGCGCACCAGCGTCGTCGTCAACCGTGGCGCGGCGACCGGCGCATCCCCGGCATGTTGTCGCGGCCGCGTCAGGCTGACGCGGTGCCCGCGCGCCAGCAGGCCCTGCACCATGCGGCCGAGCGTCATGGCGACGCCATTGACTTCCGGCGGGTAGGTCTCGGTGACGATGGCGACATGGAGCGGGGCTGTCATGCCGTGCTCACAGGAACAACACCAGCGACCACGTCGCCAGCACATTGATCAGGGCGATCAGCACCGCTGCGCTGCCGATGTCCTTGGCGCGCTTGGAGAGCCGGTGCCGGTCCAGTGAAATGCGGTCGATGGCGGCCTCGATGGCGGAGTTGAGCAACTCGACGACAAGAACCAGCAACACACTGCCGATCATCAGAGCTTTGCCGATACCGGATGCGGGCAGCACCAGGGCGACCGGAATCAGCAGCGCCGCCAGCAGGCTCTCCTGGCGGAAGGCGTCTTCGTTGACGTAGGCGGCGTGCAGGCCGGATAGCGAATAGCTGAAGGCATTCCAGATGCGGCGCAGGCCGGTCTGGCCCTTGAAGGGGCTTTCTTCGGCAACGGGTTCGCTATTCATCGGCGGGCGGTCAGGGGCAGGGCGCAGTCGACGGCGATGGGCGCGCGCACCAGTTGGCGGTAGAGCGCGGCGAGCCGGGCGCCCTGTGTCGCGGCATCCCACTCGCGAGCGAAGTCCACGGCCTCGTCGGCCATGGTGGCCAGTTTGGCGGGTCGATCGAGCAGTGCCGCCAGTTGTGCAGCGAAGGCCTCCGGCGTGTCGGCGGCGGCGACGGCGCCGCGCCGCGGGAGAATGATTTCGGCCGCCCCCAGCGCGGCGATAGCCAGTACCGGCAGACCGATCGCCATGGCTTCGAGCAGCACCAGGCCCTGGGTCTCGGTATGCGAGGCGAAGGTGAACACATCGGCAGCGGCGTAGCAGTCGCGCAAACCGCCTTCGCGCGGCAGGTAGCCGACGAAGCGGACGTGGTCTTCGATGTGCAGGGCGGCGGCCTGACGACGCAGGGCCGGCAATGCGGGGCCTTCGCCGGCAATCACCAGCAGCAGTTGCGGCTGCTGCTGGCGCGCCAGCGCCAGCATGTCGAGCAGGAAACCGATGTTCTTTTCAAACGCGGCGCGGCCGACGAACAGCGCCACCTTGCGTTCCGGCGCGATGCTCCAGGCCTGGCGAAACCGTCTGCCGTTGCCGCGCACGAACTGGCTTTCGGGCAAGCCCGTGGCAATCACGTGCAGCGGCTGGGTGACGCCGTAGTCGCGCAAGGTGGCGGCCATCGGTTGCGAGGGCACTACCACGGAGTCGAGCGCATTGCACTGATGGCGTGCCAGCCAACGTGCGGCGGCGCGCAGCGCGCTCCTGGGCAGGAAGCGGATGTAGTGGCACAGGTATTCCTCGAAATGCGTGTGGTAAGTGGCGATGCAGGGGATTCCGTGCGCCCGCGCCAGGCGCAGGCCGGCGTAGTGTGCGGCGAAGGGGGTCTGCACATGTACAAGGTCATAGTTATGCGAAGCGGTATCCCCCGGTGGGACGGCGCTGGCGAGACCGCGATCGAGATCTGCGAGGGAACTCCAGTGCATCAGCCGGTCCTCCGGATCCAGCGGCACGCCACGGGAAGGCAGGCGGAGGATGTCCTCGTCGGCGTCGGCCTCGCGGTCGGTCCCCGGATAGTCGGGCGCCACCACCGTGACCCGCACGCCGAGGCGGGCAAGGGCGGTACGGAAGGTCTGGATCGAGGTCGAGACGCCGTTGATGCGCGGAAAGTAGACGTCGCTGACCATCAGCACGTGCAGTCGGCGGCCTTCGCGTGCCGCGGCAGCGATCCCGGCGATGCTCATGCCACGACCGGTTCCGCAGGCTTGATGAAGTGACGCATGTAGCGTGGGTTCATGCGCGACATCGGCAGCAGCAGAAGCAGGTCGGCGGTGTTGAAGTAGGGATCCCAGGCCGGTTCGCCGCAGACCCAGGCACCGAGTCGCAGATATCCCTTGATCAGCGGCGGGACCAGCGCAGGCTGGTCGCTGGCGAGCCGTTTAACCGGCAGGGCATGCTTGGGGAATACGCGGTATTCCGCCGGAGCCATGTGCGCGGGACACGTCTGGGTGAACAGGTTGGCGGCATTGTGTCCGCCGTCGGCCATGCCGATCGAGGCGCAACCGATCAGGTAGTCGTAGCCCTTGCTGACCATGTAATCGGCAAGCCCGGCCCACAGCAGGGTGATGACCGCGCCGCTGCGATAGTCGGGGTGGATACAGGAACGTCCGACTTCCACCATGCGGCTGCGCAGGTTCTGCAGCCGGGGCAGGAAGAACTCGCTTTCCGAGTAGTAGCTGCCGGCTCGGCGGGCGGCATCCGGCGACAGGATGCGGTAGGTGCCGACGATGCGGTCGGCATGGCTTTCGCGCACGATCAGGTGGTCGCAGAACGGATCATAGCGATCGATGTCGTGGTTCGGCGTGCCGGAGCTGATGTGGGCACCGAGTTCCTCGACAAAGACCTTGTAGCGCAGACGCTGTGCTTCGCGGATTTCCTCTTCGCTGCGCGCCAGCGCAACGGTGAAGCCGACGTGCTGGCTGGCGGCGGTGGTTTCGATCAAATGCTTTTGCATGGCGTTCTCCTGTGGGCTCTTTGGGTTCGCCTGCATTCTGGGAAACCGGCGTTACCAGTTGATTGCCGCTTCGTTACGGAGAGGTTGCGAGCTGTCCTCTGAATGCGCCAGTGCAGCGGCGACCGCCTGGTGGGCGCGGTGGGCAAGGTGACGGCGATCCGACAGCGGCGGGGCGAAACTCGCCGCCAGCGTGACGCGCGCGACCAGCCCGCCGGCTTGCAACACGCTGATCAGGCAGGTCAGCAGGCTGATGTCATCGATATAGGCCGGTGCCAGCGAACGGGCGCCATCAGCGCGGTGATAGCTCAGCGCGAGCGCGTGCACCGGCACGGCGGCGTCGATCGCGCTCTGGAACAACGCACCGTGGAAGGGCAGCAGCCGGTCGCCGGCGGTGGTCGTGCCTTCCGGAAAGATCGCCAGCCGCCGGCCGGTGCGTAGCGCTTTCAGCATCTGCTGCTGCGCGCGCTGCGCGGCCTTGCGGCTGCCGCGTTCGATGAATACCGTGTCGGCGTGGCGGCTAAGCCAGCCGATCAGGGGCCAGCGGGCGACTTCACTCTTGGCGACGAAGCCGCAAGGCAACAGGGTGTTGATGACGAAGATGTCGATGAAGGAGATGTGGTTGCCGACCAGCAGGCCGGCCTCGATGCGGGCGAGTTCGCCCGCGTCCGCTTCGACGCGGATGCCGAGCAGCACCAGCAACTGCCGCGACCAGTGACGTTTCAGGTGTTGGTGCCACGGCGCGCCACCCAGGCGGAAGAGCAGCGCTACAAGGAGCGCGCCGTAGAGGAGATGGAGCCCGACCAGCAGCAGGCGCAGGCCGACAGGAAGAAGGGGCATCCGGCAAGGATAGATATGCCCTGTTACATGTCCGTGACCGCGGTCGTGGGAAAACATTCGCCCGGCGAGCCATTTCACGGCTTTGTAACATTCGCTGTCTAAACTCTTTCGCGATGCAACACACCAGCCGGTATCCCGGTTCTTCCGAACATTTCACAGGAGTCATCACATGCTGATTCGCACCCTCAGGAACGCAGGGCTTGCCGCCGTTTCACTGCTGGTCATTTCGACGGCCGGCGCGGCCGACATCACCGGCGCCGGCGCCACCTTTCCCGCGCCGATCTACGGCAAGTGGGCCGAGGCCTACCAGAAGGCCACCGGCAACAAGATGAACTACCAGTCGATCGGTTCCGGCGGGGGCATCAAGCAGATCACCGCCAAGACCGTGGACTTCGGCGCCAGCGACATGCCGCTGAAGCCCGAGGAACTCGAAAAGCTGGGGCTGGTGCAGTTTCCCACCGTGATCGGCGGCGAAGTGCTGGCCTACAACCTGCCGGGCATCAAGACCGGCGATATCCGCCTGACCGGCGCTGTTCTCGCCGACATTTTCCTCGGCAAGATCGTCAAGTGGAATGACAAGGCGATCGCCGATCTGAATCCGAAGACGCAGTTGCCGGACCAGCCGATTGCCGTGGTGCGCCGCGCCGACGGTTCCGGCACCACCTTCATCTTCACCAACTATCTGTCCAAGGTCAGTCCGGAGTGGAAGCAGAAGGTCGGTGAGGGCACGGCGGTGCAGTGGCCGGTGGGGCTGGGCGGCAAGGGCAACGAGGGCGTCTCGGCCTTCGTCCAGCGCCTGCCGGGTTCGATCGGCTACATCGAATTCGCCTACGCCAAGCAGAACAAGCTGACCTATGCCCTGCTGCAAAACGCGGCGGGCAATTACCCGACGCCGAGCGACACGACATTCCAGGCCGCCGCCGCCGGCGCCGACTGGAACAAATCGGCGTTCTACGAAATCCTGACCAACGCGCCGGGCAAGGACGCGTGGCCGATTTCCGGCGCTACCTTCATCCTGATGCAAAAAGTGCAGGAAAAGCCGGTGCAGGCCCTGGAAGCGCTCAAGTTCTTCGAATGGGCTTACAAGAATGGCGGCAAACTGGCCGACGAACTTGATTACGTGGCCTTGCCCGAAAGCGTGGTCAAATTGATCCGCGCTGCCTGGGGCAACATCAAGGACACGTCGGGCAAGCCTGTCTGGACGGGCAAGTAGGCGCGCTGCGAATCCTGTCCTGAACTGATCGGCGACCAATGAGTTCATTCCGGCAAGGCACTCTGGGCGATTGGGTTTTTCTCAACCTGACGCGATCGGCGGCGATTTTCGTGCTGCTGATGCTGGCCGGAACCATCGCCTCGCTGGTCTACGGTGCATGGCCGGCAATCGAAAAGTTCGGCTTCGGCTTTCTCTGGTCGGGCGAATGGAACCCGCCGGCGGAGCGCTTCGGCGCCCTGATTCCGATTTACGGCACGCTGGCGACGTCGCTGGTGGCGCTGATCATTGCCGTTCCGGTCAGTTTCGGCATTGCGCTGTTCCTGACCGAGATGGCGCCGGTCTGGCTCAAGCGCCCGCTCGGCATCGCCATCGAGTTGCTGGCCGGCATTCCCAGCATCGTGTATGGCATGTGGGGCCTGCTGGTGTTTGCGCCAGTCTTTGCGAAATACGCGCAACCGCTGCTGGCGAACACGCTGGGCAAACTGCCGGTGATCGGCGAGCTGTTTTCCGGCCCCGGGCTGGGCATCGGCATTCTCAGCGCGGCGGTGGTACTGGCGATCATGACGATTCCCTTCATCGCCTCGGTGATGCGCGACGTCTTCGACGTGACGCCGGCCATGCTCAAGGAGTCGGCCTATGGTGTCGGCGCCACGACCTGGGAAGTGGTCTGGAACGTGGTGCTGCCCTACACCAAGGTCGGCGTCATCGGCGGCGTCATGCTCGGCCTCGGGCGTGCCCTGGGCGAGACCATGGCCGTGACCTTCCTGATCGGCAACATGAATGTCTTCGGCGGCTTCTCGCTGTTCCTGCCGGGCAACAGCATCGCCTCGGCGCTGGCCAACGAGTTTGCCGAGGCAGAATCGGCAATCTATACGGCGTCGCTGATCGAGCTCGGCCTGATTCTCTTCTTCATCACCTTCATCGTCCTGTCGCTGTCCAAGCTGCTGCTGATGCAGCTGTCGCGCCAGGAAGGCGCAACGACCTGAGCCCGGGCCATGGAACTTCACGCCCGGCGCAAGCTCACCAATCGCATCGCCCTGACGCTGGCCTTGCTGGCGATGTCCTTCGGCCTGTTCTGGCTGTTCTGGATTTTGTTCACGACCTTCGAGCTGGGTTTTTCAAGCCTGTCGATGAGGCTGTTCACCGAAATGACGCCGCCGCCGGGTTCGGAAGGCGGATTGTTGAACGCCATCGTCGGCAGCCTCATGCTGGTGTCGCTGGCGACCCTGGTGGGAACCCCGATCGGCATTCTTGCCGGCATCTATCTGGCGGAGTACGGCCAGCACACCTGGCTTGGCCGCACCACGCTGTTCATCAACGACATTTTGCTGTCGGCGCCGTCGATCGTGATCGGCCTTTTTGTCTATGCAATCTACGTAGCGCCGGCGGGACATTTTTCCGGTTGGTCGGGTGTCGTTGCGCTGGCCATGCTGGTGATTCCGGTGGTGATCCGCGCCACCGAAAACATGCTGCGGCTGGTGCCGAACACGCTGCGCGAGGCGGTATTCGCCCTCGGCACGCCGAAATGGAAAGTCATTACCCGGGTGACCTTGCGCGCCTCGGTCGCCGGCGTGCTCACCGGCATCCTGCTGGCCGTGGCGCGCATTTCCGGCGAGACGGCGCCGCTGCTGTTTACCGCGCTGTCGAATCAGTTCTGGACGCTGGACATGAACCAGCCGATCGCCAATTTGCCGGTGACGATCTTCAAGTTCGCCATGAGCCCGTTCAAGGATTGGCAGGATCTTGCCTGGGCGGCTGTCCTGCTGATCACGCTCGGCGTGCTGAGCCTGAATATTCTTGCTCGCGTGCTGTTCCGCGACAAACACCGAGTTTGATTTGCCGACACGAGTCTCCAAGATGATGATGAATGAACCCTCCCTAGGCCTGGAAGCGCAGATATCCTGCCGGAATTTCAACTTCTATTACGGCAAGTACCATGCGCTGAAGAACATCAACCTCGATATCTACAAGCGCAACGTCACCGCCTTCATCGGCCCTTCCGGCTGCGGCAAGTCGACCCTGCTGCGGACCTTCAATCGCATGTACGAGTTGTATCCGGAGCAGCGTGCGGTCGGCCAGCTCCTGCTCGATGGCAAGGATATGCTGGCCAGGAACGTCGAAGCCAATTCGCTGCGTGCCAGGGTGGGCATGGTGTTCCAGAAGCCGACGCCCTTCCCGATGTCGATCCGCGACAACGTCGCTTTCGGCGTCGGGCTGCATGAGCGTCTGTCGAAGGGCGAGATGGAGGATCGGGTCGAGTGGGCCTTGCGCAAGGCGGCGCTGTGGGACGAGGTCAAGAACAAACTGGGACAGAGCGGCATGAGCCTGTCGGGCGGCCAGCAGCAGCGCTTGTGCATTGCGCGCGGCATCGCGGTAAAGCCGGAAGTCCTGCTGCTCGACGAACCGACTTCGGCACTGGACCCAATCTCGACCATGCGCATCGAGGAACTGATCGGAGAACTCAAGAACGAGTTCACCATCGCCATCGTCACCCACAACATGCAGCAGGCGGCGCGCATCTCGGACTACACCGCCTACATGTATCTCGGCGAGATGATCGAGTTCGGCATCACCGACCAGATCTTCATCAAGCCGCAGAAGAAGGCGACGGAAGACTACATCACCGGGCGCTTCGGCTAGTTCCGCAGTGGACGAACGGTCGTTCCCGATGGTTCCGCAGGACTTGGCGCGCCGGGAGATGCCGGCGTTGCGGAACGGAAGGTCGTCGTAGCGATCTCGGCCGCCAGCGGTCGCGCTACCCGGATCATGACGTTGAGCAATTCCTGCGCGATGAGTTCGCGTAGCGGAACCAGCAGCCGCGGCAGACGCACCGAACGACTCAGGGAGCGCGTTTCTTCGGCATACAGCCGGAACAGTTCATCCAGCAGTCGCGCAAAATCGTCGCGCGAGAACGTTGCGTATACGGCGCCGCGCAAGCGAAGGCCACTGTTGCGCGCCGTGAATACTTTCTGTGCGGCGTCGTAGAGCAGCTTCATGCGCCGGGTGCGGATCGGCGTGATCTCCTCGTAGCGGATCACGATTTCCACCGGGAAGCTGCCGACCCGGGCGAGAAACATGCGGTCGATTTCCTTCGTCGCATGCAGCAGTTGCGGCTGGATTTCGCTCCAGTCTGGCTGGTTTTCCGCGGCGAGTTCGTGGGCGCGGAGGATCACCAGCGTGTCCTTGCGCACTTCCTTGGCGACGTTCAGCACCAGTACCGGTTCCAGGTGCGGCAGTGCGAGGCGCAGGGGCAGGGCGGCACGCAGCGCCGTGGTGGTGCGCTGGCTGTAGATGTTGAGTATCCGGCCGTTGAGTCTGGCGAGGGACTGCGCTCGCTGCATCCTCTGGCTAGACCTTCGGAGCTTCGCGTGGCTTTACCGCGCGGTGGAATCCCAGCATGCCGTGGAACACGGTATCCGCCTTCACTTCGACATAGCCCTGTTCGCGCAGCAGGATCGACAGTTCCTCGGCGGTATAGAACAGTTCCAGTGCATCGAGGAAATACTGCTTGGCCTTGACCGCCGCCGGGCCGCTGCCGACTATCAGGCCGGTGATTCCGAGGCAGCCGCGCAGGTAGGTGTAGTAAAGGTTCTTCACGATCGGATTGCGCGGGCGCAGCATGTCGGAATGATGGAAGTGGCCGCCTGGCTTCAGCACGCGCAGGATTTCGCTGAACACCTCGCGCACGCGCAGGTGGCGCGAGGCGAATTGCAGCGTGACGACATCGAAGTGATTGTCGGGGAAGGGCAGCTTGTGCACGTCGCCGATGGTGCTCTTGATCTGAAAGCCGAGTGCGGCGGCACGCTGCTGGCCGACGGTTTGCATGGCGACGCTGCGATCCATGGCATGCACGTCGAGCGTCGGCTCGCGCTTGAGCAGGGCGATGCCGATGGCGTTGGTGCCGGCGCAGACATCCAGTACCTTCTGCTGCGGCTTCAAATCGACCAGTTGCATGAAGCGCCGCAGGAAGTTGCCGAACTGCCCCAGCGCGGCGATATTGTTGGCGCGGTCGTAATAAGGCGCGACGTCGGCGAAGACGTCGTTCAGGTCATTGCTCCAGACATCGCCGAGACGTTCTTCGCGTACCGCCTCGCGCGAGGCCAATTGGGGGGGTGCCATGAACTTCCTTTCCTGCAGTGGAATCGAATCGTTGTCGACGTGCCCTTGCTAGATTCGCAGCAGGAATACCGCGGAGGCGATGCTGCCGGCGATTGCCGCAACGTACAGCACGGTCGCTGCCAGCGTGTCGGCGCGCAAGCCGAAATCGTAACAGGTGCAGCGCAACCGGTGGGCCGAACTCCAGAGCGACAGTGCGACCACGCCGAAGACGATCAGCTTGCCGAGGCCGTTGCCGGCAAAGGCATGCATCCGCTCGTAGCTGAGCCCGGCCGGAACATGACCGAGCGCCGCCAGGAAGGTGAGGAGGACGATGACGGGGATGAAGAAGGCGATGACCGTGCCGCCGGCGGCGAAGGGGAACCAGACGACAGGTTTGTGCGATTTGGCCATGGTCAGAACACTCCCGCAAGATAAAGGATGGCGACGGACAACACCATCCATGCCACATAGTGCGCGCCGGAAATTACGTTGCCGGGCACGAAGTCCTCGCCGATCTGCACCGGCATGGCCTTTTGCGTGGCGTTGAACCATGTGGCGGCGTGATAGACGGCAGCGGCCAGGGCCAGCACATGAAATACGATCGAATCCGCGCTTTTCAGCGCCAGCAGGAAGGCTTCCCAGGCTGCCTGGCCTTGGGACAGACGTTGCAGGCCGACCACCAGCAGCACGCAGTAGGCGCCGACGAAAATACTGGTGATCTCGCGCGACATGTAGCGCAGGTACCGTGGCTGGCGGAAATACCAGGTGGTCGGTGGAACTTCTCTAACCAAGGGGTTGCGGCTCATGACTTCCCTCCCGGAATCAGGTGTTCGACGATCCAGTCGATCGAACTGGTAATCTTCATTTGCTGTAACGCGCTGGCCGGATCGACGTGGGCCGGGCAGACCTCGGAGCAGGCGCCGACGAAGGTGCATTCCCATACGCCCTCATGGGTGGCGACCACTTCCTGGCGCTCCTTGCGGCCGCCGTCTCGCGAATCGAGGTTGTAGCGGTGCGCCAGGGTAAGGGCCGCCGGGCCGATGAATTTGGGCGTCAATCCGTACTGCGGGCAGGCGGCATAGCACAGCATGCAGTTGATGCACATCGAATACTGGCGGAACTTCATCAGTTGCGCAGGTGTCTGCTTGTATTCGCCCTCGCTGATCGGCTTCTTCTCTTTCGGAATGACGTAGGGCTTGACGCGCTTGAGCTTCTCCATGAAATCGTCGGGCGCAGTCACCAGATCGCGCTCGATCGGGAAATGCGCCAGCGGCTCGACCCGGATCACGCCCTCGTAGTCGCGCAGGAAGGCGTGGCACGACAGCTTCGGTTCGCCGTTGATCATCATGCCGCAACTGCCGCAGACGGCCATGTGGCACGACCAGCGGTAGTTGAGCGTCGGGTCGATGTCTGCCTTGACCTTGTTGAGCGCGTCGAGCACCACCCATTCTTCCTGGCAGACCACTTCATAACGCTGGAAGTGGGCCTCGGTGTCCGTATCCGGGTTGTAGCGCAGGACTTCGAGCTGGACGGTGCGCTCTTTCATTTGTGGTCTCCCGAGTAATCGCGCACGCCGGGCGGCGACTTGGTGATCACCACGTCGAGGTAATCGACGCGGGGGACATCCAGGCCCTGGTGGTAGACCATGGTGTGGCACAGGTAATTCTTGTCGTCGCGCTCGACGTAATCGAGGCGCTGGTGGGCACCGCGGGATTCCTTGCGGGCCAGTGCGCCGACCGTAACCGCTTCAGCGCAGTCGAGCATGGAGCCGAGTTCAAGCACCTGGAACAGATCGGTGTTGAAGACCTTGGTCTTGTCGGTGAGGATCACGCGACGGTAGCGCTGGCGCAGCTCGTGGATCTTGTTCACGCCCTCTTGCAGACCTTCCTCGGTGCGGTAGATGCCGACGTTCTTTTCCATCGTGTCCATCATTTCCTTGCGCAGGCCGGACATCGATTCGGTGCCGTCGCTGCGCGAGAATAACTCGCTGATGCGCTGCCGGGTTTCCTCGGCACGGGCATTCAGCGCTGCGGCGTTTGGAGCCGGCAGGCCCTGCACGTGCTCGATGGCCGAGAGCGCCGCGCGGCGACCGAAGACCAGCAGTTCGACCAGCGAATTCGAGCCTAGCCGGTTGGCGCCGTTGAGGCTGACGCAGGCGCATTCGCCGGCGGCGAAGAGGCCGGGCAGGGGCGTGGCCGCCGCCGTGTTGGTGGAAATGCCGCCCATCATGTAATGCACCACGGGGCGAATCGGCACGGCCTCCTTGACGATGTCGACGCCGAGGTAGGCCTCGGCCAGTTCGCGCACCAGGGGCAGGCGTTCGTTGATCTTCTTTTCGCCGAGGTGGCGCATGTCGAGCAGCACGCATTCGCCCCACTGGGTGGTCACCGTATTGCCCTTCTGCAGTTCGTGCCAGTAGGCCTGGCTGACGCGATCGCGCGGGCCGAGTTCCATGGTCTTGAGTTGCGGCTGGCCCACCGGCGTTTCCGGGCCCATGCCGTAGTCGGCCAGGTAGCGGCGGCCGTGTTTGTTGACCAGGATGCCGCCTTCGCCGCGACAGGCCTCGGTCAGCAGGCTGCCGGTGTTGGGCAGGCCGGTCGGGTGGTACTGGACGAACTCCATGTCCTTCAGCGGCGCGCCGGCGCGGTAGGCCATGGCCATGCCGTCGCCGGTCTTGATCGCGCCGTTGGTGGAGAAGGGGAACATGCGGCCGGCGCCGCCGCCGGCGATGATCACCGCCTTGGCGTGGAACTGGCGCAATTCGCCGCTGCGCATTTCCATGGCGGTCACGCCCTGACAGCGGCCGCCATCGACCAGCAGATCGAGCGCGTAGTACTCGTCGTAGCGGGTGATGCTGGGAAACTGCAATGAGGTCTGGAACAGTGTGTGCAGGATGTGGAAGCCCGACTTGTCGGCGGCGAACCAGGTGCGCTTCTTCTTCATGCCGCCGAAAGGCCGCACCGCCACCGAGCCATCCGCCTCGCGGTTCCACGGGCAGCCCCAGTGTTCCAGTTGAAGGAGTTCCTTGGGCGCTTCGTGGATGAAGTATTCGACGCAATCCTGGTCGGAGAGCCAGTCGCCGCCGCCGACGGTATCGTCGAAATGCATGTCGAAGCTGTCATCCGGCTTGATCACGCCGGCCGCGCCGCCCTCGGCGGCACAGGTGTGGCTGCGCATCGGGTAGACCTTGGAGATCAGTGCAATGCGCAACGTGGGATCGGTTTCAGCCAGGGCGATCGCGGCACGCAGCCCCGCGCCTCCGGCGCCTATGATGACAACATCGGTCGATATGGTTTCCATTGGGCTACTCCGAAGCTTATTGTTGGTCTTGGGGCGCAAGTATCGACTGTTTGCGGGGTTTCTTGTTGACTTGTGTCAACCAGTGCAGGCGGGACTGGAAGCCTGCCATGTCGGCTCGCCTCCCCCTCAGGCGGGACCTGCGCTCTGCACGCTGTCGTCAGTCTGGCATTCGTTTGGCGCTGCCGTTATAATGGCGGGCTTCGTATTCACGCTCTAGCGCCATCATGCGTACCAAACTCGTTGCCGGAAACTGGAAAATGCATGGCAGTCTCGCCACCAACCTGGGGCTGCTGCAATCCGTGCGGAATGGCGTCAACGGCCCGGCCGAGGTCGCCTTGTGCGTGCCCTATCCCTATCTCGCACAAGCGCGTTCGCTGCTCGAAGGCGGCGGCGTGGCCTGGGGTGCGCAGGATGTTTCCGAGCATGCGCAGGGGGCCTGGACAGGCGAGGTGAGTGCGGCGATGCTGGCAGATTTTGCTTGCCGTTATGTCCTCGTCGGGCACTCCGAGCGTCGCTCCTTCTTCGGCGACACCGATGCCGTGGTAGCGGCCAAGTTCGCCGCTGCGCAGAAAGCCGGCCTGACGCCGGTGCTGTGCGTGGGCGAATCGCTCGCCGAGCGCGAGTCGGGCATTACCGGCGAGGTGGTGACGCGTCAGATCGACGCCGTGCTCGCCGGTTCGGGCGTTGCTGCGTTTGCCAATGCCGTGGTGGCCTATGAGCCGGTATGGGCGATCGGCACCGGACGCACCGCGTCACCGGAGCAGGCACAGGAGGTTCATGCCCTGATCCGTGCCCGCTTTGCGCGCGACAGCGCCGATGTCGCGGCCGGGCTGCGCATTCTGTATGGTGGTAGTGTCAAGGCGAACAATGCGGCCGAGCTTTTCGGCCAGGCCGACATCGACGGCGGACTCATTGGCGGCGCTTCGCTGGTGGCGGCGGATTTCCTCGCCATTTGTGCTGCTGCCTGAACATAATTTAAAGAGGTTCTCATGGATTTATTGCATACCGTGATTCTGACCGTGCACATCATCGCCGGTCTCAGCGTTATCGGCTTCGTGCTGCTCCAGCATGGCAAGGGCGCCGACATGGGCGCGGCGTTCGGCAGCGGCGCATCGGGCAGCCTGTTCGGCGCCACCGGTTCCGCGAATTTTCTGTCACGTGTGACGGCGGTGCTGGCGGCAGTATTTTTCCTGACCAGTCTGGCACTCTCCTATATCGCCACGTCGAGCCCCAGGGTTTCGGGCAGCGTGATGGATGCGGCTCCCGCGCAGACGGCTCCTGCAGCCCCGACGCAGATGCCGGCAGCGCCCGACTCGAAGGCCAAGGACATTCCGAAATAGTGGGTGGCGAAGTCTCTGCGGATAGATTTTTTTGTTGCGGCGCACTAACGAGTCAATGGCTTGTTATATAATTCGCGCCACTCGCGCACTAGCGCAAAGCCGACGTGGTGAAATTGGTAGACACGCTATCTTGAGGGGGTAGTGGCGAAAGCTGTGCGAGTTCGAGTCTCGCCGTCGGCACCAGTGATTGTGACAGTTGCAAAGCAGTAAAAAGGTAGTTGAGTGTCGGTTGTCTTGCGGGGTATCGCGGACTGGCCGGCCAACCGAAACGAGTGAAGTGGCTTGCCACCAAAATGCTGGATAATTACTTCCCGATCCTCGTCTTTGTTCTAGTGGGCCTCGCCTTCGGGTGCGTTCCCATCCTTCTCGGTTGGTTGATTGCGCCCAATCGTCCCGACAGCGAAAAACTCTCAGCCTTCGAGTGCGGCTTCGCCCCTTTTGAAGATGCGCGCATGAAGTTCGATGTGCGCTATTACCTGATCGCCATTCTCTTCATCCTGTTCGATCTGGAAATCGCCTTCCTCTTCCCCTGGGCGGCGATCTTCAAGGAAATCGTCAATACGGAAGCGGTGAAGACGTTCGGTTTCGTCGAGATGTTCGTCTTCATCGGCATCCTCGTCGTTGGCTACGTGTATGCGTGGGCCAAGGGCGCGCTGGATTGGGAATGAAGAATCGTAACTGCGAATTGTTCGCCCCCCACCCCCCGGCCCCCGCCCCGGGGCGGGGGCGACAGCTTGGCTCGCTACGCTCGATTGTCATGAGGCGCGTTGTCCGGGCGCATTCACCGCAAGGGATCGGCGCATGAGCATCGAAGGCATTTTGCAGGAAGGCTTCGTCACCACGTCGCTGGACAAGATCATCAACTGGACGCGCACTGGTTCGATGTGGCCGATGACTTTCGGCCTGGCCTGTTGTGCCATCGAAATGATCCACACCGGTTGTTCGCGCTACGACCTCGATCGCTTCGGCATCGTCTTCCGCCCGAGTCCGCGCCAGTCGGACGTGATGATCGTCGCCGGGACCCTGACCAACAAGATGGCACCGGCCTTGCGCAAGGTCTATGACCAGATGGCCGAGCCGCGCTGGGTGCTGTCCATGGGTTCGTGTGCCAATGGCGGCGGCTATTACCACTACTCGTATTCGGTGGTGCGCGGGGTGGACCGCATCGTTCCCGTCGATGTCTACGTACCGGGTTGTCCGCCGACGGCCGAGGCGCTGCTGTATGGCCTGATCCAGTTGCAGAGCAAGATCCGCCGCACCACCACCATTGCCCGCTGACTCCAAACCTATCCCATGAGCGCCAAACTGGACCGCCTTGTACGCCAACTCAAGGAAAGCTTTGGTGATCGCATCGGCGAACCGGTGCTGGCGCTGGGCGAAGTGACCGTCGCGATCCCGGCAGAGAACTATCTGGAAGCAATGCGCCGGTTGCATGACGATCCGGCTTTGCGCTTCGAGCAGTTGATGGATCTCAGCGGCATCGATTATTCGGAATACACCGGCTATCAGGGCAAGCGCTTCGCTGCCGTCAGCCAGTTGCTTTCGATTACCCATAACTGGCGTTTGCGCGTAAAGGTTTTTGCGCCGGACGACGATTTTCCGGTAGTGGCCTCGGTAACCGAGATCTGGAACAGCGGCAATTGGTACGAGCGCGAAGCCTTCGACCTGTTCGGTATCCATTTCGAGGGTCATGTCGATCTGCGCCGCATACTGACCGACTACGGCTTCGTCGGCCACCCCTTTCGCAAGGACTTCCCGATTTCGGGCTATGTCGAGATGCGCTACGACCCCGAGCAGAAGCGCGTGATCTATCAGCCGGTGACCATCGAGCCGCGCGAAGTCACGCCGCGCATCGTGCGCGAAGCAAGCTACGGAAAAGGCGACGGCCGTGGCTGACGTCAAGAATTACACCATCAATTTCGGACCGCAGCATCCGGCTGCCCACGGTGTCCTGCGCCTGGTGCTGGAACTCGATGGCGAGGTCATCGTGCGCGCCGACCCGCATATCGGTCTGCTGCATCGGGGTACCGAGAAACTGGCCGAGACGCGCACCTGGCTGCAGACGCTGCCGTATCTCGACCGTCTCGATTACACATCGATGCTGCCCAGCGAGCATGCCTACTGCCTGGCGGTGGAACGTTTGCTGGGTGTCGCGGTGCCGATCCGGGCCCAGTACATTCGGGTCATGATCGACGAGATGTCGCGCATATTGAACCATCTTCTGAGTATCGGCACCCACGCGCTCGATATCGGCGCCATGACCATGGTGCTCTACACTTTCCGTGAGCGCGAGGACATCTTCGACGTTCTCGAGGCGCTCACCGGCATCCGCATGCACGGGGCCTATTATCGGCCCGGCGGTGTCTATCGCGATCTGCCCGACCAGATGCCGAAGTACAAGGAAAACAAGTTCAAGAACGCGCAGACGGTGAAGGAACTGAACGAGGCGCGTAGCGGTTCGCTGCTGGATTTTCTCGAAGACTTCACCAAGCGTTTCCCCGTGTACCTGAGCGAATACCACACCCTGCTGACCGACAACCGGATCTGGAAGCAGCGCACCGTCGGCATCGGTGTGATCAGCCCGGAGCGTGCCCTGAATATGGGCTTCAGCGGACCGATGCTGCGCGGCTCCGGTATCGAGTGGGATCTGCGCAAGAAGCAGCCCTATGAGGTCTATGACCGCATGGACTTCGATATTCCGGTGGGCGTCAATGGCGACACCTATGACCGCTATCTGGTGCGCATGGAAGAAATGTTCCAGTCCAACCGCATCATTCAGCAGTGCATCGACTGGCTGCGCAAGAATCCCGGCCCCGTGATCACGGATGATCACAAAGTGGCGCCGCCGTCGCGGGAGAAGATGAAGGGCAGCATGGAAGAGTTGATTCACCATTTCAAGCTGTTTTCCGAGGGCATGCACGTGCCGGCCGGAGAAGCCTATGCCGCCATCGAACATCCCAAGGGCGAGATGGGCGTCTGGGCAGTGTCGGATGGCGCCAACAAGCCTTATCGCATCAAGTTGCACACGGCAGGTATTCCGCATCTGGCGGGCGTCGATGAACTGGTCCGGGGCCACATGCTGGCCGATGCGACTGCCATCATCGGCACCATCGACCTGGTGCTTGGCGACGTGGACCGATAGACCGCCGCATGAACAATCAAAACGACATGTTGAGTCCGGAATTGAGCCCAGAGTCCCTCAAGAAAATCGACCGGGAAGTGGCCAAATATCCGGCCGACCAGAAGCAGTCGGCCGTGATGGCCGCACTGGTAATCGCCCAGGACGAAAAGGGCTGGTTGTCCAAGGAAACCATCGCCGCTGTCGCCGGCTACCTCGGCATGCCACCGATTGCTGCCTACGAGGTGGCGAGCTTCTACAACATGTACGATCTGCAACCGGTCGGCAAGTACAAGCTGACGGTATGCACCAATCTGCCCTGTGCCTTGTCGGGCGGCGTGCATGCAGCGGATTACGTCAAGGAAAAGCTCGGCATCGATTTCAACGAGACCACCCCGGACGGCAAGTTCACCCTGAAGGAAGGCGAGTGTATGGGCGCTTGCGGCGACGCGCCGGTGATGCTGGTGAACAACAAGCGCATGTGCAGTTTCATGCTGCCCGAACAGATCGACAAGCTGCTGGCGGAGTGCAAATAACATGGCTCTGATCGACACAATCAACCCTCTGCTCACCACCGGCTGGTCCAAAGGCGACGCGGGGTGGAGTCTCAAGGACTACGAGGCGCGTGGCGGATACGCCCAGTTAAAGCGCATCCTCGCCAGCAAGATGAGCCAGGACGACCTGATCGCCGAGGTCAAGAAGTCGGTGTTGCGCGGTCGCGGCGGCGCGGGCTTTCCGACGGGCCTCAAGTGGAGCTTCATGCCCAAGGCGGCGCCGGAGAAGTATGTCGTCTGCAACACCGACGAGGGTGAGCCCGGCACGTTCAAGGACCGCGACCTGATGCGCTTCGATCCGCACTCGGTGATCGAGGGCATGATCATCGCCGCTTATGCAGTGGGTGCGAAGCTCGGCTACAACTACATTCACGGCGAAATCTTCGACATGTACCAGCGTTTCGAGGAAGCGCTGGATCAGGCGCGTGCCGCAGGCTATCTGGGCAACAACATTCTTGGTTCCGACTTCAGCTTCGATCTGTTCGCGCATCATGGCTGGGGCGCCTACATCTGCGGCGAGGAGACCGGCCTGCTCGAATCCATCGAGGGCAAGAAGGGCCAGCCGCGCTACAAGCCGCCCTTCCCGGCGAATTTCGGCCTGTACGGCAAGCCGACCACGATCAACAACACCGAAACCTTTGCCGCGATTCCCTTCATCCTCGGCATGGGTGGCGAGGCCTACCTCAATCTCGGCAAGCCCAACAACGGCGGCACCAAGCTGTTCTCCGTGTCCGGCCATGTCAATCGTCCCGGCAACTACGAAGTGCCGATGGGCACGCCCTTCGCCAAGCTGCTGGAAATGGCCGGCGGCATGCGTGGCGGGCGCAAGCTCAAGGCCGTGATTCCCGGTGGCTCTTCGGCCCCGGTGCTGCCCGCAGACCTCATGATGGAATGCACCATGGATTACGATTCCATCGCCAAGGCCGGCTCCATGCTCGGTTCCGGCGCGGTGATCGTGATGGACGAGACGGTTTGCATGGTCAAGGCGCTGGAGCGTCTGTCCTACTTCTATTTCGAGGAGTCCTGCGGTCAATGCACGCCCTGCCGCGAGGGCAGCGGCTGGCTGTATCGCGTCGTGCATCGCATCGAACACGGCCAGGGCCGTCCCGAGGATCTCGATCTGCTGAATCGCGTTACCGATAACATGATGGGCAAGACCATCTGCGCGCTGGCCGATGCCGCCGCCTTCCCGGTGCGCAGCTTCATCAAGCACTTCAAGAGCGAATTCGAGTACCACATCGAGCACAAGAAGTGCCTCGTCGATCCCGAAGTGCAGCGCGCGGGCAGCGGCTTCTTCAAGGCAGGGGCAGCGTAATGCTCGAAATCGAAATCGACGGCAAGACGCTGCAGGTCGCAGACGGCAGCACCATCATCGAGGCGGCCCATCAGCTGGGCACCTACATCCCGCACTTCTGCTATCACAAGAAACTGTCCATCGCGGCCAATTGCCGGATGTGTCTGGTACAGGTGGAAAAGGCGCCGAAGCCGATGCCGGCCTGCGCCACGCCGGTAACCAACGGCATGAAGGTATTCACGCATTCCGAACTGGCCGTCAACGCACAGAAGGGCGTGATGGAGTTCCTGCTGATCAACCACCCGCTGGATTGCCCGATCTGCGATCAGGGCGGCGAGTGCCAGTTGCAGGATCTTGCGGTCGGCTACGGCGAGTCGGCCTCGCAGTATCAGGAAGAAAAGCGCGTCGTCCCCGACAAGGATCTCGGTCCGCTGGTGTCGACCGACATGACCCGTTGCATCAACTGCACGCGCTGCATCCGATTCACCGCTGAGATAGCCGGCTTCATGGAACTCGGCCAGTCCTACCGCGGCGAGCGTGCCGAAGTCATGCCTTTCATCGGCAAGACCGTGGACACGGAACTGTCCGGCAACATCATCGATCTGTGCCCGGTCGGCGCACTGACCTCCAAGCCCTTCCGCTTCTCGGCCCGCACCTGGGAACTGTCCCGGCGCAAGTCGGTGAGCCCGCATGATGGCCTCGGCAGCAATCTGATCGTGCAGACCAAGCACGACAAGGTAATGCGCGTCCTGCCGCTGGAAAATGAAGACGTCAACGAATGCTGGCTGACGGACAAGGAGCGTTTCTCCTACCAGGGCCTGAGTTCCGCCGAGCGGCTGACCAAGCCGATGGTGAAGCAGGGTGGAGAGTGGAAGGAAGTCGATTGGAGCGTGGCCCTTGATTACGCCGCGCATGCGTTGCGCGACGTCGCCAAGACCCACGGCGGCGCAGCCATCGGTGGCCTGCTGAGCCCGCACGCGACGCTCGAAGAAATGTACCTCGCGCAGAAACTGCTGCGCGGCCTGGGCAGCGAGAACATCGACTTCCGCCTGCGCCACAGCGACTTCTCGGCCGACGGCAAGCGTAAGGGTACGCCCTGGCTGGGCATGAAGATTACCGACATCGGCCGCCTCGATCGCGTGCTGGTGGTCGGATCCTTCCTGCGCAAGGATCATCCGCTGATTGCCCAGCGCCTGCGCCAGTCGGCCAAGCGCGGTGCGCAGATCAGCGTCCTGCACAGCGCCGACGATGATCTGTTGATCAAACTGGCGGCGCGCGCGATTGCCGCGCCCTCGCAACTGCCGGCAATGCTGGCCCAAGTGGTCAAGGCGGTCTGCGCGATCAAGGGCGTCGCGGCTGACACTGCAGTGGCCGGCGTCACCGTTTCGGCCGACGCGCAAGCCATTGCCGAGAGCCTGGCTTCGGGCAGCAGTGCAGGTGTCCTTCTTGGCAATTTCGCCCAACAGCATCCGCAGGCAGCCACTTTGCAGGTGTTGGCCGGCCAGCTCGCTGCCACTCTTGGCGGTAGATATGGCTTCCTCGGCGAGGCGGCCAACAGCGTCGGCGGCTATGTGGCCAAGGCAGTGCCTGGCGCTGCAGGGCTGAACGCCGCGGCGATGCTCAAAGATCCGCGCCAGGCCTATGTGGTGGTCGGCGCCGAGCCGGAACTCGACTGCGCCGATGGCGCGCAGGCCCTGGCGAGCCTGACCAAGGCCGCAGCCGTCGTGGTCCTCAGCCCGTTCAAGTCGCAGGCGATGCTCGACTATGCAGCTGTCCTGCTGCCGGTTTCGCCGTTCTCCGAAACCTCCGGCACCTTCGTCAATACCGAAGGGCGCGTGCAGAGTTTCTACGCCGCCGCCAAGCCGCTGGGCGAGACCCGGCCGGCATGGAAAGTGTTGCGCGTGCTGGGCAACCTGCTCGACTTGAGCGGGTTCGCGTTCAACAGCAGCGAGGAAGTGCGCGCTGAAGCGCTGGGTGGTCAGCCCGAGTTTGTCTCCAGTCTGGATAACGGCATCGATGGCGGCACGCTGAATCTGACGGCATCGGCACAGAGTCTCGAGCGGGTAGCCGATGTGCCGATTCACTTTGCCGATTCCCTGGTGCGGCGCGCTTCAGCCTTGCAGCAGGCAGCAGATTCTGCCGCACCGACGGCGCGCATGAATGCGGCGACGCTGGCGAAGTGCGGTCTTGCGTCGGGTGACAAGGCAAGAGTCGGCGCTGGCGGCACGGCGACCATGACGCTTCCGGCGCAACTCGACGTCGGGCTGCCCGACGGCGTGGTGCGTATTGCGGCGGCGCATGCCGATACCCTCGCATTGGGTGCGATGTCGTCCGTCCTGAGCGTGGAGAAGGCCTGATGGAAGCCATCGTTCTGCCCTTCGTCGAAGGCTTGCTCGGTCCCCTGTGGCCTGCGGTCAAGCCGGTCTGGCCTCTGCTCTGGACCTTGGTCAAGATCGTTCTGATTCTGTCTCCACTGCTGTTGTCGGTCGCCTACCTGACCTTCTGGGAGCGCAAGATTATCGGCTGGATGCAGGTTCGCATCGGCCCGAATCGGGTCGGTCCGTGGGGTCTGCTGCAGCCGATCGCCGACGGTTTGAAACTGTTCTTCAAGGAAGTGCTGTTCCCGACCGCGGCAGACAAGAAACTCTTCGTGCTCGGCCCCGTCATGGCCATCGCGCCGGCGCTGGCCGCCTGGGCGGTGATTCCCTTCTCGCCGGGTTGGGTCCTGGCCAATGTCGATGCGGGCGTGCTGTATCTGCTGGCCATCAGTTCGGTCGGCGTCTACGGCATCATCGTCGCCGGCTGGGCGTCGAATTCCAAGTACCCGTTCTTCGGCGCCATGCGCGCCTCGGCGCAGATGATTTCCTACGAGATCTCGATGGGCCTCGGCCTGATCACCGTCCTGATGGTGTCGAACAGCCTCAACCTGACCGAAATCGTCGGCGCCCAGAGCAAGGGCCAGTTCGCCGGTTACGGACTCGGGGTGTTTTCCTGGAATTGGCTGCCGCTGCTGCCGATGTTCGCCGTCTACCTGATTTCCGGCGTGGCCGAAACCAACCGCGCGCCGTTCGACGTGGTCGAAGGCGAATCGGAAATCGTCGCCGGTCACATGGTCGAATACTCGGGCATGGCCTTCGCGATGTTCTTCCTCGCCGAATACGCCAACATGATCCTGATCTCGGCGATGACCTCGATCTTCTTCCTCGGCGGCTGGTTGTCGCCGGTCGGTTTCCTGCAACAAATACCCCTCGTCGGCGTTGCCTTCTCGAATGGCTTCCACTGGATGGCGTTCAAGATGGCTGCGATCCTGTTCTTCTTCCTCTGGATTCGGGCCACCTTCCCGCGCTATCGCTATGACCAGATCATGCGCTTGGGCTGGAAGGTGTTTGTGCCGCTGACGCTGGTCTGGATTCTGGTGGTTGGCGTCTGGATGATGTCGCCGCTGACCATCTGGAAATAGGGCCGAGAGAGATCATCATGGGTGCAAAAGATTTCATTGGTAGCCTGTTCCTCAAGGAACTGTTCAAGGGCATGGCGGTGACCGGCCGCTACATGTTCGCGCGCAAGATCACCATCCAGTATCCGGAAGAGAAGACCCCGCAAAGCAACCGCTTCCGCGGCCTGCATGCGCTGCGCCGTTATCCCAACGGCGAGGAACGCTGCATTGCCTGCAAGCTGTGCGAGGCGGTTTGCCCGGCGCTGGCGATCACCATCGAGTCGGCCGAACGCGACGACGGCAGCAGGCGCACCACGCGCTACGACATCGATCTGACCAAGTGCATTTTCTGCGGCTTCTGCGAAGAGGCCTGCCCGGTCGACGCCATTGTCCAGACCCGCATCTTCGAATACCACGGCGAGGCGCGCGGCGATCTTTACTACACCAAGCAGATGCTGCTGGCCGTGGGCGACAAGAACGAAGCGCAGATCGCCGCCGATCGTGCGCAGGATGCCCCTTACCGCTAAAGCCACGCTAATCCAGCCATGGAATTCAAGACCATTCTTTTCTACCTCTTTTCCGCAATCACGGTCGTCGCCGCCCTGCGCGTGATCACGGCGCGCAATCCGGTGCACGCCGCGCTGTTCCTGGTGCTGGCCTTCTTCAACATGGCGGGGCTGTGGATGCTGCTGCAGGCCGAGTTCCTGGCCCTCGCGCTGATCATGGTCTATGTCGGCGCAGTGATGGTGCTGTTCCTTTTCGTGGTGATGATGCTCGACATCAACATCGAGCGCGTGCGCCAGGGATTCTGGAACAATCTGCCGCTGGGCGCGCTGGTCGGCCTGCTGATGGTTGGCGAGATGGCGGTAGTGGTCTCCGGCCGCTATTTCAGCCTGGCCAACCTGCCGCCGCAGAGCATGCCGGCGAACTACAGCAACACCAAGGAACTGGCACGCCTGCTCTATACCGAATACGCCTATCCCTTCGAAATCGCGTCGGTCATCCTGCTGGTCGCCATCGTCGCCGCGGTCATGCTGACCCTGCGCGGGCGCAAGGACAACAAGGCCATGCATTCGTCCGACCAGATCGCGGTCAAGGCCAAGGACCGCATGCGGCTGGTCAAGATGTCGCCTGAAGTCGAACTTCCCGCTGTCGCGGCGAAGGAGGGAGAATAGGCATGGTTCCGCTTTCACACTACCTGATACTGGCCGCGATCCTGTTCGCCATCAGCATCGTCGGCATCTTCCTCAACCGGAAGAACCTGATCGTGCTGCTGATGGCCATCGAACTGATGCTGATGGCGGTGAATCTGAATTTTGTTGCCTTCTCGCACTATCTCAATGACCTTTCGGGCCAGCTCTTCGTCTTTTTCATCCTCGTCGTTGCTGCCGCCGAATCGGGCATCGGTCTCGCCATTCTGGTGGTGCTGTTCCGCAACCTGTCCTCGATCGATGTCGAAGACCTCGACACTCTGAAGGGCTAGTGGGAATGAAGACACTCTACTTGCTGGTTCCCCTGGCTCCGCTGGCCGGCGCCATCCTGGCCGGGTTCTTCGGCAAGATCCTCGGCCGCACCGGCTCGCATGTGGTCACCATCCTCGGTGTCGCGATCTCCTTCGCGCTGTCGGTACTGATCTACCAGGACGTCCAGGCCGGCCACCTGTTCAACGGCGCCGTCTACACCTGGATGCAATCCGGCGGGCTCAAGCTGCAAGTCGGTTTCCTGATCGATCCGCTGACGGTCACCATGATGCTGGTGGTCAACTTCGTCTCGCTCA
This sequence comes from Rhodocyclales bacterium, assembly GCA_026399435.1. Taxonomy (GTDB): domain Bacteria; phylum Pseudomonadota; class Gammaproteobacteria; order Burkholderiales; family Rhodocyclaceae; genus Sulfuritalea. The sequence goes on from JAPLQX010000041.1 coordinate 52,052, forward strand.
TGGTGCATATCTACACCATCGGCTACATGGCGGACGACCCCGGTTACCAGCGCTTCTTCAGCTACATCTCGCTGTTCACCTTCTCGATGCTGATGCTGGTGATGTCGAACAACTTCGTCCAGCTGTTCTTCGGCTGGGAAGCGGTGGGCCTGGTCTCCTATCTGCTGATCGGCTTCTGGTACACCCGGCCGACGGCGATCTATGCCAACCTCAAGGCTTTCCTGGTCAACCGTGTCGGCGACTTCGGTTTCCTGCTCGGCATCGGCCTGATCGCCGCCTACGCCGGCAGCCTCGACTACGCCGAGGTATTCGCCAAGAGGAACGAACTCGCCACGCTTACCGAAGCCGTCACCGGCTGGCCGCTGATCACCGCCGTCTGCATCTGCCTCTTCATCGGCGCCATGGGCAAGTCGGCGCAGTTCCCGCTGCATGTCTGGCTGCCCGACTCGATGGAAGGCCCGACCCCGATCTCCGCGCTGATCCATGCCGCGACCATGGTCACGGCCGGTATCTTCATGGTCTCGCGCATGTCGCCGCTGTTCGAACTGTCCGATACGGCCCTGTCCTTCGTCATCGTCATCGGCGCCATCACCACGCTGTTCATGGCGCTGATTGCCATCGTGCAGACCGACATCAAGCGCGTCGTCGCCTACTCGACCTTGTCGCAGCTCGGCTACATGACCATGGCCCTGGGCGCTTCTGCCTATTCGGTGGCGATCTTCCACCTCATGACGCATGCCTTCTTCAAGGCAGTGCTCTTCCTCGGTGCCGGCTCGGTGATCATCGCCATGCACCACGAGCAGGACATGCGCCGCATGGGTGGAGTGCGCAAGTACCTGCCCATCACCTACGCCACGATGCTGATCGGCGCCTTCGCGAATGCGGGCCTGCCGCCCTTCG